>DATHBF010000062.1:0-11681 GCA_035296285.1 Pyrinomonadaceae bacterium | reverse complement strand
ATCTTCACATCTCATCACTGCTCACCCCCGAGGTATGGCCCGATGCGGCGGCGCATCTCGGCGCGCGCGCGGTGCAGATCGGTCTTCAGCTTGCCGACGGAGAAGCCCGTGATCTCGGCTATCTCCTCGTAGCTGCGCTGCTGGAAAACTTTCAAGGTGAAGACGAGCCGTTTGTCCTCGTCCAACTTCATGAGCGCCTTCTGGACGACCGCGCTCAGCTCCTTGTCGAGAAGCTCGCCCGCCGGGGAGGGCTTCTGGTCGCTCAGCTCGAAGACCGCCTCGTCGTCCAGCTCCACCCGGCGGCCGCCGTCGCGCCTTCTCGTCCGTAAGGACTCGCGGGCGACGTTCTTGGCGATGGCGAAGAGCCAGGTCGAGAGCCGGGCCTCCTCGCGCAGCCCCGAGAGGCCGCGGTAGGCGCGGACGAAGGTCTCCTGCGTCAGGTCTTCGGCCAGGCCGCGCTCGCCGACCATGTCGTAGATGAAGCTGAGTACGGGCCGCGAATAGCGGTCGAAGACGAGGCGGAACGCCTCCTCGTCGCCCTGCCGGACGCGGGTCACCAGTTCCTCGGTGCTGTTCATCAGGGTCCCGGCGAACGCGCCCGGCTGACTCAGCTCAGGACTCATGTTATTGACCGCCAGCCGCTTCATCGCTTCATCGTCTCACACCGCCCTGTTAGTGGCCGGCGCGGGCGAAAGGTTTCAGGAATTTCGGATTGGGGGTAGCGCGTTGCGGAATTACGGCCGAATGACCCCGAAGGGGTCCGAAATTAATTAGCGCCGCGTCCTGTTACGCTCGACGAGGAGGTCGAGTTTGAGGCGCAGCTCGCGGAGGCGGCGGCCGAGTTCCGCGCGGCGGGCGGCGGCCGGCGACTGCTCAAGCTCGCGGCGCGCCTCGTCGATCTCTTTCAAAAGCTGCGCCTCTTCGGGGACGACCCCGGCGTTCTTGAGCACGGAGTAGCCGGCGCGCAGGTCCTCGGGCGCGGCGAAGTAGGATTCGAGGTTGACGGGGCGGCCGGCGCCCTCCAGGCGGTCGAACTCGCCCGCCTCCACCGCCTCCCTTATCTTCTCCTCCACTATCCTGTCGAATCTCATAGCGGCAATTAAAACCCCCTCGAAGACCCTAACGCCCGCCGGCCCCTCGCGGTTCAGACCACGCGCGTCTTCCAGCGCCCGCGGCGGAAGAGGAGGGCGCTGACGACGGCCAGCGTCGAGAAGGCGATGGTGATGGCGAGGAAGACGCCGCGCGGGCCGAGCCGGAAGTAGAACGAGAGCGCGTAGGCCAGCGGAATCTCCCAGAGCCAGAAGACGAAGAGGTTGATGATGGTCGGCGTGCGCGTGTCGCCGGCCCCGTTGAAGGACTGGGCGATGACCATCCCGTAGGCGTAGAAGAGGAAGCCGCTGGCGACTATCCTTAAACAGTCCACGGCGTAGTCGCGCACGACCGGGTCCGGCGTGAAAGGCGCGATGATTGCCCCCGCGAAGATGACGAAGAGGAGCCCGACCGAGCCGAGGAAGTAGAGGTTGTAGCGGCTCGCCTGCCAGACGGCGCGCTCGGCCCGCTCGGGCTTGCCCGCGCCCAAAGCCTGCCCGACCATCGTCGCCGCCGCGTTCGACAGCCCCAGAGAGGGCAGCAGCGCGAAGAGGATGATGCGGATGCCGATGGTGTAGCCGGCGAGCGCCTGGCTGCCGAAGGTCGAGATGATGCGCACCAGCCCTATCCAGCTCGCCATCCCGATGAAGACCTGGAAGGCGCCCGACGCCGAGAGCCTGACGAGCTTCCACATCAGGTCGGGCGCGAGCCGCAGGTGGCGGCGCGCGATGTGGATGCGCCCGCCCGGCCGCAGGAGTTTCGAGAGCGCGTAGAGTGCGCCCGCCGCCCGGCCCGTCGTCGTGGCGACGGCCGCGCCCACGACGCCGAGTTCCGGGAACGGCCCCCACCCGAAGATGAGGCACGGGCCGAGCACGATGTTGATGAGGTTGGCGAACCAGAGCACGCGCATGGCGATGGCCGCGTCGCCCGCCCCGCGGAAGATGGCGTTGATGAGGAACAGCATCACGACCGACGCGCACCCGCCCAGCATCACCTGCGTGAACCCGGTCCCCGAGGCGATGACGGAGGGCGACGCCCCCATGACCGACAGGAGCCGCGGCGCCAGCAGCACGCCCGCCGCCCCGAGCGCGACCGAGACGAGCAGGCCGAGCACGAGCGTCTGCCCGGCGGTGTGCGCGGCGCCCTCCGGGTCGCGCTCGCCGACGCGGCGGGCGACGGTCGCCGCCGTCCCGATGCCGAGGCCGATGGCGAGCGTGTAGACGAGCGTCATCATGGACTCGGTGTAGCCGACCGTGGCGACGGCGTCCGCCCCGAGCTTGCCGACGAAGAACACGTCGCAGACGACGAAGACGCTCTCCATCACCATCTCCAGGACCATCGGGACGGCGAGCAGCAGGATGGAGCGGCCGACGGAGCCGGAGGTGTAGTCGTAGCTGACGGGCGCGCCGAGCACGGACTGCCTGACCGCCACCCACAGGCCCGGCTCGGGCGCGGCTTTTAGAGTTTCTGTCGTGTCGGGCATTCTCTATCTCGCGGGAGGGGCGATTAAGTTCAGGCGCGTCATGTCCTCGTAGGCGGCGCGCGAGATGTCCGCGATGAGCCTGCGGGCGCGGGCGCCGTCGGCGACGCCGCGCGTCAGGACGACGAGCACGTAGGGCTTGCGGCCGGGCGGGTAGACGATGCCGGCGTCGTGGCTGATGCGCGTGATGGAGCCGGTCTTGTGCGCGACGCGGAAGCCTGCGGGCAGCCCCGCAGGCAGCCCCTCTTTGAACTTCTGCGCCAGCAGGACGCGCTCCATCTCCTCGGACGCTTCGCGCGAGACGGCGCGGCGCTCGGCGACGGCGCGCAGCAGGACGTAGAGGCCGCGCGCCGTCGTCGTGTTGCTCATCCCGCGCTCGAAGGCCTTCGAGTCCTCGACGCCGCGCAGGACCTTCACGCCCTTCGCGCCCATCCCGTCGGCCAGCTCCCTGACGCGCTCGGGCGTGACCAGCTCGATGAGGATGTTGGTGGCGAGGTTGCTGCTCTCCGTGATCATCAGGCGCATCAGCTCGCGCACCGTCTCGGTCGAGCCGACCTTCTTGTAGAGCGTCTGCTCGGAGTCGTCGGAGGCGGAGACCGAGAAGGGGCTGCCGTCGGCGATGGACTTGAACTCGTTCTTGACGGGGACGAGCCTGTCGAGCGAGAGCCGGCGCTCGTGCGCCTGGCGGTAAAGCTCCATCATCACCGCCACCTTCATCGTGCTCGCGGCGTGGAACGTGTCGTCGGGGTTGTGGAAGAAGTAGTGCCCCTTTTCGAGGTCATAGAGGGCGACGGCCACGGTCTCGGCGCCGGCCTCGGCCGCCAGCTCGCCTATCTTCTTCTCAAGGGGGAACTGCGCGCGGGCGGCGGCCGGCAGCGCGCAGGCGAGCGCCAGAAGGCAGAGGAACGTTTGAACAAGACGGTGTGCGGCCACACTCACCTCCCCAGTCAACAAAGGTTTTAGATTCTCGCCCCCGCGGGTTATTTAAGCAAGAGCCCCGTCCGTTATACTCGGGCGAGGAGGAAAAGAGATGTCTGACGAACAGGGGAAAGAGTCGGCGACTCTGGGCGGCGGGTGCTTCTGGTGTTTGGAGGCCGTCTACAAGGAGCTGCGCGGGGTGGAGCGGGTGGTGTCGGGCTACGCGGGCGGGGCCGCGCCCGACCCTTCTTACGAGCAGGTCTGTTCGGGCTCGACCGGCCACGCCGAGGTCGTCCAGCTCACCTACGACCCGCGCGCCGTCTCCTTCCGCGAGCTGCTCGAAGTCTTCTTCACCATCCACGACCCGACCACGCTCAACCGCCAGGGCGCCGACGTGGGCACGCAGTACAGGAGCGTCGTCTTCTACCATAGCCCCGAGCAGAAGGACGAGACGGGGCGCGTCATCACGGAACTCATGGTCAACGGCGTCTGGCCCTCGCCCATCGTGACGGAGGTCGCGCCGCTGGAGAAGTTCTACCCGGCCGAGGACTACCACCAGGACTACTTCGAGCGGAACCCGGGCCAGGGTTACTGCCGCATGGTGGTCGCCCCGAAGGTCGCCAAGTTCCGCAAGCACTTCATGGACAGGCTGCGGGCCTGACGGGCGTTCGCGCGCCGTCAGTCTAACGCTGTGGCCGCCGCGCGCAGCTCGCGGAGGAAGCGGGCGAGGTCTTCGAGCGAGTAGTTGGCGTTCAGGCCGCTCGGGTTCGGGAGCACCCAGACGCGCGCCGGGCCGAGCCCCTCTTCCTGAAGCCCGAGCGCGGCCTTCGGGCGGTCGAACGCCGCGCGGTAGGCGCCGACGCCGAGGACGGCGAGGAAGCGCGGCCGGTATCTTTCGACCTTCTTTTTGAGAAGAAGGCCGCCCCGCTTGAACTCTTCGGGCCGAAGCTCGGCGGCGGCGGCCGTGGCGCGCGCGACGACGTTGGTGACGCCGCAGCCGAGCGCGAGCAGTTCGTGCTCCTCGAAGGCCGAGAGCAGGCGCGGCGTGAAGCCCGCGCGGTGGAGCGCCGGCCAGAAGCGGTTGCCGGGGCGCGCGAAGTGGTGGCCGACCGCCGCCGTGTAGAGGCCCGGGTTGATGCCGCAGAAGAGCACGCGCAGGTCGGGCGCGATCACGTCCCTGACGGTCCTGCCCGCCGCCGCCGCGACCTCCTCCTTACTCGGCTTATAAACTCTCATTCATTCTTGCCGGCGTCCCCTTCGGTGATGGAGGGGCGGCGCGCGGGCTGGCGGAGTCTCTGGAGGCGCGAGGAGATTTGGCTGCTTAGCCGCTCGTCGCCGGGCGCGCGCTCGGGCGGGTCGGAGTCGAAGATGGCCTCGAACCACGATGAAGGCCGTGCCTCTTCGACGGGTGCGGGCTCGGGCGCGATCTCCGGCTCCGGGGCGGGCGGCTCGGCGGCGCGCTCTTCCCTCTCGGCGGCGAGCGCGTCGTTTTCGGCGGCGAGTTGGTCGGCGCGCGCGAGCAGTTCCTGAAGCTCGCGCTCGTAGGAGTCTTTGAGGCTTTGCAGCTCGTCGGCGAAGTTGAGCGCGGTGAGGACCGCGACCTTCGCCACGTCGTGGACGGCGAGCTGGGAGGCGACGGCGTGCATCCGCTCGTCCACGGCGCGCGCGGCGCGGCGGATGTGCTCGGCCCCGCCGGTCGAGGAACGCAGGCTGTAAGTCTGGTTGAAGATTTTGACCTTCAGGGACCCGGCCGGGTTGCGGTTCTCTTCGCTCATCCTTCAAGCCTCAAGCCCGCGCGGGCGTGGCGGACGTGGACGCCGAGTCGTTCGAGGTGCGAGAGGTCGAGCGACCACTCGTGGTTGCTGCGCCGGTGCCACTGCTCGAAGCAGACTTCGAGGTAGGCTTCCGCGTCCTCGCGCGACCAGTTGTTGACGCGCGCCAGGTGCGCGACCGCCTGGCGCTGACGCCCGCGCACGCCGGCCAGCCCCGCGTGCTTCACCTCGTGACACGCCGGGCAGAGCGCCGCGAGGCGTTCGAGCCTCTGCACCTTCCGCGCGTCGTCATAAGAGAAGATTTCGTGGCACTCGACCGGCCAACGCTCGCCCCGGCCGTCGCACACGTCGCACCTGTAGCCGGCGCGCGCGAAGGTCAGCTTCTTCAGCCGCTCCCACTCGGCCGGCGAGACGTGAGAGCGCACGTTCTTGAACCACGCCGTGCGCGGCACCAGCTCGACCGTCAGCGTTTGACGCAAGGCACTCTCCATTAGCTAATAGCCGTCAGTTTACACGGCGCGGGCGCGAGTCCGAAGCGGGGCGTGGTATAAATTCAGGAATGTCATTCAAGATTTTAGGCGGGCGGTTGGCGGCGGTCGCGTGCGCGGCGGCGCTCTCGACTTCGTGTACGCTGGCGCGTGATTATCGCAGCCTGCGTTCGGACCAGTTGCGGCAGCAGCAGACGGAGGCCGGCAGGAAGGCCGACTCGGCGGCCGCGGGCCGCATGCGCACGGCGCAGCTGGAGGAGAAGGCGGTGCGCGAGAGCAGCGGCGTCGTCGCCTCGCGCCGCAACGCCGGCCTCTACTGGACGCACAACGACTCGGGCGACGGCCCCTTCGTCTACGCCTTCGACGCCGACGGCCGGCGCCGCGGCGTCTGGCGCGTCGAGGGCGCGCGGGCCGTGGACTGGGAGGACATCGCCGCCGGGCCGGGCCCCGAGCAGGGGCGCTCGTACCTCTACGTGGGCGACATCGGCGACAACGGCGAGGAGCGCGAATACGTCACCGTCTACCGCTTCCAAGAGCCCGCGGTGAAGGACTCCGACGCCGCCTCGACGAAGAAGGAGCCGCGCGCGACCGAGCCGGCCGAGGCCATCCGCCTCACCTACCCGGACGGGCCGCACAACGCCGAGGCTCTGGTCGTCCACCCTTCGAGCGGCGACCTTTACATCATCACGAAAGAGCTGGGCGGCGCGGGCGTCTACAAGCTGGCGAGGCCGCGCCCCGCTACGGGGTTTCAGAAGCTGACGGCGGTGGCGAGGCTGAAGGGGCCGGGCTTCTTCGGCACGCTCGTCACGGGCGCCGACATCTCGCCGGACGGGCGCCGCGTGGCGCTCTGCGACTACGGGACCGCCTACGAGCTGCGCCTGCCCGACGGCGCTTCTTTTGACGAAGTCTGGAAGCAGCAGCCCGCCGCCATCCCGCTCGGCCCGCGCCGCCAGGGCGAGGCCGTCTGCTACCGCCTCGACGGCCGCACCCTCTTTGCGACGAGCGAGGGTTCGCCGGCCGCGCTGTTCGAGTTCACACCCTGAAAGCGGTAGGCGGTAGGCAGCAGGCAGTAAAAGATAGTCCTGAACATACGAGGCGGCCGATTGCTCACGCTCCGGCCGCCTCGGATTTTAACTGCCTGCCGCCTACTGCTTTCAGGGCTTCGGCAGCTCGATGGGCTTGCCCGTCATCAAGGTCGGGGCGCCGGTCTTGCGGAGCGTGTCGTTGAGTTGGGGGACGGTGTCGGCGAGGAATTTGTTGACCTCGGCGATGCGGGCGTCGAACTCCTTCTGTAGCTCCCGGTAGAGTTCGCGGGCGGCGGGCGTGGGGCCGGCGTTGGCGGCGTCGAGCATGAAGAAGAGGCCGCCGATGCGCTCGACGAGCTGCGCGCGGCCCGCGAAGCCGAGGCCGCCCTCGGGCTGCGCCAGCCTGCCCTCCAACTCCTCGACGCGCTTCTTCTGTGCCGCCAGCGCGTCCGCCACCTCCTTCGGCACGTCGGCCGCGCCGAGCCGCTCCTTGACCGTGCGCTCCACGAAGTCGAGCTGGCTCTTCAGACTGTCGAGCGTGCGCAGCGCGCCGTTCGTCGCCGTCTGCATGTCGCGCAGGCGCAGCGTCATGTCGAACTGCTCGCGCAGCTCCGCCTGCTGCACCGTCACCGTCGGGTCGAGCCTCACCTCCACGGGCTTCTGGAAAGTCTTGTCGCCGATGAAGAGCTTCACCGTGTAGGCGCCGGGCAGGACCTGCGGGCCGCGCGGGCCGCCCGTGAACTGCACCTCCTCGTCGGTCGGCGGCCGGCGCACCTGCGGCCCGCCGTAGCGCAGGTTCCACGAGACGCGGTTGAAGCCCTGCTCCCGGCCAACGTTCTCCATCTCCGAGACGACCTTGCCCTGCGCGTCGAGGATTTGGACCTTGACCTTGGTCTTGTCGTCGGGCTTCCGTTTCAGGTAGTAGCTGACGAGCGCGCCGTAGGGCGGGTTGGGCGCGGCGAACGCCTTGTCGCCGACGCCGTAGCGCGTGAAGCGGACGGTGTGGCGGACGGCCGGGCGCACGTCGAAGAGGTGCGCGTCCTGCGCCGCCATCTGCGGCGTCATCTGCTGGACGGGCGTGGCGTCGTCGAGCACCCACAGGCCGCGCCCGTGCGTGGCGAGAATCAAATCGTTGTCGCGCGGGTGGACGACGATGTCGTGGACGGCGACCTTCGGGAGGTTCTTGAGGGCGAGACTCGCCCACTGGCCGCCGCCGTTGTAGGAGGCGTAGAGCCCGAGTTCGGTGCCGGCGTAGATCAACCGCGGGTTCTTAGGGTCTTCGCGCACGACCCAGACGTAGGCGTCGGCGGGCAGGTTGCCGGTGACGTTCTGCCACGTCCGGCCGCCGTCCTGGGAGCGGTAGACGTAGGGCCTTCGGTCGTCGAGCATGTGGCGGTCGAAGGAGGCGTAGACGGTGTCCGGGTCCTTGCGCGAGGGCTCGACGTGCGAGACGGGCGAGCCGGCGGGAAGGTTCGGCACGTTCTTAATCACGTTGCGCCAGTTCTTGCCGCCGTCGGTCGTCAGCTGTAGCTGGCCGTCGTCGGTGCCGGCCCAGATGGTGCCGGGCCTCAGGGGCGATTCGGCGAGGCTGATGACGGTCGCGTAGTATTCGGCGCCCGTGTTCTCGAAGGCGACGGGGCCGCCCGCGTCCTTCTGTTTCTCTTTATCGTTCAGCGTGAGGTCGGGGCTTATCTGCGACCACGTCTTGCCGAAGTCGGTCGAGCGGAAGACGACGTTGCCGCCGAGGTAGACCGTGTCCTTGTCGTTGGGCGAGGGCACGAGCGGCGAGTTCCAGTTGAAGCGGAACTTGGCGTTGGCCGCGGGGCCGCCGAAGTCGCCCAGATAGGGGACGACGGTCTGCTGCTCGCGCGTGCGCATGTCGGTGCGGACGACGAAGCCGCCCTGCGACTCGGTCAGGTAGAGGTCGGGGTCGTCCGGGTGCGCGATGGCGAAGAAGCCGTCGCCGAAGGAGACCATGCGCCAGTCGTCGTTCTGGATGCCGACGGGCTCGCGCGTGCGCGACGGGCCGGTCCAGGTGCCGTTGTCCTGGAGGCCGCCCGAGAGCCAGTAGAAGGGCTGCCGGTTGTCGGCGAAGACCTGATAGAACTGGCCGAGGGGGAGGTTCGGGATGACCTCCCACGTCTCGCCGCCGTCGTAGGAGACCGAGACGCCGCCGTCCTGCCCGTGCCAGACGCGGCGCGGGTTCGTCGGGTCTATCCAGAGGGCGTGGAAATCGACGTGCGTGCGCCCCGTGATGGAGCGGAAGGTGCGGCCGCCGTCCACCGAGACGAAGAGGTTCGAGGCGATGGCGTAGACGCGGTTCTCGTTGGTCGGGTCCACGCGGACGCGCGAGTAGTAGAAGCCGCGCGAGACGATGGAGGTCTGCTTCGAGACGTTGCGCCACGTCTCGCCGCGGTCGTCGGAGCGGTAGAGCGTCCCGTCCTTCGCCTCCGTGATGCAGTAGACGACGTTGGGCGCCGACGCCGCCACGGCCACGCCCATGCGGCCGACGAGTTTGGGCAGCCCGCCTTCCAGCTTCTTCCACGTCCGCCCGCCGTCGATGGACTTGTAGAGGCCGCCGCGCTCGTCGCCGCTCGTGTGCGTCCAGGGCGTGCGGCGGAACTTCCACATCACGGCGTAGAGGATGTTGGGGTTCGTGGGGTCGATGTCCATGTCGGCGACGCCGTGCTCGGGGCCGGAGTAGAGCGTCTTGGCCCAGGTCTTGCCGCCGTCGGCCGTCATGAAGACGCCGCGCTCCTCGTTGGGGCCGAAGGCGTGCCCCTGCGCGCCGACGTAGACCACGTCGGGGTTGCGCGGGTGGACGATGACTTTGGAGATGTGCGCGCTGTCGCGCAGGCCCATGTGCTGCCAGGTCTTGCCGCCGTCGGTTGACTTGTAGACGCCGTCGCCGAAGGAGACCGAGTTGCGCACGGCCGACTCGCCCGCGCCGAGCCAGACGACCTCGGGGTTGCCGGGTTCGAGCGCGATGTCGCCGATGGAGATGGTGCCCTGTCGCTCGAAGATGGGGGTCCAGCGGACGCCGCCGTTGGTCGTCTTCCAGAGGCCGCCCGAGGCCGAGGCGACGTAGACGAGGTTCGGGTTGCCGGGGACGCCTTCCACGTCCGAGACGCGCCCGCTCATGTTGGCCGGCCCGATGTTGCGCCACTCCAGGCGCTCGAAGGTCTTCGTCTCGGTGGCCGCGTCCTCGGGCGTCTCCGGCGTCGGCGTGGGCGTCGGGGTCGGCTGCTGTGCGTGCGCGGCTAGGGCGAGGCACAAAACGGCTGCGCATGCCAGCACGGCGCGCGCGGGAAGGCTCTTCATCTCTGGCATTAGGATTCTCGACTCCGGCGTGGAAGGATTCGGCTAAGACGTGACGGAGAAGATAACACAGAGGGCGCGGAGATTTAATTATCTCCGCGCCCTCTGTGTTAGAGCCCCTGTCCGCTAAAACCCTAACGCCGGAGGCAGGCCACCCGCCGGGCCGGACGCGAAGGTGAGTCACCCGTGTGACCCCTTTATCGTTTGCGCCTCCGGCGGGCGGAAAGGGCCGCGGCCGTCAGGCCCGTGCCGAAGAGGATCATCGTGGCGGGCTCGGGGACGGCGGCGACGTTGAAGGTCTTCACGGGCCCCCCGGTGGAGCCGACCCCCGTGCCGGTGAAGTCCACCCGGAATAACTGCTGGTCCCCGGGGTCAAAAGTATAGCCCGTCACAAAACCGCTGATGGAACTCCCGTCGAACTGTAGCGACCCATCAAAAAATATCGTGCTCACGCCTTGATAGGTGACGGAGCCGACGATGCCATCATAGGGTATCGGGCTGATGGTTCTCAGCCTGACGGAGACGGGGACGGCCGGGGCGCACGGCCCGGACCCGAAGCCGGAAATTATCCCGTGCAAGGAGAAATCCGGACCGCTTAGATTAAAGGTCACCTCGCGGGAGTTGGGCGACGACGGGGCACAATTGACAGACACGCTGCCGCTGGTGAGGGTCAGCGTATCGGCCCTCGCCGTCCGCGCGCCGCAGACCCAAATCGCGGCCACCGTCATCGTCAATAAAGCGACTTTGACTGCGGCCCGACGCGCGCGGGCGTCAATCCTTCTTCGAGACATAATTCCTCCCTCTTAGACGGCACTACGGCATCACGCGTAGAAGTTGAGAAGTCGGCTGGCCGGAAGAGTCGGCGGGGCAAGGGCGAACTCAACAGGCGGTGCGGCTTTCAGGCGTCGGGCACAAAATACTCTATATCCCGTAACGAAATCAATGGCAATCTAACGCCGGGCATCGCC
Source organism: Pyrinomonadaceae bacterium (assembly GCA_035296285.1). Classification (GTDB taxonomy): domain Bacteria; phylum Acidobacteriota; class Blastocatellia; order Pyrinomonadales; family Pyrinomonadaceae; genus QHXN01. The sequence continues at coordinate 623 of DATHBF010000062.1, read as the reverse complement.
CGCGCCACAGCGCAGGTAACGTGAGAGGCAACGTGGTAGGGCGTCGGGTGCATGCCGTTGTTAGACGTTGCCGCCGATTATTACTCAACGCCTTCCTCTTCTCTTCGGAAAGTAGGCGGGCGTCGGTTTTGGTAGTTCTGCGCCTTCCGGCACGATCCATAGCTCCATCGCTGTATCATCACGATACCCGCCAAAGGTGGCCCTTATCCGCTCCGGCGGGATGCCCCCACGTTTGTCCAAATAACTCTTCGCGTACCTGTGATCTTGCCACGAAGTACGACGCTTCCCGCGGTAGAAAATGACGTACGCCTGCGCGCCCGGCAGCGTTAACAGTTCGTTGTAGAAGAAGTCAAAATGTACTTTCGCCTCCACGACCTCCGCAGGGTTGAACTCTCTGAACTTCCGCGCGGCGGGGCGGCTATCGACCTGGCCCGGCCGCCTATCCACCCCGGCGTGACTCGACAAGCCTGCAACCGGAAATGTAATTAATCCAAGTTGCTAGATGAACGCCCTGTCTAAAGCAAAGGCGATGACGAACCACGAGATTTTCAGCAGGAAGCCACGGAAGCTGGTCGCATGGATGTGGCGCGGGAACATCGCCGTCAGCCGGCTGAACGCCGTCT
>DATHBF010000061.1:0-16868 GCA_035296285.1 Pyrinomonadaceae bacterium | reverse complement strand
CCTTCCGCGACCCCGTCCTGCGGGCGCGCGTGCAGGCCCGCGCCGCCGACGCCCTCTGGGAGACGGACCAGGAGCGAGCGCGCACGCTCTTCCGCCGCGCCTGGTCCGAGGCCGAGTCGGCCGACGCCGACTCCGACCGCCGCATACAGGAGGAGAAGGAGCGGCAGATGCGCGAGCGCGGCAGCTTCTCTTACGCCACCCCGCCGAGCATGAGGACGGAGGTCTTACGGCTCGCGGCCAAGCGCGACCGCGCGCTCGGCGAAGAGTTTTTGACGAGGCTCGACGAGGCCCGCAAGCGAGAGGCCGACGAGGCGGCCGCCCGCGTCGCCGAGGCCGAGAAGCAGTCGCGCACGAAGATGCCCGAGGAGCAGATGAAGGTCCCGCCGGCCGTCGAGAAGCGCCTGCGGCTCGCCATCCAACTCCTCGAAGACGGCAACACCGAGCGCGCCGTGCAGTTCGCAGACCCCGCGCTCGTCGAGGTCACGACGACGGGGCTGGAGTTCCTGACGCGCCTGCGCGCCAAGGACGCGAAGTCCGCCGACGAGCGTTACGCGGCGCTGGTCATGCGCGCGGCCGCCGACCCTTCGTCCGACGCCAACACCGCTTCGCTCCTCTCCTCCTACCTCTTCACGCCCGCGCTCTACGTCACCTTCTCGCGCACCGCCGGCTCCAGCATGAACTCCTGGGGCAACCACACCGCGCCCTCCGACGTTTCGCCGCAGCTCCGGGCCGCCTACTTCCGAACGGCCGCCTCCATCCTCCTGAAGCCCACCCCGACGCCCGACCAGGACCGAACCACGACGGGCCGCGCCGGCTGGTACATGGTCATCGCGCGCCTGCTCCCGCTCTTCGAGCAGCACGCGCCCGACACTTCGGCGGCCCTGCGCGCGAAGATGGCCTCGCTCCAGGCCGACACGCCGGAGGGCAACCGCCAGCCCGGCAACCGCGCGCTCACGCACGGACTCGTCCCCGAAGACCCGAACCGCGACCGCGTGCAGGAATCACTCAAGCGACTCGACAACGCCAAGACCTCCGCCGACCGCGACGCCATCTACGTTGACGTGGTCTTCAACGCCGTCCGCCAGAAGGACCCGCGCCTCGAAGAGTTCCTGAACAAGATCGAGGACGTGGACCTGCGCCAGCGCGTCCGCGCCTACATAGACTTTGAGGACGCGCAACGTTCCCTCCGCGACCCCGAGACTTTGAACGAGGCTTTGAGGCTCGCGCGCGGCACGACGCTGACGGCCATCCAACGCACTTGGGTCATGACCGAGGTGGCAAAGCAGCTCGTCAAGAAAGAGCCGGGCCGCGCCGCCGAGCTGCTCGACGAGGCGCTGAGGGAGGCGCGCGAGCGCATAGACCCGGCCTCGCCCGAGCGCGTCGGCGCGCTCGTCGCCATCGCCACGCAGCTCGTCGAGCTGGACCGGCCGCGCGCCTGGGAGGTGATGCTCGACGTGACCAAGGCTTCCAACTCGGCGCCCGCCTACACGGGCGAGGACGGCCGCTTGACGAACCAGCTCCGGACGAAGAACATGACGACGATGTCAACGAACTCGGCCGAGAGCTTCGACCTGGCGGGCATCTTCACCGCACTGGCGCGCGAGGACATGTCGCGCGCCGTCGAGCTGGCTCGCGCCTTCGAGGGCGAGGCGCCCCGCGCCGTCGCCACGCTGGCCATCGCGCGCACGGCGCTTGAGAAGAAGTAAGACAGGTTAAACCCTTGCGACCCACGAAGCTCATCCTCGGCCTCGCCGCCTGCGCACTCGCCCTCGCGTGCAACAGCCCGGCACAGACGACCAACTCCGCGGGCACGGCCGCCGCCTCGGCCTCGCCCGTCGCGCAGGCCGCCGGGGGCGAGGTCATCACGCACGCGGGCGCCGGCCTCCGGTTCGATGTCCCGGCCGGCTGGAAGTCCGAGGCCGACGGCGAGCGTTACGACCTTGAGTCCGGCGACGGCGAGATAGTCGTCACCTTCTGGGTCCCGGCCGAGGCGCAATTCGAGGACGCCGCGCGGGCCATCGGCGAGGAGCTGAGCAGGCAGATCGAGGACTTGGAGTTCGACGGCGAGCCGAGGGAGGACACACACAACGGCATGGGGCACGTCGCCATCACGGGCTCCGGCAAGTCCGAGGGCAAGGAGGTCGCCTTCAGCGCCGACCTCCTCCAGGCCGCGAAGCCCGTCATCGTCCTCACCTTCGGCCCCCGCGACGCCTTCAGAAAGCACCGGGACGACTATTCGAGGCTCGTCAGCAGCATCAAGAAAGTCGGCTAAGGAGTTCTCAGTTGGTCAAGAGGCTCAGGTGGCTTGAGCGCGAGTTCGACTTCGCACACCTGTCGGTCGGGATGCTCCCGTACTTGATCGAGCGCCTGCGCGGCGCGCCCACGCGCCTTGAGGAGAAGCTGCGCCCGCTCCCGCCCGAGACGCTGACGGCGCGCGCGGGCGGCGGCTGGTCCGTGCAGGAGCACGCCGGCCACCTCGCCGATTTGGACGAGCTGCACGAGGCGCGGCTCGAAGACTACCGCGCCGGGCTCCCTTCGCTCAGGCCGGCCGACATGACGAACCGCAAGACCGTCGAGGCCGGCCACAACGACGCGCCCCTCGAACAGATTCTCGCCGCCTTCCGCTCGGCCCGCGAGGGCTTCGTCCGCCGGCTCGAATCCATGAGCGAGGAGGAGGCCGCCGCCTCGGCGCTTCACCCGCGGCTGGCCAGGCAGATGCGCGTCTTCGACCTGGCCTACTTCGTCGCCGAGCACGACGACCACCACCTCGCCATCATCAGCGAGCTTCTCCGCGACTCCGCGCAATAAAAAAGCCGCCCGGCGCGACCCTTTCACGCCGGGCGGAAACCACAGGAGAACCATCCACTCGACCCCCGTGCCGCGTCCCACTCGCGCGCTCATCTGAGGGTCCTTGCTATGCTGCTCTTCCGATGCCCCGCCCCAACGGGCGGTTGCTCAAATTTTTACCTTTCGTACCGCAGCACGAGCCCGTCGGCGCCAACGGCCCAGCCGCCCTTCTTGTCGAAGAAGAGGGCGTAGAGGTTCTGGCGCGTGCCCGTCTGCTGCTGGACCCAGGTCTGCCCGCCGTCGCCCGAGCGGAGGATGACGCCGCCCCGCCCCGCGGCCCAGCCCTCGTCCTCGTTGACGAACTTGACGCTCAACAGCGTCGAGCGCACGGGCGAGCCCACGAGGAGCCAGGTGTCGCCGCCGTCGGTCGTGCGCAGGACGGTGCCGCGCTCGCCGACGGCCCAGCCCTGGTCGTCGTTGCGGAACTCGACGTGGTAGAGCGTGGCGTTGGTGGGCGAGCGTTGGAGCGTCCAGGACTCGCCGCGGTCGCGCGTGTGGAGGATGCGGCCGTCGCTGCCGACGATCCAGCCTCGCTTGTCGCCGTCGAAGTCGAGGTGGATCAGCTCGTCCGTGACGGGCACGCGCTGGCGCTGCCAGGACGTGCCGCCGTCCTCGGTGCGGAGCACGAGGCTGTCAACGACGCTCTCCCGGCGGCTCAGGCTCCCGACGACCCAGCCGCGCCTCTTGCTCGTGAAGCGCACGCTGTAGAGTTCGGGCTCGGCGCCGCCGAAGGTCTGCGCGAAGAAGCGGGCCGAGGGCTGCCAGGTGGCGCCGCCGTCCTCGGTCGTGAAAATCTGGCTGCCGGCGAGCAGGTAGCCGTTCTCCTTGTCGCGGAAGAAGATGTCGTTGATGCCGTCCTTCGTCGGGAGCGCCTGCCGCTCCCACGCGCGCCCGCCGTCGGTCGTGCGCATCACGACGCCCCCGTCGCCGGCCACCCACCCGCGCTTCGAGTCCACGAAGTGGACGGCGTTCAAATCCTTGCCGGCCAAGCCCCGCCGCCCGCCCGACCACCCGCCTTCCTGCGCGAAGGCCGCCGACGCCAGCGCCGACAGCAAGAGGGCCGCGCACAGGCGACGCGCGGCCCCACGATAGATTCGCCTCAGCCTCATCTCAGAATCAGCTCTCCGCCGGACTTGTCGTAAAACTCCTCCCTCCCTGATGCCACCTTTGTACATGAACTCGCGCCGCGGAAACAAGTAGCCAGTAGTCAGCAGACCCCGCGGAGAGCGTATCTCTACTGACTACTGGCTTACTGGCTACTCTATTTCGTGCCGACCCGGTAGACGCGGCCCTTGAAGACGACGACGACGCGCTCGCCGAGGGCGAAGAAGCGTGCGAGCTGCGGCTCGCGCCTGACGAGGGCGAAGTATTCCTCGCCGCCGAATTCGAGCGCCGTCTCGGGCAGGCGGGCGTCCGCCTTGAACTCCGCGTCGGTCCAGATGCCTTCGCGCAGGTAGAAGGTCTTGTCGCCGACCTTGCGCACGGAGGGCGCGGCCGGCGCGTCGTCCGCATCGGACTCGACGCGGATGGTCTCCTGCTGCGCCCGCGCGCGGCGGCTCTCGCGCACCGCCATCTCGCCGGTCGTCGCCTTCGCGGCATCCTTCGACGCGGGGGGCGGCGGCGCGTTCTGAACGGGCCGCGACATCCTGGCGGCGTCACCCGCTACCACGCCGCCCGTGCTGGCGTCGCGCCCTGAGCGCGGCTGCCCCCCGAGTTGCCGCGTGACGATTTGGCCGCCGCCCGCGCCGCCGGGGCCGCCCGTGACGGTCGTGGTCTCGCAGGTGTTGCACGCGCCGGGCTCAAGCGCGAGGTAGGAGGTGTAGGGCGTGACGATGCCGTAGCGCGTGCCGAGGTCCGTGATCTCGTCAACCAGCTCCTTCTGCTCGCCGTTGGAGCGGACCTGCTCCATCAGCCAGCCGACGCGGCGCGTCGCCCAGAGGCGCGGCAGGAAGTCGTTGTCGTCGTTGACGAGGGGGAAGCTGATGTTCTCGTAAGGGTACTTGCGCGAGTCGCGGCCCGCGCGCCCCGTCAGCGCGAGCGTGGCGGCGCGCACGTCCGAGGGGTTGCGGTAGCGGCCGATGAGCGTGACCTGGCCGCCGCGGAAGAGGTCGGGCAGCTCGCGCGGGTAGACGAAGTCGGTCTCGACGCCGCCCATGTCGAGCGCGAGCGCGGTCAGGACCGGGTGGTTGATCTTCGTGAAGAAGCTCGACACCTTAACTTCCAGGTCCTCCTTCGGGTCAACGTACTCGGCGACGCCGCCGTTCTCGGCCGCGAGCTTGTCGAGCAAGGCCGTGTTCACGTCGTAGCCGACGCCGAAGGTGAAGAGGCGCACGCCGGGGACGCGGGCGGCGCGGGCGTTCTCGATGATGCGGTCCACCTTCGTCTCGCCGACGGTCGGCAGCCCGTCCGTCATGAAGACGAGCATCCGCGGGCGGTCGTTCTGCTGGTCGAAGAGTCGCATCGAGGCTTGCAGCGCGCCGTTGATGTTCGTGCCGCCGACGGGCCTGAGCTGCCGTATGAACTCCTCGCCGCGTGCGCGCCCGGCCGCGTCGGCCTGCACGAGCCCGGCGGCCATGAGGTGCTCCTCGCCCGCGAAGTTGACGACGTTGAAGCGGTCCTCATTCTTCAAGGAGCGGACGCCGAAGAGCAGCGCCGCGCGCGCCTTCTCCATCTTCCCCGCCTCGGCCATCGAGCCCGAAGTGTCGAGTACGAAGACGATGTCCTTGGCCGAATACTCGCGCTCGGCGAGGTCGTCCTTCGGCGAGATGGTCAGGAGGAAGTAGCCCTGCTTGCCGGGCTCGCGGTGCGTCAGGAGCGTCATGCCGAAGTCGGCGTCAGAGAGCGTGTAGAAGAGCTGGAAGTCCTGCGGCTCGCGGCCCGCCTTCGTCTCGAAGGAGACGCGCGCGCGGCGCCCGCCCTCGGAGTTGCGCACGTCTATCTCGTGCGTGGGCGAGTAGACGTTGCGCAGGGGCTTCTGCCCTTCGACCTCGACGGAGCCGGAGACGGTGCCGGTGATTTGCGAGACGTTGCGGCCCGTGCCGAGCGGGTAGCGGTAGGCGACCGTGCCCGACTCGGCCTTGAGGACCTGCGTGTAGGTCAGCTCAAGCTTCTTGTCCGAGCGCGGCGGGATGGGGAAGATGCTGGCCTGGAAGAGGTCGCGGCCGGCGTATTCCAGAAGGCCGGGGTCGCGCTGCCGCCTGACTATCTCGTCGTAGATGCGGCGGGCCTCCTCGCGCGTGCGGACCTCGCCGACGAGGCGGCGGTCGCCGTCCCAGATGGCGAACTCCGAGATGGAGGCCGACTCGGGGATGGGGAAGAAGTAGGTGCCTTCGAGCGTCTGGTCGGTGTCGTTGCGGAAGACCTGCTCGACGTGGGTGGTCGCCACCTGGCCGTTGATTTTGGTCTCAATCTTTACGGACTTGACGGGGAGCGAGCGGGGCAGCGGGACTGGCCTCGGCACCGGCGGGCAGCGCCGGCAGGGGCCAGGGACGATGACGCCCTGCGCCTGCGCGCCCGCCGCCACAAGGGCGACGAGCAGCAGGCCGAAGGCGAGGCACAGCAGGTCTCTCACGTTTCGCATCTCTCTCTCCTCACGTCTCTCACGAATGATTCGGGGCGCACCGCCGCCACCTGAAGCTAGAACGCCCGCCGCCGTCTTTACTTGCGGCCGCACCGGGCGCGGGAACAACTTGCGGGCGGGCGGCGTCTAAGAGTGAGTTTCAGACACCCGCGGCGCCCCTTCGCGCCCGACGAGCGCGGGGCGGAATCGTCTTTTTCCGGAGGGCCTTTCCATGCAGAACCCTTTCCAGCCCAACCTGCGCAAGCTCTGGATACTGCTGTGCACGAGCGCGCTGCTGACCTACACCATCATGCCCGTGAGGCACGAGACGATATTTTACGTGGACGCCAGCAGCTCGTGGCTCGAAGCCCTCATGTTCCTGCTCTCGTTCCCGCTGGGCGACGCCCTCATGTTCCTCTTTTACTCGGAGGAGCACGGCATCATGGGCCGCTTCGCGCTGTGGGCGCTGGCGATGGGCGTCGGCTACGCGCAGTGGTTCCACCTCTTCCCCGCCCTCGCCAGCCGCCGGCCCCCCGCGCCCATGACCACTCTGAATCTCTCGGCCGCCCCCGGCGTTGCCTTCGCCCCCGCCGCCGCCGTCCCGCACGCCCGCGCCCTCCCCGGCCGCACGCCGGCCCGGGAAGTCCCGCCCACCTCCCCGCTCGACGACCGCGGCCTGACGCCCATCGAGCGCGTCTTCCGCGACAAGGAGTAGGACGCCGCCTTTAAATCTCCCGCAGCCGCGGGTTGCGAAGGGCGATGAAGAGGACGAGGAGGCTGATGACGATGCCGCAGGCGGTGAGGGTCGGTCGCGGGCCGTAGCGTTCGGCGGCCAGGCCGGCGAGGAAGCTCGCAATCGGCGTCGAGCCGATGAAGGTCAGCAGCCACATGCTCATCACGCGGCCGCGCATCTCGTCGGCGACGAGCTGTTGAAGGAGCGTGTTGCCGGCGGCGAAGTAGAGGACTACCGAGAAGCCGATGGCGAAGAACAGCGGCAGCCCCGTCGAGGGGCTCGGCGCCAGCCCGAACGCCGCGATGCACGCGCCGCCCGCGAAGGCGCTCCCCATCACGAACAGCCCCTTGCGCCCGAAGTCGCCCAGGTAGGCCAGCAGCAGCGCCCCGCACAAGGCCCCGGCCCCGGCCGTCCCCATCATCAGCGAGAGCCCCGTCTCACCCCACCCGTACACGTCGCGCGCGAAGACCGGCGCCAGCATGAGGTAAGGCATGCCGAAGAAGCTCACGACCACCGACACGAGCAGCAGCACGCCCACGCGCGGCCGCCCGCGCACGTAGCTGAAGCCCTCCAACAGGTCGCGCCACATCGGGCGCCGCCCCGCCTTCGCCCCGGCCGCGCCGGCTTCGGCGGGCGGCCCCGCCTTTTTAATCTGCACGTACGAGAGCGCGACGACGATGGCCACGTACGAAAGGCCGTTGGCGAGGAAGCAGCCGGCGAGGCCGGCGAGGCTGATGGTCAGGCCCGCCAGCAGCGGCCCGACGACGCGGGCGAGCTGAAACTGCGTCGAGTTGAGGGCGATGGCGTTGGCGAGGTCTTCGCGCTCGACGAGGTCGAAGGTGATCGCCTGGTACGAAGGGCCGGAGATGGACCAGCAGGTGCCGGTGACGAGCGTCAGCAGCAGTATCATCCAGATGTCATGACGCCCGCGGACGGCGCCCGCCCAGACGAGTGCGGCCAGCGTGAGGGCCGACAGGCCGCAGCCCGCCTGCGTGTAGATGAGGAGGCGCTTGCGGTCAACCTTGTCGGCGATGACGCCGCCGGGCAGCGTCAGCAGCAGGCCCGGCGCCGTCGCGACGAAGTTGTCCACGCCGAGCCAGAGGGCCGAGTCGGTGAGCTGGAAGACCAGCCACGCCTGCGCGACCGTCTGCATCCACGTCCCCGCGTTAGAGAGGAACGCGCCCGCCCAGAACAGCCTGTAGTTGCGGTGCCCGAGCGCCCGGAACATCTCTCGCGCCCGCCCGCGCCGCTCACCCGCTGCCGTCACCGCCGCCCCCGCGTCGAGAAGCAATAAATACTGCCGCCCTACAATGCCCAAGGCGGCGCGAAACCGCAAGCGGCTACTCGCGGCGGAAGGCGGAGAGCGGGGCGCCCGTGCCGCCGCGGCGGAAGGCGACGACCTCGGCGAGGATGGCGAGGGCGACTTCCTCGGGCGTGACCGCGCCGAGGTCTAAACCGACGGGCGCGCGCACCGCTCGCAAGTCTTCTTCAGCGAAGCCCGCCTCCCTCAGCCGCGCGAGCACGATGTTCGTCCGGCGCCGGCTCCCGATCATGCCGACGTAGTCTGGCCGCGCCTGAAGCACGGCCCTCATGCACTGCTCGTCCTCGTTGTGCCCGCGCGTCACGACCGCCGCGTAGACGCCGCGGCCCGTCCCGATTGCGCGCCGGACGGGCGCGGCCCACTCGTCGGCCACGACCAGCTCGATGCGCTCTTCGGGGAAGCGCGGGCGCGAGAGGAAGTCGGCGCGGTCGTCTATGAGCGTGACGCGGTAGCCCGTGGCGGAGGCGAGGCGCGCGAGGCTGGCGCCGACGTGGCCCGCGCCGCAGACGACGAGGTGCGGCTCCGGCTCGACGCGCTCGAAGAGGACGCGCGTCGCCGCCGCGTCGGCGAGGCCGGGCGCGAACTCCCCGGCGCGCAGCGTCGCGGCTTCGGCGCGCGAGGCGAGGAACACGAGCGCGTGCGCGGCGACGGCCGCGTCGAGATTCGCCGCGCCGGTCGTGCCCGCGAGCGCCGAGCCCGACTCGCCGACGAGCAGCTTAAGGCCCACGCCGCCCGCGCCCTCGACGACTGTGGCCAGCGCCGCCGCGCGCCCTTCCGCGAGCACGCGCGCCGCGGCCCTCGCTACCGCCAAGGAAGACTGCTGGCCGGCCTCTGTGTCCATCCGTGAGAGCTTTTAAAGAGGGGTCACTTTTGCGCCGGACGCCCGACGCCTATGCGGCCGAGCGCGCGGCGCGCGAGCCAGAGCGGCCCGACGACGAGGTAGACGGGGTTGCGGAAGAAGGCGGGGCTGTTGCCCTCGATGGCGTGGCCGAGGAACTGCAAGGCCCAGCCCGCGACGAAGAGCCCGAGCGCCCAACGCCAGTCGAAGAAGAAGAGCGGCAGGCTGACGACTATCATCGGAATCCCGAACGTGTGCGTCAGCCGGTTCAAAGGGTGCTGGTGCTTCTCCTTGTAGTTCTCGATGAAGGATGTCGGCATGGCTCAACTCCCCAAGGCTTTTTCGTCCCACACGTCAATGAAAATCTCCATCGTGCCGCCGCAGACCATGCCCTCTTCGCTGGCCTCGTCGGCGGTGAGGGTGAAGCGGTGGAGCGCGGCGCGGCCCGTCCGCAGGGCCTCGCGCGCCTCGGCCCAGACCTCGGCCTCGACGCAGCCGCCGCCGACGGTCCCGGCGGTCCGGCCCCCCTCGAAGAAGAGCATCTTGGCGCCGCGCCGCTGCGGCGTCGAGCCGCGCGTGTGGGCCACGGTCGCCACCGCCACGCGCTCGCCGCGCGCGACCGCATCCTCCAGCAGGCGGTATAGCTCAAGCTGCGGAATCGTTGACATAGTGCATAGCGACGGGTGACGGGTGACGAGTAAAGACCAACTGCTTTTACTCGTCCCCGTCACTCGTCACTTGTTCTCAGTTCGGCGGCTGTGCCGGCGTCGGGCTGGGGGTCGGGGCCGGGGTCTCGGTGGCGGCCTCGGCGCTCGGCGGAGTCGCGCCGGTCGCCTGCTGCTGGTCGGCGGCCTCGACGCGCTGGCGCAGGGTGTCCACTTCGCGGTCGGCGCTGGCGACCGCGGCTTCGAGGCGGGTGCGGCTCTGCGCCAGCATGTCGAGCTGCTTCTGCACGCGGTCGCGCTCGCGCTCAAGGCCCAGGCGTATCTGGTCGCGCACGGCCTGCGGGTTGGTCGTGCCGTAGAGCAGCGAGCGGCGCAGGACGGCCTCGGGCTGTAGCTCCTCGTTGACCTGCACCATGCGCTCCTGCAACTGGAACTCGCGGTCGGTCACGTCGCGGAGCTGCGAGCGCAGCGACTCGGCCCGCTGCTCGGCGCGCGTCAGGCGCTCCAGCTCGAAGAGGGCGCGCTGGTCCGACTTCATCGACGTCACGTCGCCGGATAGCTTCTCGACCTGCGTCGAGAGCTTGTCGACGGTGCCGCGCAGGCGCTCGGACTCGGAGGGCGGCGCGGGCGTCGTCGTGTCGCGTCTCGTGCGCGAGGTGCGGCGCGGCGTCTCCTCCTGCTGCTCGTCGGCCGTGCTGACGACGCGCGGCTCCGAAGACTCTGGCACGTCGGGCGCGGGCGCGGGCGCCTGCCTGCGCGCCGGGTTCGTCGTGCGCCGCGAGGGGCGCCGCCGCTGCTGCGCGCTCCCCTCCGGCATAGAGATAAAGCAGACGAGCAGCGCGAGCAGCACCGGCACGCCCGAACGACGACCCTTCTTTGTTCGCATGACAGACCTCCGAACTTCAAACACTTATGTCTTACACGCCGCGCGGCCCCGTTTGTTCCCCTTCACGCCGGCTGCATCTTGAAGCTGATGTCCACGGCGCGCGCCGAGTGGGTGAGCGCGCCGATGCTGACGAGGTCAACGCCCGCCTCGGCGTAGGCCCTCACGTTCTCCAGCGTGATGCCGCCCGACGATTCGAGCAGGACGTTCGGCGCCATCCCTCGCGCGACCTCTACTAAACGATGTGTCTCCTCCGGCGTCTGGTTGTCTAACAATAGGATGTCGGCGCCGGCCTTGATGGCCTCGCGCAACTCAGACTCCTTCGAGACCTCGACCTCGACCTTGTGCAGGTGGCCGACGGCCTTGCGCGCTCGCTCGACCGCCGTCGCCACGCCGCCCGCGAGCGCGATGTGGTTGTCCTTGATGAGCACGCCGTCGTCCAGGCCGAAGCGGTGGTTGCGCCCGCCGCCCGTCAGCACGGCGTACTTCTCAAGCATCCGCAGGCCCGGCGTCGTCTTGCGCGTGTCAACTATCTGCGCCTGCGTGCCTTCGATGGCGCGCACGTACTCGCGCGTCACGGTGGCGATGCCGGAGAGGCGCTGCAAGAGGTTCAGGGCCAGCCGCTCGCCCGCGAGCAGCACGTCGGCGAAGCCGCTCGTGCGCGCGATGACCTTGCCGGCCTGCACCTCCTCGCCGTCCGAGACGAAGGCTTCGAGCTGCTGCTGCGAGTCGAGCGTCGAGAAGACGGCCTCGGCCGCTTCCAAGCCGCAGACGACCATCGGCTCCTTCGCCAGGAAGCGCCCCTTGGCGCTCTGGCTGCGCTTCAGGGTGGACTGCGTCGTGATGTCGCCGCGGCCCATGTCCTCGTGCAGGAAGTTGCCGATCTGTGAGAAGAGCGCGCCCTCGTCGAGCCAGTTCATTGTCCAAGGGCCTCCAGCATCTGTTCGAGCGCGGCCGAGCGCCGCCGGATGTCTTCGGCGCGCGCCCGCAGCTCCTCGACCTTCTCGGCCGGCGCGCGCTCGACGAACTGCGGGTTGGCGAGCTGCGCCTCGACCTTCTCAAGCTCCTTCTTCAGCTTCTCGCCCTCGCGCCCGACGCGCGCGCGCTCCTGCTCGAAATCGATCAAGCCTTCGAGCGGCACCGCGACCTCCGCCCCGCCGCCCAGCACCGCCCGCGCCGACGCGCGCGGGACCGAGGCCAGCGTCTCCTCTATCGAGATGTCGGCGGCGCGCGTGAGCCGCTTTATCTGCGGCAGGTTGGCGCGGAAGATGTCGCCCTGCCCGTTGCGGCCCGCGCCGACGACGAGGCGGACTTCCTCCGAAGGCTTCACGCTCAACTCCGTGCGGATGTTGCGCACGCGCGAAACCAGCTCGATGACGGCCTGCATCTCGGCCTCGGCGCGGTCGTCAATCAAGCGGCCGTCGCCCTCCGGGTAGGCGGCGAGCATGACGGTCGGCTTCGCATCTTTATAAGCCGGGTGGAGCGAGTCTTCGCCGACGCCGGGGAGCCGCTGCCAAAGCTCCTCCGTGATGAAGGGCATGAAGGGGTGGAGCAGGCGGAGCGCCTGTTCGAGCACGGTGAGCACGCGGCTGCGCGCGGCGTCGCGCGCGGGCGACGGCTCGTCCGCGAGCACGTCCGTCTTCGACAGCTCGATGTACCAGTCGCAGAAGTCGCCCCAGAAGAAGTGGTAGATGGTCTGCACGGCCTCGTGGAAGCGGTAGTTCGTTATCGCCTCGTTCATCGTGCGCGCCGTGCGGTTGAGGCGCGACGTGATCCAGCGGTCGTGCAGCGCCCACGACTTCGGGTCTCCGTCAAAACCTTTACCGACCCGAGCGCCTTCCGAGTTCAGGAGGCAGAAGCGGGCGGCGTTCCAAATCTTGTTGGCGAAGTTGCGGTAAGCCTCGACCTGGTTGTCGCTCCAGCGCGTGTCGGTCGTCTCGACGGAGGCGAGGACGAGCCGCGTGGCGTCCACGCCGTACTTGTCGAACACGTCGAGCGGGTCGATGCCGTTCTGCTTCATCTTCGACATCCGCTGCCCCGACTTGTCGAGGATGGTGCCCGTGATGAACACGTCGCGGAACGCCTTCCCGCCCTTGAACTTCATCCCCGTCATCATCATCCGCGAGACCCAGAGGAAGATGATGTCGCGCGCCGTCACCAGCACGTCGGTCGGGTAGAAGGTCTTCAGGTCTTCGGTCTCGTCGGGCCAGCCCAGAGTCGAGATGGGCCAGAGCGCGGACGAGAACCACGTGTCGAGCACGTCCGGGTCTTGCGTCAGCTCGCCGGTGCCGGCGGCGGCCCTCGCATCTTCTTCCGTGCGCGCGACGTAGACGTTCCCTTCTCCGTCGTACCACGCGGGGATGCGGTGGCCCCACCAGAGCTGGCGCGAGAGCGTCCAGTCGTGGAGGTTTTCGAGCCAGTCCGTGTAGACCTTCTCGTAAGGCGTCTGCGGCACGAAGCGCGGCTCGTGCGTCTCCTTAATAAGTTCGAGCGGCGCGCGGCCCAGCTCGGCCTGCTTCATGAACCATTGAGTCGAGATTAAAGGCTCGATGACCGTGCGGCAGCGGTCGCACTTCGAGATGGAGAACTCGTAGTCAACGACCTTCTCTAACAGCCCAAGCTCCTCGAACTTCTCCACCACCTTCTCGCGCGCCTCGTAGCGGTCGAGCCCGTCGAAGTCGGCGCCGGCCTCCGAGGTCATGCGCGCGTGCTGGTCGATGACGCGCACCTGCGGGAGGTCGTGGCGCTGGCCGAGGGCGTAGTCGTTCGGGTCGTGCGCGGGCGTGACCTTGACGGCGCCGGTGCCGAACGCGGGGTCCACGAAGTCGTCGGCCACGACGGGAATCTCGCGCCCGACGAGGGGCAGCACGAGCGTGGAGCCGACGAGCCCGGCGTACCTCTCGTCGTCGGGGTTAACGGCGACGGCCGTGTCGCCCAGCATCGTCTCGGGCCGGGTGGTGGCGACCGTCACGCGGCGGTCGGAATCCTTGACGGGGTATTGCAGGTAGTAGAGCTTGCCGCCCTGCGACTCCTTCTCGACTTCGAGGTCGGACAGGGCCGTCTGGTCTTTCGGGCACCAGTTGATTATCCCCTCGCCGCGGTAGATCAAGCCCTCCTCGTAGCAGCGGACGAAGAACTCGCGGACGGCGCGCGAGAGCTGTTCGCTCATCGTGAAGCGTTCGCGCGACCAATCGACGCTGGCGCCCTCGCGGCGCATCTGCTTCGTGATCTGCCCGCCCGAGTCGGCCTTCCACTGCCAGACGCGCTCGGTGAACTTCTCGCGCCCGAGGTCGTGGCGCGTCAGCTTTTCCTTGCGCAGCTCGCGCTCGACGACGAGCTGCGTGGAGATGCCGGCGTGGTCCATGCCCGGCACCCAGAGCGTGCGGAAGCCGCGCATCCGGTGGAAGCGCGTGAGCACGTCCATGACGGTGTGCTGGAGGGCGTGGCCCATGTGGAGCGAGCCCGTCACGTTCGGGGGCGGGATGACGATGCAGTAGACGGGCGCGGCCGGGTCCTTGTTAATCTCGGGCGCGAAGTAGCCCTCGGCCTCCCAACGCGAGTAATGACTCTCCTCGGCCTGCTTCGGGTCGTAAGTCTTCGGAATCTCCATGACGGACCAGTGTAACAAAGCGGGGGTAAAAGCTAAAAAGGGGAGAGGGTAAAGGGGAGGCTGATGTCCCCTTTACCCTCTCCCCCTTAAGCCTCTTGCGCCTTCTTACTTCTTCCCTTCGAGGCGCTGCTTGACGTGGAGTTCTGCGAGTTCGGGGACGACCTCCCAGGCGATCTCGCGGACGACCTTGTCCGACATCAGCTCGACGACGCGGCGGGCGATGGCGTCAATCATCTCTTTCGAGAGCTGGTCGCCGCGCACAGGCTCTTCGAGCCCTACCCGAGCCTCGCCGACGGCGAAGCCCGCGGTCGAAGGCTCGGCCGGAGAGGCGGACGACTGCCCGGCGAAGCTCGGCTGCGCGGCGTGGCCGAAGTCTTCGTGCGCTTCGGCGGCGGCGGGCGGCTTCGGCACGTCGCCTTCGACGCTGCCGTCGGTGAACGGGCTCTCGACGGTGGCGGGGACGGGCTCGTCCGCGGGCACGACCTCGGGCTCGATGAGGCCGCGCGGGGCCGAGCCTGAGTCCTGCTGAACGTCCGCCTGCCCCTCGAAGACGAAGGGCTCGTCCTGCGCGACGACCTCCTCGGCGGGCTCATCGAAGGCGGGGGCGTCGAAGACGGGCGCGCGCTCGCCGTGCGCGGCCTCGGCGAAGGCGCTCGGGGCGTCGGGCCGCGCGGGCGGGGGCTCGGGCGCGAAGTCGTCGCCGAGGTCGAGGATGAAGTCGTCGGCCTCGGCGCTGGCCGCGGAGGCGGGCGGCTCGATGCCGCCGAGGTCAAGCAGCGCGTCGTCGGCCGCGGAGGCGTCGGCCGCCCGCGAGCTGAACGCGGGCTCGGTTTCTCTCGCGGCAGTGTGCGAGGCGACCGGCTCTAAGACGACGGAGCCGAAAGGCGCAGACGCCGCGTCGTCGAACTGGCCGCGCGGCTCGTCGAAGCTGAGCGGCCCCGACGGCGCCGACGCCCGGGCCGCGGGCTGTTGTTGTGCCCCGGCCGCGGCCGCGCGGGTCTGGTCTTGTGCGCCGCCGAAGGACTCGGCCGGCGTCGCCTCTATCAGTTCGTCGTCCATGTCGAAGCTTTCGAAAGCGGCCGGCGCGGGAGCCTCGGCCCGTTCAGGCTCGGCCGCGGGCTCGCGCCTGGCGACGGGGATGTCGGCCTCGCGCGTCATGACCTCTTCGGCCGGCTCGCGGCGGGGCGGGGCCTCTTCGCGCGCGGGCTCGTGCTCCTCGTGCTTGCCCTCGCCGCCTAAGAGCGAGCCGACCTTGCTGACCAGATCGCGTATGGATTGAAAAGGTTTCGTCAAGACTGTGTCCGCGCCGACTCTGCGCGCCTCCGCTTCGTTGAAAGGTTCGAACGTGCCGACCAGGAGGACGACCGGGATGTGAGCGAGCCGCGCGTCGCGCTTGACCCGCTCGCAGAGCGCGTAGCCGTCCGGGCCGGGCATCGTGACATCGGCGAGGAGGATGTCGGGCGGCTCCTGCCCCTCCAGCAGTCGGAGCGCCTGCTCGCCGTCCTCGGCCACGACGACCTCCAGCCCCTCGTCCGAGAAGGTCAGGCTGACGACCTTGCGGACGGTGGGAGAGTCGTCGGCGACGAGAAGTTTCCGGCGTCCGGGGAGCAAGACGAACGTCTCCTTGGGTTCAGGGTGCCAAAACGTCCGGCGGGGCAAGTGATGGGCGTTGACGTGTTGGCTGGCATGGCGGCCGTCTCACGTAAAACCCTTTCACATGGGCCGCAAATTTAACCTAACACCCGCCGTTGCAACGCGTCAAGATGATTCTCGGCCGGCGCCATCAGGGAGATTAAAGGGGGGAATTAACGGGCGTGGGTCACGTCGTCGGGCGTGCCGGGCTTGCCGTCGGGGCCGTCGGAGCTGAGGGTGTACTGCTCGCGGGTGCCGGCGTAGCGGTAGGGCCGGTGCCAGGGGTCTATCCGGACGATTGATTTGATGTGGCGCGGGCTGAGGTGGTCCATAAGAGCGGTCGCGTCCTCGGCGACGACGTAGAAGCCGCGCTCGCGCCGGAAGGATTCGAGCGCCGCCGCCGCGTCCCGCATCTCGGCCCGCGCCCGCTCCGCCTTCTGCGCGTCAACCGAGCGGAGCGCCGCCGCCGAGTCGCCCAACGACTCGCCGCCGATTAAGACCTCCGAGACGCGCCACTTCCCCCGCGCGTCCCGCGCGAGCCTGAACGTCGCCTCGACCGTCACCTCGGCCACCGCCGACGAGCCCATCGGCGAAAGCTGCTTCATGCTCAGCGGCCCCCGCGTCAAAGGCTCGTCCCCTTCAGCCTCCTTCTCATCCCCCTCCTCGTCCTTCTTCTCGTCCTTCTGCCGCCGCGCCTGCCTCGCCTCGAACTCCGTCGCCAACTCTTCGAGCGCGCGGCGCGCGGCCTCGACGCGCTCGGCGCCGAGCGGCGCGGCGAGG
>DATHBF010000060.1:0-8856 GCA_035296285.1 Pyrinomonadaceae bacterium | reverse complement strand
CCTTGAGCTTGAAGCCAAGCGCCACGGCACGACGCGCGAGCCCGAGTCAGTAGAAATGGAACCCGAAGAGTTCGACGCCCTGCGCAAAGAACTGGACAAGCAGACACGTAAGCCCTCCGCGCGCCCCCGCCCCGCCCAGCGACAATCGGGCGCGAAGCGGTAGCCCCGTCAACCTCCCCTGCTCTTTGAAATCTGCCGAAAGGAGAGTCGGTCTCTTCGCCGCCGTCTGACCTCACTCCGGTTCCGAGGGATTGATAAGTGCGCGTATGAAATCCGCTGACGTGCCGCTTGACCCGGAGACTCAGAACGGCGTAGCGCGACGTGCAGGCGGGAGCGCCTACAGCGTCGCGGTCTACGCCGCTTGCCCTGACGAACGAGACGCCACTGCGCGCCACTTACTCGGGCGCATCACAATCAGGCCCGGCCCTGTGGCGCCGGGAGGAATCGCAGCCGTCCGCGCGCCGGGCGGCTCATTAACGCTAGGGAGGATTTACTACGAGCGCACGGGGGGCGGACGGGAATACGTGCGGCTGCTCGGGTTCGCGCCCGGCGCGCTGGAGGAGTGCCACCCGCTGAGTGATGTGGTGATTGAGGGCGCCGTGATCTGCGCGTGCCCTGCGGATACATGAAGCGCCGCCCCGGCGGTCTGCCGGGTAGGACGGTAATGAGGAGGAGGAAGGCGGGTTAAACGTTGACCGCGCTTCTGTGTGTTTGCTAGGTTGATTACAGGCGCCTCCTCCCGACGGCGCCTTCCAGCCCTGGAATCTCACAGACTCACGTCCCGCCGAAGAAAGGAATCCCTCAGTGAAAGGTTTACGACGCGCCCTCGCGCTCAGCTCGTTCATTCTTCTCGCTTCGCTCCCCGTCTCCGCCTATTCGGGCCGCACGCTCTACGGCAAAGTCGCCGAGGTGACGGCCGGCGACACGTTCACTCTCACGACGGGCGTCAATCAGAAACACCAGGTCAGGCTGTTCGGCGTGGCAGCGCCCAAGGCAGGCCAGCCGCTTCACGATGTCTCGCGCCAACACCTGAGCGACCTCGCTCTGGGGAAGGACGTGGCCGTCGCTGTGAAGTTGATGGACGAAGAGGTCAACCTCGTCGGCGTGTTGACGGCCTCCGGCGCGGACCTCGGCGCGCAGATGATCCGCGACGGTGCCGCCTGGCACTTCGCGGAGGAGGCGCCGCCGGCAGACTCCACCATGGGGCGGCTCTACGGCGAGTGTGAGGCCGCCGCGCGGAACGAAAAGCGGGGGATATGGAATGAGGAGAGACCTACGCCCCCTTGGGAGTTCGCGAGCAAGCAGGCCGAGGCGCTTGCCACGAAAGACCCGAAAGCTTTCGCCGACTTGCAACGCGCGGAATTTGACAACGCCATCAAGAAATCGAAGGTCTTGATTGGTATGGACGGTTTAGACGTTGAGCGCGCATGGGGAGTGCCGCCGACGAGGGGCTCTCGCTACGACACGCGCGGCGAATACACGATCTGGCGCTACTCGAATGCCGAAGTCATCTTCATCGACGGGCGAGTTGTTCAGGTCATCATGATTAAGGTCCCGCTACGGAGAACGCGCCGGTATTAACTCCCGCGCCTCCCGACGCGGCCATACTTGCATGGGCGTCTGGAAACAATGGTCGAAGAGGTACGGTAGAAAAGTTTGGGGCTACGACGCCCGCATCGGCGGCCGCCGCCTTCAGAAGTTCGGCTTCGCCACCGAAAAGGCCGCACAGCTCGCACTCTCTAAGGCGCGCGTCGATGCCTTCGAGCGCGACGCCGGCGTCGCGCCGCCGCCCGAACTCCCCGCCGTCACCGTCCGTGCGCTCGTCGAGCGCCGCTCCGCTCAGCTCCAGGCGACGGGCCGCCGTCGCGTCACGGCCGGCATCCTCAAGCGGTGGCTCGCCACGCTGCCCTCGGGGCTCGCCCTCGCCGACCTGAAGACCTCTCACCTTTCAGACTACGTCGAGTCGCGCCTGAAGCGCGTCAAGCCTCAGACCGTCTTCCGCGAGCTGACGGACATCTGCTCGTGCCTGAACCGCGCCGCTCAGCTCTTCCCCTCGCTCGAAGATTGGAAGCCGCCGCGACGGCCGCGCATGGAGGCGCCCTCGGGCGCGCGCGACCGCATCATTACGCCCGACGAGGCCGCCGGCATCCTGGACGAGCTGCGCCGCCCTCGCGTCGCCGACGAGACGGAAGCGCATTACTCCGTGCGCCTCGACGCGGCGGACCTTTTCCAGATCGCGCTGCTCACGGCCGCGCGCCGCTCTGAGATTCTCCGCCTCCGGTGGACCGACGTTAATTTTGAATGGAAGACGTTGACCGTCACGGGCACGAAGCCCGTCCGCCGTGTGAGGTCCGTGCCGATGTCTCCCGCCCTCGTCGAGATGCTGAGGAGGCGTCGTGCGGCGTCCGGCAAAAGCCCGCTCGTCTTCAGCGCGCTCGCCCACGCTTCGATGCTCCAGAATCACACTAACCTGCATTACGCCGAGGCGAGCGCCGCGCTGGGCATCCCTTACGGGCGGGAGACGCCCGGCGGGTGGGTGCTTCACGACACGCGCCACACCGCGATCACGGCCATGCTGCACGCCGGGCACTCGCTCGAATCTGTGATGGCTATCAGCGGCCACAGCGCGCGCGTGATGGCGATGCGCTACGCCCACGCGACCGAGGCGACCAGGCGCGCGGCCGTCACGGCGCTCGACCAGTTCGCCGCCGGGAAATCCTCCGCTTTTTCCTCCGCTCATCCGACTACGGTGACTAAGCTGACTAATATGTCGCGCCCGCGCAAATCGAGCGGCCGCGGGAAATCAAAGGGGAAATCAAAAAAGGCAGGAAAGACGCGGGCGGCGCGGGCGTGAGGTCGCGCCCTGGCACTGGGAGTACGTCGGCGCCGCCGCGTCCGCTACCAGATAAGCTCAAGCGAGCAGAAGTATGAGGCCCCGGCCGGAGCATATTCGCTCCGGCCGGGGCCTTCAGTTTTCGCGTCCGGCCTCGGCTCAGTTCGTGATGCCGAGCTGGTTGAGGATGAAGGCGTAGTCGAAGGCCGTCTCGCGGAGGGCGTCGTAGCGGCCGGAGGCCCCGCCGTGGCCGGCGCCCATGTTGGTCTTGAGCAGGAGCGGGTTCTTGTCCGTCTTCGTCGCGCGGAGCTTGGCGACGAACTTGGCGGGCTCGTGGTAGAGGACCTGGCTGTCGTTCAAGGAGGTCTTGACGAGCATGGCGGGGTAGTCCTTGGCCTCGACGTTGTCGTAAGGGCTGTAGGACTTCATGTAGAGGAAGTGCTCCTTGTTCTTGAGGGGGTTGCCCCACTCCTCCCACTCGCCGGCCGTGAGCGGCAGCGTGTCGTCGAGCATGGTGTTGATGACATCGACGAAGGGGACGTAGGCGACGACCGCCTTGAAGAGGTCGGGGCGCATGTTGATGACGGCGCCCATCAGGAGGCCGCCGGCCGAGCCGCCCGTGATGACGAGGCGGCCGCGCGAGGTGTACTTCTCTTTGGTTAAGAACTCGGCCGCCGCGATGAAGTCGGTGAAGGTGTTCTTCTTCTCAAGCATCTTGCCACGGTCGTGCCACTCCTTGCCGAGGTCGCCGCCGCCGCGGATGTGGGCGGTGGCGAAGACGACGCCGCGGTCTAAGAGCGAGAGGCGGCCCGAGCTGAACGAGACGTTCGAGGGGATGCCGTAGGAGCCGTAGGCGCTCAGGAGCAGCGGGCGCGAGCCGTCGAGCTTCAAGTCCTTCTTGTAGACGAGCGAGATGGGGACCTTCGTCCCGTCGGCGGCGACGGCGTAGACGCGCTCGGACTTGTAAAGGGTCGGGTCGTAGCCGCCGAGCACGGGCTGCTGCTTGAGCAGTTCACTCTTGCCGGCGCGCACGTCGTAGTCGTAGGTGGAGGCCGGCGTGATGAAGGACTGGTAGCTGTAGCGGACGCGCGAGGTGTCGAACTCGCGGTTGGTCGAGAGCGAGATGTTGTAGACGGGCTCGGGGACGGCGATGTCGGTGGCCTTGCCGGTCTTGAGGTCCACGACGCGCAGGCGGGGCGTGGCCTCGCCGCGCTCCGCGACGACGTAGAAGTCTTTGAAGAACTCGGCGGCGCCGAGGTAGACGCCGGGGCGGTGCGGGATGACCTCCTTCCAGTTGGCGCGGCGGGGGTCGGAGGCGGGCGCCGAGACGAGGCGGAAGTTGCGCGCGCCGCCCGCGTTCGAGCGGAAGTAGAAGCGGTCGCCGTGGTGGTCGGCGTAATACTCGTGGCCGGCCTCGCGCGGCTCGATGACGCGCAAGGGCTCGGCGGGCCTGTCGGCCGGGACGTAGCGCACCTCGCTCGTGGTGTGGCTGGCGGAGGTGACGAAGATGAAGGCGCGCGAGCGCGAACGCCTCACTCCGAGACCCAACATCTCGTCCTTCTCTTCATAGACCAGCTCGTCCGCCCCGGCGCGGCCCGCCGCGTGGCGGTAGAGGCGGTAGGGGTTCTTGTTGACGGGGTGGTCTACGACGTAGAAGAGCGTCTTGTCGTCGGCGGCCCAGGCGACGCTCGACACGCGCTCGGCGACTTTAGTGACGTTGCCGGTGCGGAGGTCTTTGACTTGCAGCGTGTACTCGCGGTAGCCGGTCGTGTCGGTCGAGAAGGCGAGGAGGTGGCCGTCGGCGGTCACGTCGAACTCGTCCACGGACATGAAGGGGTGGCCCTTCGCCATCTCGTTGAGGTCGAGGAGGACCTCCTCGGGCGCCGCCATGTCGCCCTTGCGGCGCGCGTAGACGGGGTACTGCTTGCCCTGCTCGGTGCGCGTGTAGTAGAGGTGCGCGCCCATCCGGAAGGGGACGTTGGTGTCGGTCTCCTTGATGCGCGAGAGCATCTCGCGGTAGAGCTTCTCCTGCAAAGCCTCGGTCGGCTTCATGTAGGCGTCGGCGTAGGCGTTCTCGGCCTGGAGGTAGGCGATGGTCTCGGGGTTCTTCTTCTCGCGCAGCCAGAAGTAGTCGTCCGAGAGCTCGACGCCGTGGACGGTCGTGGTGCGCGGGACGCGCCTGGCCGCGGGCGGGGTCGGCGCGGCGGCGGCGGCCCTTTGGTCGTTGGTCTGTGCCATGGGTTCCTGGTTCGGAGTGCTCGCGGCGAGCGCCAGCAGAAGCACGGTCAGCGTCAATCTTCTCATCTCGGTCCTCGTCGAAAGATGTGCGCGGGCGGGGATGACTTAGGCGGCGGATTGTACAGGGCGGCGCGGCGGGGCGGCAAACCGCCCGATTGCGGATTCGGGATGGCGGACGGCGGAATAGCCCGGACGGCACGAACTACCGAGAGACGCGCCAACCTTCGCCGGCTCCGCAACAATCCATTCCCGCACCGTAAAACTTCCTTCCGCGCTGAATACCCTCACAAATGAAGCCGTCAAAGTTGACGGTAAAAGCTAGGCCAACTCGCGCTCCGGTCGAACGAGGTGTGACATCGCCCGTCGCGGGGATTAAATGAGGTCAACCTTTTCACCGCAATTAACCTCCCCGCCCACCAGAACTTTAGCGTACACGCCGAACTTCAAAGCAGCTTCTCTGCCGATGCAGGCGAAGATACTTTTATCTTCGGGAATTGACGGTTGAGCGAAGTTCGTCATCAGGCATCGTTCGGTAGGACGCATGACTTCCAGCATGACGCCCTTCCCCAGGCGCAGCGTCCTTCCGGGCCAACACTGCTCTATCAACTCCGCGCCTTCGGTCTCTATCACTACGTTCGGACGAAATCTCCTCTCGTCAACCACCGAACCGGGGAGTTTCGACTTCAGCCAGTCTAAAGACGCGGTCGCCACAAGGTGTACCGAGCCGGCGTCGAAATGGGAGATGGACTGTTCCTCCGCGAGCGTCACGGTTCGATTTAACGCCTTGGTCAGTTCGGAGTGAATAGAAGTGTCATCGCCGCGAACGGATGTCCCGTCGGGGAAAGTGATGACCGGGACGCTCCCGTCATAAACCGCCCGAAAGTTGAATAACCCGTCAATCTTCACGAATCTTCGAGTGTTTTTGCCGCTCCCGAACTTCCCCTGCGCGTCTCTGACGGCAAATAATCTATCGCCTACCGCGCCGCGATGGTCAAAGAAAAGTGTCCGGCAAGATTCGCCGATCATTGATTTGACCGGATACCTCCACAAACTTTTTACGACCCCCGCCAACTTCATACTCAAATCAACTTTCCCCAAATCAAGCGACCTGACGCCCGGCCCAACCCGCGTCTCTCGTGAACAGACCCGAGAAACGAGCCGGAAGGGCGCGGGCGAGCCATCTTACCCGAAACGCTATTTTTGAAGCACTGCCGAAAAGGTCAGCGCCCTCCGGCGTTGTCCCGATTCCTCCTCGCTCATCCCGGCTATTGCCGAGCCCTTTGCCTGCCCTTACCGAGGACGCGAGGAAGAGTGTTGGGACGAATCGCCGACCCTTGAATCTTGGGGCCGGTGATCCCTTTTAGCCTGAGACTACGCTTTGAAGGATTGAGAGCGTAGTCGCAAACGCCGCCCTCACGACAGTGTACGGCCGCCTTTCAATTGCGAGGCCGACGCGCGTGCGGCGGGTATCAGGGCAATAACTCACGGAGGTTCCGTCATCATGTCTCGCCTCAAACTTAACGCCGACGAGGTTCGCGCCGTTCGCGCGCTGCTATCCGAACTCACCTCCAAGTACAGTTCGGCGGAGGACGAGGGCTTCCTCAAGGACGTGTCCGTGTTCGCGCACGAGCTGCCGCGGCGGGTTCGCGTCTTCCTCAACGACTTCAAGCACCTGGAGCCCGCGCCGGGCGTCTGCGTCATCTCGGGCTACCCCGTGGACGACGCGGCGCTCGGGCCGACCCCGGGGCACTGGAAGGCGCGGGGCGGCGTCTCGCCGACCCTGGCGGAAGAGATGCTCTTCTTCCTCTTCGCCTCGCTCCTCGGCGACGTTTTCGGCTGGGCGACGCAGCAGGGCGGCCGCCTGATACACGAAGTCCTGCCCGTCAAGGGCGACGAGGACCAGCAGATCGGCACGGGCAGCAAGCAGACCATCTGGTGGCACAACGAGGATGCGTTCCACCCCTACCGCGGCGACTACGTCGGGCTGATGTGCCTGCGCAACCCCGACCGCGTCCCGACGACCTTCGCTTCCGTGGACATGCTCGAACTCGACGCCGGGGTGACCCGCAAGCTCTTCGAGCCGCGCTACACCATCAGGCCCGACGAGTCGCACGCGGCGAAGAACGGCGGGCACGCCGGGGCGGCCGACGATACTTTGAAGGGCGCCTACCGCCACATTGAAGAGATGCTCAACAACCCGCGGCCGCAGCCGGTCATGTTCGGGCACCCGCGTTCGCCCTACCTGCGCCTCGACCCTTACTTCATGCCGCCGCCCGAGGACGGCGACGCGCGGCGCGCCCTCGACGCGCTCGTCCGCGAGACCGACGCGAAGCTGACGGAGGTGGTGCTGCGGCCGGGCGACTTCCTCTTCGTTGACAACTACCGCGCCGTCCACGGCAGGAAGTCCTTCGAGGCGAGGTACGACGGCGCCGACCGCTGGCTCAAGCGGATAAACGTGACGCGGGACTTGCGCAAGTCGCGCGACTCGCGCGAGACCGGCTCGTCACGCATCATCAATTAACGACAGGGCGAGACCGCGACCGGCCTTGAGCGGGCGGGTCGCGGTCTCGGCGGTCTCTCCTAAGTGTCATCGCAGGCGGCAGTCGCCCGGGCAGTTCTGCGTGTTCTCGCCCGCGTCGCAGACCCCGTTTCCGCACAGGGGGCCGCATTCGGCCGGCGCGTTGGCGTGGTTCTCACCGCGGCTCACCTCGCAGACCCCGTCGCCGACGTACGGCTCGGGCAGCGGAGGCGAGTTCGGCCAGAGCGACGGCCGTCCGTGGTCGCCGGGCTCGAAGGGGAACCAGACCGACAGGACCCACTGCGAACGGTCGAACGTCTTCGCCCATCCGGGCAAGCCCGCGAACGCCGAGCCGAGCGGCGTGGCGGATTCGAGGGCGGCGAGGCTGATGAAGTCGGGCACGTAGGCGTCTTGCGGGACGACCCGGTCGGCGAAGTAGACGAGTTGCGCGAGGTTCTCCTGCTCGTTGTAGAGCAGCCACACGCCGGTCAGGCCCCGCTGCTCCGCCTCCCGCAGAATCGAAGGCCAGTGCTCTTTGAGCGCGTGCGTCTGGCTCGCCTGCGGCACGCCCCAGCGTTCGGTGCGCATGACGACCTGCCGCTGGATGTCTTTGAGATTGTGCGCGGCGACGACGCCCCACGAGTGGCAGTCGGGGTTGAGAAAGTAAGGGCGGTCGAAGAAATGTGTCCCGTCGAGGATGAACTCGTCCTCGACCCACGACTTGTATCGGGCAGCGTCCTGCTCGGTGTCGAAGAGGTAGCGGCCGCCCGTCAGGAGGTTGCCGGTCGAAGAATCGAAGCGCATCGGAATCTGCTTTCGCTGCAACCCGGGGCGCTCGGCCATGTACATCCGGTCGCGCTCGATGACGGGCGCGACCTGGCCGAAGGGGAAGTCTCCCGGCAGTGCGAAGTCGCAGGTGAACGCGCCCCGGGCCTTTATCCGGCCGTCCTGTTCACGTCTCGCGTCCTGCGCCGACACGCCGACGCCGGGGAGGGCGAGCCAGCTCAGTTGCAGCAGCAGCGCCGCCGCGAGCCACGCCCGCTTGATGTTTGAACCGATTCTCTTTTCCATGTCGTCTCCTAACTGAATCCGTGGATTTATGAAGTGTGTTGCCCCTCTCGGCGGGCGGCCTTAAAATGTGAGTTCATCGAACCCGACCGCCGCCGCCCGCCTGGGAGACGGACGATAAGCCCCGGCGGGCGTGGAAGTCCTTACGGCGCGCCGAAAGATTCCCGAAAAAATTCCGAAAGGGCGTATGAGCACCGAC
>DATHBF010000059.1:0-4010 GCA_035296285.1 Pyrinomonadaceae bacterium | reverse complement strand
GCCGCTCAGGTTCGGGATGCCGCCGGGGGCGCCCTGCCGCCTCGCCATCATGGCGAGGATGGGCTCGACGTTGGCGATGAGCTGGATGGCGGTGACGCGCGTCGGGTCGGCGCCGACCGTGCTTGAGATGACGACCATCTGGCCCGGCTTCAACTCCGCCAGCGTCATGGGCGGGAGCCGGTCGAGCATCTGCTGCGGGTCCATCATCATGCGCTGAGGGCCTCCGCCGGGGCCGGCCGCTCCGGGGGCGCCGCCGCCCGGGGCCGCGCCACCGGGGCCGCCCTGCACGACGACGCGGCGCTCACCCCCGCCCGCCGGGGCCGCGCCCGAGCCGGGTCCGCCCGGACCGCCGCCGGGGCCGCCCATCATCCCCCCCATCTGCGCCGGAATCTGCTTCAGCACGGAGTCGGGGCGGACGACGACCGTCAGCGGCTTCTTGTCGGTGGCCTGCTCGATGACGATCTCGCCCTTGGCCGCGTCCACGGCCTTGACGGTGCCGAGCGAGGTGCGGAAAGCGCCGGTCACGACCTCCTCGGCCGTGAAGCGTGCGCCGTCGGGGCTCTTTTCGCCCTTGGCGCGGAGCTGGTCGCCGGCCTTCAACTCCTCGAAGGTCGAGGGCTTGGCGTCGGCGAACTTGATGGAGTCGGGGGCGTAGCGGCGGAGCTTGACGGCGGGGCTGCCGGCCGCGATGACGATGGGCTTCGGCCCCTCGGGCGTGCGCGTCTGGAGCGTGATCTCCTTGGTCTCGGCGTTGACGGCAGAGACGACGCCGACGATACCGCGGGCCTGCCACTCGGCGCGCTCGCGCTCGTGCTTGGCGGCGATGTCGGCCTTCGTGTTGACGATGACGGCGCGGGTGCCGGCCAAAGTCTTCCCGTCATCGGAGAGCTTGCCGAGCGCGAGCACGCGGTCGCCGGCCGCGATCTCGGCCAGCGTGTAGGGGACGGACTTGTCGGTCCTGGCCTCGCCCGGGGGGTTCTTCAGAATCCTTGTGGCGTCGGAGACGGCGACGATGACGACGGGGCCGGCGTCCGTCTTAACGAATATCTGCTTGGCGGCGGCGTCCACGGCGACCACGTCGCCGAGGGCGTTGCTGCCGGCTTGGGCGGCCGCGTTGTTGGAGAGGGGGGCGACGCCGCCCGCGGTGAGCGCGAACAGCGCCAGAGCTAGAACAGCCCGCAGTATTTTCATTGAATCCTCGTGCCTCTTGCTTCGGCGGCCCCGACGCGGGGCCTCTGTGTGTTTGTCTGTCTTCAGGCGAGAAAAGCTCTCGGGCGAACTTGCGACAGTTCTTCTACGCACGCACGCGCCGGATTGTTCCGAAAGCGTGCGGGCCGGCGACGCACAAAAACAGGTCGGCACCCGGCCGACCCTGCTCCTACTTCTATTCTGTCGGGGGAGGGCGAAAGTTCCACCCAATTCGGCGGGAAGAGCCGACGAGGTTAGACGCCCGGCATGTCACCGGGGTTTACCTAATTTATACGGGGATAAAGATTTGTCGCAGGCCGGGCGCAAAAGAGAGGCGCGGCCCGACTTCAGGCCGCGCCTCCCGGTCCCATCGCTCGCGCCCTCTCAACTGCGGCCGGGGCCTTTGAGTGCGGCGTCGAGCTGCGCCTTCAGGCCCTCGTAGGTGATGACTTTGGAGAGGCGGCCGTTGATGTAGATGGAGGGCGTGCCGGAGACGCCGATCTTCTGGCCGTCGAGCAGATCGCGCTCGACCTGCGGGGCGAACTTGCCGCCGTCGAGAGCCGCGTCGAACTTGGCGCGGTCGAGCCCGACGGCGGTCGCGTACTGCTTGAGGTTGTTCACCTGGAGCGACGACTGGTTGCGGAAGAGCAGCGCCGTGTACTCCCAGTACTTGCCCTGCTCGCGGGCGGCCTCGGCCGCCTCGGCGGCCTTGCGCGCCTCGGCGTGCATCGGCAGCGGGAAGTCGCGCACGACGAAGCGGACGCGGTCGCCGTACTCCGCTATCAGGCGTTCGAGGACGGGGTGCGTCGCCGCGCAGCTCGGGCACTGGTAGTCCGTGAACTCGACGACCGTGACCGAGGCGTTCTGGTTCCCCTTCCACGGCTGGTCGTCGGTGGCTATCTGGTAGACGGGCGGCTCGGGCGCGGCGAGGAAGGTCTGGACCGGCATCGCCTTCCGCAGCCGCTCGGCCAGGGCCGCGTTCAGCTTGTTGCGCTCCTGCTCCTGGAGGTAATCAATGATTTGATACTTGATCGCCGCGAAGTCGCCGTTGAGGCGCTCCTTGTTCTGGTTGTAGAACTCCTGCGCCTGCGCCTCCGTGACGACGGGCACCTTCGCGCCGACCTCCGCGTCGAGCAGGGCGCGCGAGGTGACGCCGCGCTTCTGCGCCTCCTGTTCGAGCAGTATGTCGTTGATGCGCAGGTCGAGGTCGCGCTGGCGGAGCGCGTAGACCTGCTCCTGCACGGAGTGGACGAGCGGGCGTAGCGAGTCTTCGATGTCGCCCGAAGTGATGTTGCGGCCGTTGACGACGGCGAGGACGCGGGCGCGGTCGGCCGGCGTCGCGGGCGGCGCGGCCTCCGCGGCGTTGATCTTGACGGGGTAGGCGGCGCGCAACGTCTGCGCGAACTCAAGGGCGCGCTGCTGCTGCCGTTCGTTCTTCAGGAACTCGACGATGTTCGCCTTCAGCTCCTCTAACTCGACGCGGCGGCCGACCTGCTGCTCGATCCGCGCGCGGTTCTGCTCAAGGTAGGCGCGCGCGTCCGCCTCGGTCGGGTTGACGGTCTTGGCGACGACCTCGTCCTCAATGAGCTTGGTCGTGGTGACGCCGCGCTTCTTGGCCTCGGCGTCGAGGAGGATGCTGTTGACTTGCAGGTTCAGCTCGTTCTTGCGCGCCTCGACGACCTGCTTCTTCAACTCCTCAATCTGGCGCTGCGTCTGCGGGCTGAAGTCGGCCGGCGTTATCTTGACGGCGCCGACGGTGGCGACGACGGCCGGCAGCGGCGACGGCTCGCAGCCGCACGGGTCTGCGGCAGTCGCGGCGGGCGCGGGAGTCGCGGCGGGGGTCTGCGCGGGGCGCGCGGGCGGCTGCTGCGCGGGCGTCGGGGTCGGCCGGGCGGCGGCCGGCCGCGGGCGGTTGGCGCCGCCGGGCTGCGCGGCGGCTGCGGACGCGAGCGCGAGCGCCAGCGCCAGTGCGTGGGTGAGCTTCCTCATCGGTCGTGGGTGCTGCCTTCCTAAAGGGTTGTAAGATTCTGGCGGCCTCGGGCGCGGCCTCGGGCGTCCGGTCTGACCTGCGAGGTTAACCCAGGCGAGCGCCGGACGCCAACCGACGTGAGATGCCGCGAGGGCTTCCCGGGGCTGTCCGGCGCCGACGGGCGCGCGTCCGCCTTGACGCCGCCGCAATCGGCGTTTAAGGTTTCTGTCGTCCCTCAAACGTGACAACTCGGGAGCCGCTCGACGGAGGGCGGCTTTCGGCTTTTCCGGAGGCCCCGCACTTGAACACGAGCACGCCGACGCTGGCCGTCTACTACGAGCACCCGGACTGGTTCCGCCCGCTCTTCGCCGAGCTTGACCGCCGCGGCACGCCTTACGTCCGCCTAGACGCTGCCGCCCACGCCTACGACGTGGCGGACGCCGCGCCCGACCACGCGCTCCTCTTCAACCGCATGAGCGCCTCGGCCTACCTGCGCGGCCACGGCAACGCCGTCTTCTACACGCGCTACTTCCTTGAACACCTCGAAGCCGCGGGCGTGCGCGTCGTCAACGGCTCGGCCTCCTTCGCGATAGAAACGTCGAAGGCGCTACAGCTCGCCCTCCTTCGTCGTCTGGGCCTCCCGCACCCGCGCACGCGCGTCGTCAACTCGGCCGCACAGATCGAGGAGGCCGCGCGCGGGCTCGACTTCCCCGTCATGGTCAAGCCCAACATCGGGGGGCGCGGCGCGGGCGTCGTCCGCTTCGACTCGCCCCCGTCGCTCGCGCGAGCGGCGGCCGAAGGCGCGATTGACTTCGGCGTGGACTCGACGGCGCTCGTGCAGGAGTTCGTCCCC
>DATHBF010000058.1:0-1949 GCA_035296285.1 Pyrinomonadaceae bacterium | reverse complement strand
CTTCGAGCACGCGCAAGACCTTCGCCTGCATCCGCGGGCTCATGTCGCCCACCTCGTCTAAGAAGAGCGTCGCGCCGTCGGCCGCCTCGAACTTGCCGCGCTTCTGCTGGGTGGCGCCGGTGAAAGCGCCCTTCGTGTGGCCGAACAGCTCCGACTCTATCAGCTCTTCGGGGACGGCCGAGCAGTTCAGCTCGACGAAGGGCGCGGAGGCCCGCGCGCTGCGGGCGTGGATGGCGCGCGCGACCAGCTCCTTGCCCGTCCCCGACTCGCCGTAGATGAGGACGCGCCCCTCGGTCGGCGCGACCAGCCCTATCTGCTTGCGGAGCGCGCGCATGGCGACCGACTCGCCGACCATCACCCACTCGTCCTGTAGCTCGGCGGAGAGTGCCCTGTTGGCGCGCTCAAGCTCGCGATGGCGGAGCGCGTTCCTGACCGTCAGCACCGTCTTCTCGATGGAGAGCGGCTTCTCGATGAAGTCGAAGGCGCCGAGCTTCGTGGCGCGCACCGCCGTCTCGATGTTGCCGTGGCCGGAGACCATGACGACGGCCGACTCGCAGCCGCGCGCGCGCAGCAGCGTCAGCGTCTCAAGGCCGTCAATCCCCCCGAGCCACACGTCGAGGAGGATGCAGCCGTAGGCGCGGCGCACGACGGCCTCCAGGCACTCCTCGCCCGAGGCGACGGCCTGCGTCTCGAAGCCTTCGTCTTCGAGCACGGCGCTCAGCGTCTCGCGGATGCCGCGCTCGTCGTCAACGATGAGGACCGAATCTGCCATCTGCTTTCGCGTCTTCGGCGACGGGCAACTCAATAATCATGCGCGCGCCGCGCGGCCGGTTCGTCTCGGCGCGGATGCGGCCGCCGTGCTCGGTCATGATGCGGTGGACGATGGCGAGGCCGAGGCCGGTGCCGCGGCCGCGCGTCGAGAAGTAGGGCTGGAAGAGGCGCGCGAAGTCGGCGCGGGCGATGCCGTGGCCGGTGTCGGCGACCTCGGCGATGAGCAGGCCGCGCGCGGGGTCGTGCCCCGTGGCGACCGTGATGCGGCGCTCCCCTTCCCCTTCGCCGAGCGCCTCGGCGGCGTTGTCGATGAGGTTGACGAAGACGCGGCGCAACTGCTCGGCGTCGAGGAGCGCGGGCGGCAGGTCGCGGCCGAGCAGCACGTCCATCCTCACGCCTTCGAGCCGTTCTTCGTAGAGGGCGACGGCCTGGCGGACGACTTCGTTCAGGTCGCCGTGTTCGAGCCGCGAGTGGGGCAGCCGCGCGAAGCGCGTGAACTCGTCCACCATCGCTTTGAGCCCCGCCACCTCGCGGCCGATGGTCGCCGTGCACTCCTCGACGACGCGCGCCACGCGCTCGCGCTCGGCGGCCCCGTTGCCGTTCCCGTTGCCGTTGGAAGTCGAGACAGCCTGCCTCTCATCCTCCTCCGCCCGGCGGAAGTTGCGCGCGATGCGCTCGGCCGAGAGCTGGATGGGCGTCAAAGGGTTCTTTATCTCGTGCGCGAGGCGGCGGGCGACTTCGCTCCAGGCGGCCGCGCGCTGCGCCGCGAGAAGCTCGGACAAATCTTCGATGACGAGGACGACGCCGCGCCGCGTCTCGTCGGGCCGGGGCGTCAAGGCCGTCGCCGTCAGGGCGACGGGGATGACGCCGGAGGACGCGCCGTCCTGCGTCGCCTGCGAAGCGCCGCGCGCCAGCTCAAGCTGCTCGGCGGCGCGGCCGCGCAGGCGCGCGCGCCAGAGGACGCGTTCGAGGAGTTGCAGGTCGTCGGGGCTGACGACCTCGGAGAGCGGCGTGGCGGGCGCTGGCGCTTGCTCGCGGCGGAGCATGGCGAGGGCGGCCGAGTTGATGGTCGTCACGCGGTCGGACTCGTCGAGCGAGATGACGCCGGTCGAGACGGTCTGGAGGACGGTCTCGATGTAGTGGCGCCGCTCTTCGAGCGCGAGGTTCTTCTCGCGCAG
>DATHBF010000057.1:0-25502 GCA_035296285.1 Pyrinomonadaceae bacterium | reverse complement strand
GGCCGCCTGCCCCTCGCCTTCGGGGAAGGTGGCGGCGCCGTAGTTGATGAGGACGGCGAAGGGTGACTTCGTCTCCCGGAGGTAGCGGAGGAAGGCGCTGCCCTCCTTCAGGTGCTTCGGCAGGTGGTTGAGGTAGACGACCGGCACGACGAGCTTCGAGGAGAAGAAGGGCACGTCGCGCGCGCCCTTGTACTTCGCGGCGAACGCTTCGATGTCTTCGGCGTGGAACGGGTAGAGCGGACGCTCGGCGGCGGGCCGGTCGTACATCGCCCAGAACTCCTCAGCGATGTTCCAGGGCATGAGGAAGTCGCGCCCGGCGATTGGCGGCCGGCGCCAGAGCGTCGGGACTTCGGCGCGCGGCCCTTCCCTCTCCATCAGCGGCGCGAGGGCCGCGCGCTTCTCGCCCCACTCGCCGAGGAAGCGCAGCGCGGCGAACGGCGGCTTCTGGCGGCCCGTCGGCGTGTAGCCCGGGTCGTTCGTCACCAGCGCGCAGTCAACGTGACGACGCGCGCCGGCCTGCTTCTCGACCTCAATCGAAAGACGAGCCGGCCCCTTCTTGAGCGCGACGCCGTCTGAGCCGTCCCAAGCGAAGGCCCAGCCCCAGTACATGCTGACCTCGTCGTGCGGGTCAACGACATCACGCGCGCCGAACTCGCGGCGGAAGACCTCGCGGCCCTGCTGCGTGAGGCGGACGACGAAGTTCTCCGTCTTGCCTGCCCAGTCGGCGTAGCGGACCCAGAAGCGATAGTCGCCGTCGCGCGGGATTTCCAAATCCTGCGTGAGCGCGGCGCGCGCCTCGTCGGCGCTCGCGGCCACGGAGTTCCACTCGCTCTCGCCGCCCTGCGTCCACTCGGGCGAGACGCCGGGGCCGTTTATCCCGAAGCCCGGCGCCTGCGCGGCCGGCAGGTTCATCCAGGAGGGGTTCGGACGCGGCTCGCCCCGCGCGTCGCGCGAGACGCCGCCCATGTTCTCGGCCTCGTACCAGAGGTATTCGTAGTGCCTCGATGCCTGCGCCTGCGGGCGTGCGGGCGCGAAGAGGACGGCGAAGAGAATGACGAGCGCGAAGAGTTTTGATTGCATTACCTGAGATTTAAACACAGAGGGCACGGAGTACGCACAGAGGGCACAGAGAAAGACATTAATCTTCTCCGTGCCCTCTGTGTCGAGAACTCGTTGTCCGCCGATTCAGCCAAGCTCGTCGAGGCATTCGGCCAGCGAGAGTTGGCGGCAGGTGAACATGGGCGTGTCGCGGAGCGTGTAGCGGCTGGCCTTCGACTCGCGCAACTCCTGGACGAGGTCGAGGAAGTCGGCCGGCTGGTCGGTCTCGAAGGCGACGACGAACTCCTGGTCGTCGAGGCCGAAGGAGTAGGTCGTGTGCAGCTTCACCGAGCGGTACTTCGAGCCGACGCGGATGTGCTCGTCCATCATCTCCTGCCGCTGCTCGACGGGCAGGCCGTACCACTCGCGCGTCTTGACGAAGGGGTAGACGAACAGGTACTTCGAGCGGCCCGGCACGATGTGCAGGCGGTCCTCGACGTGCTCGGGGTTGTCCTTGTCAATGTACATGGACCGCTTCGTCATCGAGAGGAACGACTGCGTCACGTCGAGGTGGCGGCCGAGGTGCGTGCGGTTGAGGCGGGCCGACATCTCCTGGAAGGGGTCGAGCGAGTAGCCGATGCGCCAGAGCATGAAGTCCACGTTCGAGCGCAGGCCGACGATGGAGTAGGTGTGCAGGAGCATGTCGCGGCGGTAGGCGTCGAAGACCTCGACGTACTCGCGCTTCGACTCCTCGCGCGCGCGGTCGTCGAGGAGCCGCCACTCGGGCCGCGCCTTGTAGAAGGTGAAGGTGACGAACTGCCGCGGCAGCGTCGCCTTGTCCGTCTGCTCCTGCTCGTGCCCCTTCTCGCGCGGGGTCTTGTCGGCCAGCCTCAGAGTCGGGCGGCCGCCTCCCGTCTGCTCGTGATCCGTGCTCATGTTCTTAATTCCTCAGAACTGTTAAAAGGGGGGCGCGATGAGTTTTACGTGGCCGCGTCGAAATCGGGTAGAATGGGCGCCCGTCGAACGCGACATATTTTGCTTTGCGCGGCGCGAGATTGCAAACCGCCGCGAGTCCGAAGGCGGACAAACGCTAGCGAGCATGTCTGACGCCACACCGCCCGCCCCGCAACCCCCCACACGCAGGAAATTTTTGCTCTGGATTCCCGCCGCCGTCTTCGCCTCGCTGGGCGCGACGATGTTCGCCGCCGCCTACAGGTTCCTACGGCCGCGGGCGGGCGAGGTGGGGGTCGCGGGCGGCGGTGACGCGTGGGTCGCGGCCGCGGACGCGGGCGAAGTCGGGCGGGCCGCGGCGCCTTTGCGCCGGGAGGTCGTCGTCGAGCACCGCGCGGGCTGGGCCACGGCGCCGCGCGCGCACGCCGTCTTCGTCCTGCCGGGGCGGGAGGGGCGCGTCGTCTCGGCCGTGTGCCCGCACGAGGGCTGCGAGGTCTTCTGGGAGGAGGGGCGCGGTCAGTTCCTCTGCCCGTGTCACGACAGCAGCTTCGACGCGGCGGGCGCGCGCCTCTCGGGGCCGGCGCGCGCGGGGCTGGTGGAGATTCCCTCGCGCGTGAGCGGCGGGCGCCTCGAAGTCCGCGCCGACGCGGTGGCGTCTTTGTCCGAAGAGTCGGAAGCCGCGCAGCGCCGGAAGGGTTCATGAGAAGGACGGCGCTCGGACTCGTCGTTGAGAATCTTGTTGACGAGCCTTCGGCGGGCTTCGCCGCGTGGGCGCGGACGACGGCCGGCGTCGTGTGCCTGCTGCTCGCGTTGCAAATCCTGACGGGCGTGCTGCTCGCCTTCTACTACGTGCCTTCGGCGGAGAGCGCGCACACGACGGTGGCTTACGTGGAGAAGGTCGTGGGCGGCGGTTCGTGGGTGCGCGCCCTGCACTTCCACGCGTCGCAGCTTCTGCCGCTCGCGCTGGCGCTGCACCTTCTGCAAATGCTCTGGCGCGGGTCGCACAGGCGAAAGCCCTTCGGGTGGGCGGCGTCGGTGCTGCTGCTGGGGCTCCTGATGGCGAACGCGGGCACGGGCTACTCGCTGCCCTGGGACGCGCGGGCCTTCTACAGCACGCGCGTGGCCGAGAACGTCGTCGCGGGGCTGCCGCTTCTTGGTGGAGGTGCGCGCGCGTGGCTGCTCGGCGGCGCGGAGGTCTCGACGCTCACGCTCTCGCGTTTCTACGCGCTGCACGCCATAGTCGTCCCCGCGCTGCTGCTGGCCGTCGTCGCCGCCCGCCTCCTTCTCTTCCGCGAGCCGCGGAGGGAAGACGCGGTGTCGGACGGTGCCTGGGCTAGCGAGCAACTGGCGCGCAACGCCGTCGTCGTCGCGCTCGTCTTCGCGGCAATCGCCTTCTACGCGTGGGAGTCGCCGGCCCCGCTCGGCCCGCCGCACGAGTCGGCGCCGCCGGGCTACGTGCCACGGCCCGGCGCGCAGTTCCTCTGGCTCTTCCAGCTCCTTAAATACCTGCCGAAGCCGGCCGCCTCCGCCCTCGTCCTCCTCGGGCTGCCCATCCTGCTGCTCGCGGTCGCGCTCCTGCCCTTCCTCCCGGCCCGCGCTTCCGAAGGGCGTGCGGCGCGGCGGGGCAGGCGCGGCCTCGCCCTCGTCGGCTCCCTCCTCCTGCTCGTCGCCGCGCTGACGGCCGTCGCGCATTACGAGGACTCGCGCGACCCTCGCGTCACGGAGCAGCTTGCACGCCAGTCGGCGCGCGAGACTGAGTTCAGAAGCTCTCCCTTCGTCCCGAAGTCCTCACGCGGCGAAGCGGCGGGGGCGGCGAGGCCCGACGCCGCGCCGGCCGAATCAGTCGAAGCCCCGCCCGCGCCCGAAGCCTACCAGCGCAACTGCGCCAGGTGTCACGGCCCGCGCGGCGAGGGCAAGTCCGTCAACCCGGGCCTGCGCGGCCTCTCCGCGCGTCCCGGCCGCACCGCCGAGGACATCGTCTCCATCATCAACGACCCCGCGAGCCACGGCCTTGAGGCGCGCATGCCTTCCTTCGCGCGCAAGCTTACCGAGGACGAGAAGCGCGCCGTCGCCGAGTGGGTCGTCTCGCTCAAGTGAGGCCCGGCCGCTTTCAAAGGGGCGCGCCGCTCGGCTATACTCGGCGGGCTTTACGAACACCGATAGCCTGAGCCCGAGAGTCTTACCGGAGCCCTTTCGTGCGCATGAAGACATTGAAACTCTCACTCGCCGCGGCCGCCCTCGCGGCCATCTTCTCCCTCGCCGCCTGCGGCAGCGACGCACCTTCTAATCAGACGGCCAACGCCCCGAACGCCAACGCGGCGGCGCGCGCCACGCCCGCCGCGCCGACCCCGACGCCCGACGCGCTGGCCTCGGCCCGCGCCGACTACAAGCAGTTCTGCATCCGCTGTCACAAGGAGGACGGCGCGGGCGGCATCGCCGAGTTGGACGAGGGCGAGAAGATAAAAGTCCCGAACTTCCGCGAGGGCCACGGGAAGCGCCACACCGTCGAGCAGATGGCGAAGAAGATCACGAACGGCGACACCGACGAAGGCATGCCCGCCTTCGGCAAGCGCCTCGACGCCGAGCGCATCAACGCCCTCGCCCGCTTCATCAGCCAGGAGTTTCACGGGCTGCCGGCGGACGCCCCGGCCGACACCGCCCCGGTCGCGCCGAAGTCGCCCGGCCGCTAAAACACCGCGGCGCGGCTGTGTTATCCTTTGCACCGCGCCGTGGAGAGCCTTCTGGGCCGTTAGCTCAGCCGGATAGAGCACTAGTCTTCGGAACTAGGTGTCGGGGGTTCGAGTCCCTCACGGCCCGTCATTCATTAAAGTAACTCAACGACAACTGGGCGCCACCCCGGCGCCCATTTTAGTCCGCAGGCGTTTGCGGCGTGAGCGATGGCGAACTGTCCGATCTGTCAGAGCGGGGCGGAGGCGGAGCCCCTGTGTAAGGTCAACCTGGGTTTCGCCGCCGACTACGATTTGGTGGAGTGCCCCGGCTGCGGGGTGCGCCGCCTCGACCCGCTGCCGGGCTTCGACGAGCTTTCGCAGTTCTACGCCTCGAAGGACTACGGGCAGGACTGGTACAAGCAGCGGGGGCTCGGCATGGCCTTCGCCAAGTCCCTGCTGCGCTACAAGGCGGCGGGCCGATTCCTCGACGTGGGCTGCGGCCAGGGCTTCTTCCTCGACGGCATCCGCAAACATTCGGACTGGCAGGTGCAGGGCACCGAGTTCACGCCGGCGCTGGCAGACTTCGCGGCGCGCGAGCTGGGGCTCGACGTGAGGCACGGCGAGCTTTCGGACGTGAGCTTCCCCGAGGCGCACTTCGACTACATACACATCTCGAACGTGCTCGAACACGTCCGCGAGCCCGTCGGCCTGCTGAGGGAGTGCCGCCGCATCATCAAGCCCGACGGCGTCCTGCACCTGCGCGTGCCGAACGGCTCCGTTGACAGCCTCAACCTCATCAAATACTTCCGCAGCGAGCGGAGGCCGGCGCTGAGCCCTTCGGGCCACCTCTTCTTCTTCCCCCGGCAGACGCTGCTCCGCATGTTCGAGGAGAGCGGCTTCGAGGTGGCGAGCAGCCGAACCTACGGCATCCGCCGGGGCTTGCGCAGCCTCGGGCTCTACCCGCAGAAGCGCAACTGGAAGAAGTCTTACCTGGCCGGCGAGCCCTCGCGCGGACGCGAGAACGGAGGCCCGGTCCTCACCGCCGGGAAGAATCGCCCGGACGTTTACTACCGATACCGCTTCCTGCAATTCCGCCTCAAGATGCTGCCCGGCATGCGCGGCTTCGGCCTCGACTACCTGCTGCTCCTCCGCCCGAAGGTCAACGACTAGCCGCCGCCGGCCCCCCCTCGATGCTCAGCTCGTACTGGCCGTCGAATTTCGAGTAGAACTTTTTGAGGAACTCGACCGCGTCCTCGGGCGAGAGGGTGTGCAGGACCTCCATGTCGAAGTTGTCGGGGCACTTCTCCTTCCGGTCGGGGCGGTCGAGGTAGCCGCGCCGGTAGGCCGTCTCCACGTCAACGCCTTCGACGCCGGGCAGCTCCTTCGGGGCGATGAAGGCGTTGTTGTATTCCAGCTCAAGCAGCGCGTAGCCGTGCTTCTCGGTGATCTCCCTGAGCATGGCGATGCTGTAGCCGTAGAAGTGGTGGCGGAGGCTAAAGTCCGGGTCGTACTTGACGACGAACTTGAGGGGCGGCGGTATCTTCTCGTTAATCTCGGTGGAGACGAGGCGCGGCCGGAAGTGCGTGAGCAGCGTGTCGAGCACCCAGTAGTCGTTGCCGTCGATGTCGAGGCTCAGGAACTCGAAATCCCTGGGGACGCCGTAGGCTTGCAGCAGCGGGACGACGTTGTCGGGCGTGACGCGGCAGCGGCAGAGCGCGACGTTCGGGTAATACTTGTACGCCTGCGCCAGCTTGCAGACCGTGTACTCGTCGGCCTCGACGCCGACGCCGCGCCAGCCGCCGCGGAACAGGGCGTAAGTGTTCGAGCGGCGGATGCCGTCGCCGGCCCCGATGTCCACGGCCGTCCCCGTGTGGCCGGGCGGGAACAGTCGCGCGAAATACTTGCGGAGTATTCGCTCCTCGTCGAAGTTCGAGAACTTGTTCTTTCTTAAGGCGAGCCTGGTCTCGTGCAGACGTTGGTCGAGCTTCTTCAGATACCTCTTCAGCGGCTTGGCGATTCTCATGGCCTTTTGTGAACGTGACTCGGCTCAGGCGTCGGGCCCGCCGTTGTCGAGAAGCTTGACGGCCTGGCCGGCGGCGAGGCGGCCCGCGCGCAGGACGCGGACGTAAGCGCGCGAGTAGCCGGGGGAGGTCTTCTGCGAGATGCGCCCGAACTCGCCGCCGCGGAACGAGCCGGCGATGGTCTTGCAGGGCTTCACGAAGCTCGTGACCTCGACCAACGCCTCTTCGCCGAGCGCGAGGCGGGCGCCGGGCACGACCCGCGCCCAGTCGAGGCCGGAGATGGTCACGTTCTCGCCGGTCGAGCCGGGGAAGACGGGGTGGCCCTCGGCCCGCAACTCCTCTATGCGTTCGAGCGAGTAGAGGCAGAGGGCGCGCTCGGGGCCGCCGTGAATGTGACGCTTGGCCTGCCGGTCGCATTCGAGGCCCGTCTCGGTCAGGCGCGATTCGGGCACCGGCGTCTTGGGCACGCCGCCCTTCGAGCAGTTGAGCTGGAAGATTCGTCCCTCCACTTCTATCCTCACACGAGTTGGTTGAGTAGAGCCCGGAGCCGCGGCAGGTCCGCGCGCGTGTAGACGGGAGCGGCGGCGGCCGTCCCGCCGGGGGCCTCCGACGCGCGCCACGCATCGAAGTCTTCGCGCAGCCGCGCGGCCTCGCCTTCGCCGGACAAATAGAACGCCGAGACGCTCGTGAGCACGCGACGGGCGGAAGGCTTGATCTTGAGTTTATCGGGCCGCGCGACCATCAGCGTAAAGTCGGCGGCGACGTGGCGCAGGAAGCTGTTGCCCTCGACGAGCACGCCGTGCGAGCGGACGCGCGCGAGCGCCAGCTCTATCCCGCGGCCGACCTGATTGTCCGTCACAATCGCCCAGTGGACGTTGGCGGCGCCCGCCTCCCAATACTTCCCCGTGTCCTTCCCCGCCTCGTACGTCTCTTCCCTCCCCGAGCGCACCACCGGCTCCTCGCCGAGCAACGGGCTCACGCAGCAGGCGTGCGGGTCACGGCCGCAGGAGCGGTAGTGGCCGCGCGTCATCTTCACGGCCTCCCAGCCGGGCAGCCCGCGCAAAAGCTCGCACACGAGCGTCGTCTTGCCCGAGTCCGAGGTGAAGCCGCCGACGGCGACGATGGCCCGCTTCGTCATAGAAACACTTCGCGCCTCCGGCGCCCCCGCCTGTAAAAATAACACGCGGGGGCGCCGGAGGCGCAAAGGCGGTTGAGGGGTTGTTTACTTAACGACCTTGGCCCCGTTCCCGGCCGTGTTGCCGTTACCCTGCGCCGGCTGTTCGACCCCGAGGCGGTCTTTGAAGAGACTAAGCAGGAGCAGTTGGCCGATGCCGCCGCCCGCGCCGTCGTTGCCGCCGGAGGCGAGGATGTCGGGCGTGATGCGGACGCCCTTCTCGCCGATGACCTTGAGCGTCTCGACGAGCGCGACGCCCTGCGGGCCGAGCGCGTTGACCTGCTCGTGGTAGGCGACGCCCTGCGCCTCGCCCATCAGCCGGACCTTCTCGGCCTCGGCCTTGCCGGTGGCGAGGATGTAGTGGGCCTCGCCCTCGGCCTCGGCCTTGCGCTGCTCGGAGCGGCGCGAAGAGATTTCGACGCCGACGGTGGCCGCCATCAGGTCCTTCTGGTTGTCGGCGTGAGCCTTGGTCTTCTCAAGCTGGATGCGCTTCTCCTCGGCCTCGCGCTGCGCGTTGTACATGTTCTGGCGCTGCTCGGCGAGAATCTTCTCGGTCTGCGTCTTCATCAGCTCTTCCGGCAGGTGGATGTGGCAGATGAGGACGTTGACGACATCGACGTGGTACTTCAGGAGGTGCATGCGGACGCGGGCCTCGGCGCGCTCCTGCTCCTCGTGGCGGTTCTGGAGGTACGCCATCGCGGAGGACTCCGACGCCTGGTTGCGGAAGATGGAGTCGATGAGCGGGTGCATCACGTTCTGGATGAGCTTGTCGGTGTTGCCTATCTTGGCGACCATGAAGGGCGCGTCCTCCGGCTTGACGCGGAAGACGACGCGCACTTCGAGCTTCATCGTGAAGCCGTCCTTCGAGATGACCTCGAAGGGGTCGAAGGTGTTGTCAACCTCCTCGGCCGTCCACTCGACCGTCATGTTCGTCGTCGGGATGATGATGGGCGACATCGCCAGCGTGTTGACGTAATACTTGCCGGGGCCGACGACCGACTCCTGTATGCCGCGGAAGCCCTCGGGGACGACGTACGCCTCGTGCGCGCCCTGGTCGAGCCGCATGTCGGCGGGGTCGTTTATTATCAGCTCCTCCTGAATCTCGGAGATTTCCCTGCTCTCGCCGTCGAGCTTGTCGAGGCGCGCGGCGGCCTTCGACACCTGCTCCAGCTCCTCCTTCTCCAGACGGCCGCGCACCTTATCGGCCATCTCGCGGCGTATCTCCTCGGTCGGGTCCTTGCCGACGTTCGAGACGATGACGGCCACCTCGCCCGGCTTCACCTCGCGCGCCGTCTCGGGGATGACCTTGAAGACGAGCGGGTTGATGTAGTAGGTGCCGGGCAGGAGGATGTCGCGCTGCGGGCCGCGCTGGCCGCCGCCGCTGATGAACTCGTTGCAGTCCTGGAAGTTGTCGTGCCCCGAGATGGTGGTGGCGACGTAGTCGCGCGGGTCGAGCGGCGCGCCGTCCAGGGCTTCGACGAGGCCGATGTTGTTCTCGTGGATGACGGTCGCGTCGTAGAGGCGCAGGAAGAAGAGGCCCGGCTTCACGTCGCCGCCTTCGATGGGGACCGACTGCGTGAGGATGCGGTAGGTGCCGGGGGTCAGTATCTCGACCTGCGGCCCCTTCTGGCCGCCGTTGGCGACGAACTGCTCGGCGTCCTGAAAATTCTTATGCCCCGGGATGGCCTTGCCGTGGAGGCGGCCGGCGTCGAGCGGGTCGCCGTCGGCCGAGGTGACGACGCCGACCTTGCCCGGCGGGATGACGGTGGCCTTGGCGACGGAGACGCGGAAGAGGTAGGGGTGGATGGGCCACAGCCCCGGCGGGAGCGTGCGGAGCTGGATGCCCTTGACGCCGCCGCGCTTGATGAAGGCGATGGGGTCCTGGAAGTTGTTGTGCGCGTTCTGCGCGCGGTCGGGCGCGAAGATGCTGCCGGCCTGCATCGGCTCGCCGTCAACGGCCTCGACGACGCCCAGCTCGTCGGCCCCGACCTCGATGAGCGGCACCTTGCGCACGACCTTCTCGAAGGGCCACTTGATGAGGTGGAGGCCCGGCTTGAGCACGTCGGCCTGAATGCCGACCTCGCCCTCGGTGGCGACGACGCGGCCCGGCGGCATCTTCGCGCCCAGGTAGCGGCGCTCCTTGATGGCGATCTCGCGCGCGCCGACGTTGACGAGAATCTTGCCCAGCAGGATCAGCAGGGCGATGAGCAGCACCACCCCGGCGATTGCGTAGGGGGAAAGCACTGAAAGCGAGTCGTTCATGGTCTACCTCATTGTGCGGCCGGCTCGGAGGAGTCGGCGGAGCCTATAGGGGAGTCACCGCGCCGCGCCCTCTCCTGAAGGCGGCGGCGCAGGTCTGAGAGTTGTTGCTTGAGCAGGAAGCCCTCGCCGGAGCGCTTCGCCTCGGACGAGAGGAGCCAGTATTCGGCCTCGAACAGGTCGCGCAGGTCGGTGGAGGAGAGCCCTTCGATTTTCCCGCCCCGCCACGCGTCGAAGACCCCGGCGACGGCGCGCGAGAACGCGCCCGCGTCGTCCGAGAGCGCCGAGACGCGCAGCAGCTCCGCGACGCCCTGGCGCGACGGCCGCTCCTTCCAGTGTTCGAGAAGTCTCTGCGCGAGCGCCGTCGAGGCGCGCAGCTTGTGGCTTACAAGATACGCCGAGAGCGAACTGAGTTCAGCCTTGCTCTCAAGTGACTTGACTGCGCCGTCGAGCGCGCGCCTGTAGAAAACGGCGTCGCCCATCTCGGCCGCGTCCACCAGTGCGCCCCGGTTCCCCGCCGCCGCGAGCGCAAGTACCTCTTCGCGTCGCGCGGCCTCTTCCTTCGCCTTCTCCTCTTTCCGGGAGACGCCGGGCTCGTCGGCCGGGCCGAAGAGCGAGCGCGGGGCGGGGTCGGGCAGGTAGCCGGCCGCGCGGGAAGATTTGCGCTTCGAGCGGAGGGTGGAATAGGAGGCTGCTGCGAGGAGGAGAATCGAGATGATGAGAAAGGCGCTCAACTTGTAACGCCAACAGCGCCGGGGCTAGAAGGGAGCGGGCGACGCTCGCCCCGGATGTTGTCCGGTGATGTAGTACGAAGAAAAAGGGTGAAAGTTGCGGAGCCATCGGCGCCGCCTTCGACGCGGAGCCGCCGACATCAAAGCCGACGGGCGACGAATCATACAACGACTCGTCGCCCGTGTCACTGCCGCGCAGTGCGGCAGGCTTCCCACTTTTTGTAAGCTTCGCCCTACTCGTGCTCTGCCGCCCAGGCCGCGCCCCTGGCGGCTTCGTCGGCCGCGCCTTTCGTCTCGTCCGTCTCGGCGACCTGTCGGGGCGGGGCGGGCACTTCGCCGCCCGAGGGGGCCGGCGGGGCGGCCGGCTTGCGCCGTATCACCCTGAGGTGCCGCACGCGCTGCGCGCCGAGCGCCCGCGCGAGGTCCGCCTCCTTATGCATCTCGAACTTGAGGATGTCCTCCTGCATCTTGAGCCGGCCGAGCGCGGCGCTCTCGCGCGCCGACAGCTCTAAAGCCGGCACCCACTGAGCCCGCCCGTGGCCTTCCTTGCCTTTCAGCTCCACCCTGGCGGAGGCGGGCAGCGGCGCGGCCGGGACTCTGATTTCCGCCACTTCATGCACCGCTTCGGCAAGCTCGCCGACGAACTCCGCGACGAGCGGGAGCGGCGAAGGCCCTTCGGCCTCCTCCGCGAGAAACTCGTTCAGCTCGGACGGTTCCAGGGACTCACCGCGGGGGCCGGCCGACGCGGCACGCCGGGAAGCCTTCTTCGCGGCGGAGGCGACGGCCGAGTCCTGACGCGCGGCCGCGGGGCAAGAGGCGAGGGTCATGCGGGCCTGGCGGCGGGACGGCGGCGCGGGGGTGGCCTCGTCGGAG
The DNA here is from genome assembly GCA_035296285.1 of Pyrinomonadaceae bacterium. Classification (GTDB taxonomy): domain Bacteria; phylum Acidobacteriota; class Blastocatellia; order Pyrinomonadales; family Pyrinomonadaceae; genus QHXN01. The sequence continues at coordinate 13,786 of DATHBF010000057.1, read as the reverse complement.
TTGAAGCTGAGGAAGGCTTGCAGCAGCTCGCCGCGGGCGCACCTTAAGACTGACCCCTTCAGCGAGCGGATGTCCTCGACGGCCTGGGGTATTGCGAAGAGCGTAGCCGCCAGCAGTATGAATGCGCCGATTGACCTGTGTTTCATCTCAGTCACCACTTTGTTTACGGCGTCAACAACCCGCCTTCTTCTACCCGCGAAACACCGCCCCAGAAACTTCCGTGGCAAAAATTATTTCGTTTACAATGACGGCCCGCGATATATTGACGTTAACGCGCGAGGGGCGCCTTAGTTTCTGCCGTTACAAACATTTTACATTCGGCGAGATGGGCGCGCTGTCGGCCGAAGCGAGGGTTTTCGGTGTTCTGTCTCGCCGAAGCGGCGCTTGAGTTTAGCCCGGCCCTCCGGAGGGGGCAGGCAAGGCGGCCACCGGGTCGTACCCTCGACGACTGAGGGAGTCCATCTCAATCGCCGTGCCATGCGACGACTCGGCTGCCGTCTCGTTCCGGTCCGGCCCCGCCCCGGCGGGCCGGGCTAAGCTCAAGCGCCGCCTCAAGCGGCGAGCAGCGTTGCACTTTCCGTCTAGTTAGTGCGACGACCCGCAACTTGGTTTCAAAATAATTCGGCCCGCGGTTTCATTATTTTCAGCGGCGGCGAAATTTTCATTTCTGGGACGCCGCAGTTCCATTTTCGGGATGGCCGGCTGTCAAATTTTTTCGGGGGGAGACGCGATGAAGTATCGAAGGTTCGGGCGCACGGGCTGGCAGGTCAGCGAGGTCGGCTACGGCATGTGGGGCATGGGCGGCTGGACCGGCTCGGACGACGAGGAGTCTCTGGCGTCGCTCCAGCGCGCGGCCGAGCTGGGCTGCAATTTCTTTGACACCGCGTACGTCTACGGCGACGGGCACAGCGAGAACTTACTCGGCCGACTCATCCGCGCCAACCCGGACCGGAAGCTCTACACGGCCTCCAAGGTGCCGCCGAAGAACAGGAAGTGGCCGAGCCAGCGCGAGTTCAGCCTGGACGAGACGTTCCCGCCCGACCACGTCGAAGAGTACGTGCACAAGAGCCTGGAGAGCGCGGGCCTCGACAGCTTCGACCTCATGCAGTTCCACGTCTGGGAGGACTCGTGGGTCGAGGACGACCGCTGGATGAAGAAGTTGGACGAGCTGCGCTCGCAGGGGCTCGTCAAGGCCGTCGGCATCAGCATCAACCGCTGGGAGCCATGGAACGGCGTCCGCGCCGTCCGCAGCGGCTTGATTGATGCCGTGCAGGTCATCTACAACATCTTCGACCAGAACCCGGAGGACGAACTGTTCCCCGCCTGCTCCGACATGGACGTGGCCGTCATCGCCCGCGTCCCCTTCGACGAGGGCTCGCTGACCGGCACGCTCACGAAGGAGAGCACCTGGCCCGAGGGCGACTGGCGCAACACCTTCTTCGTCCCCGAGAACCTGTTCCCGACGGTCGAGCGCGCCGACGCCCTCAAGCCCCTCGCGGAGCGCGCCCATATGACGATGCCCGAGATGGCGCTGCGCTTCATCCTCAGCCACCCGGCCGTCAGCACCATCATCCCCGGCATGAGGAAGACGCGCCACGTCGAGACCAACGTCGCCGCCAGCGACGCCGGCCCGCTGCCGGGCGAGCTGGTCGAAGAGCTGCGCGCGCACCGCTGGGTCCGCAAGCCGAAGCCGTGGTCGCAATGAGAAGCATGAGAGGCAGGCTGCAAAGCATGAAGGGACGCGGCCCGCGTGCGTCGCTCATGTGCGCGCTGGCGTTGCTGCTCCCCCTGCTCGCGCACGCGCAGGCGCCGCAGCCCGCGAAGGACCAGCAGCGGCCGCCGAAGGAGGAGGGCCAGTTCCGCGCGCCCGACCTCGTCGAGCTGGTCAAGCTCGACAAATCCATCCGGCTCCAGATTCGCTACGCGACCGCGGACAACTTCGTCGGCCGGCCCGTCTACGCGGAGGCGCGCGCCTTCCTCCAGCGCCCGGCCGCCGAGGCGCTCGTCCGCGCCGGCCGCGCGCTCAAAGCTCAGGGCTACGGCCTGTTGGTCTTCGACGGCTACCGCCCCTGGCGCGTCACGAAGCTCTTCTGGGACGTGACGCCCGCCGACAAGAAGCAGTTCGTCGCCGACCCCGCCAGGGGCTCGCGCCACAACCGCGGCTGCGCCGTTGACCTCACGCTCTACGACCTCCGGACGGGCCGCGAGGTCGAGATGCCGAGCGCCTACGACGAGATGACCGAACGCTCGCACGCCAACTACTCCGGCGGCACGCCCGAACAGCGTCGCCTCCGCGACCTGCTCCGCTCCGCGATGGAGGCCGAGGGCTTCAACGTCTACGAGCCCGAGTGGTGGCACTTCGACTTCAAAGACTGGCGCCAATACCCCATCCTCGACGTTCCCTTCTCCGACATCACTCACACGAAATAGTGTCGGGCCTGCACCATCTCGCATGAGTCGCCGTCAGCCTTTTTCTAAAAGGGGGCGTACGCCTCGACGGGCACGCGCATTGCTCCGCGGCCTTTTAAAGATAGAAAGCCCTCGCACGTGCTTTCTTCTGGAGGCCCTTCCTTAAAGGGTCCGTCGGATAGGTCTGCCCCCAAGCAGAAGCCCGTTCTGTTGACACAGTCGAAGGAGCGTCCCGTCATGCGTTCAAGCCGTTGGCTGCCCCGCACACTTCTCTTCCTCTTGCCTCTCCTCTTCCTCTCGCCGGCCGCCGCACTCGCCGCCGACGACACCACCGAGAACGAGTACGAGGAGCAGGCGCGCGTGCTGCGCGTCACCCTCGTCAAGGGCGACGGGAGTCTGCTGCGCGCCGGCAGCGACGAGTGGGAGACGGTGCGCCCGAACCTCCCTCTCGTCGAGGGCGACCGCCTGACGACGGGCCGCGACGCGCGCGTGGAGATTCAGGTGGACGCGCGCAACTTCATCCGCCTCGGCGCCGGCTCGACCCTCAGGGTCGTCACGCTCCGCGACGAGGGCATCGCCTTCAGCGTCACCGAGGGCACGGCCACCTTCCGCCTCGCGCGCTTCGACCGCGACCGCGAGTACTTCGAGGTGGACGCGCCGAAGAGCACGATGGCCGCCGAGAAGACGGGCCTCTACCGCGTTGACGTGAACGCCGACGGCGAGGTCCGCGTCACCGTCCGCGACGACGGGCGGGCGCGCATCTACTCTGAGTCCTCCGGCTTCGTCCTGCGCAACAACCGCACCGCGAGGCTCACCTACTACGGCACCGACGAGGCCGACTGGGAGATGGCCTCGGCCCCGTCTTTCGACGAGTGGGACTCGTGGAACGACGAGCGCGAGCGTTACCTCGCCGCGCGCCTGCGCCACGAAGGGCGCGACCGCTACTACGACCCGGAGGTCTGGGGCGCCGAAGAGCTTGACGCCTACGGCGACTGGCAATACACGCGCGACTACGGCTACGTCTGGCGCCCGCACGTCACCGTCGTCAACAACTATAACAACTGGGCGCCGTATCGCTACGGCCACTGGCGCTGGTGTGCGCCTTACGGCTGGACGTGGGTGCCGGACGAGGACTGGGGCTGGGCGCCTTACCACTACGGCCGCTGGGTCCACGTCAACAACAACTGGTGCTGGGCGCCGCGCGGCTACGGCTACAACTACGGCCGCGCCCGCTGGCGGCCCGCGCTCATCGCCTTCGTCTACGTTGACACGGCGCACGGCCGCAACCTCTGCTGGTATCCGCTCACGCACGGCCAGCGCGACCCCCGCGGCCGCTTCTGGGCGCGCGACCGCGAACGACTCTCCGCCCTGCGCCCCGGCCAGCTCGCGCACCTGCGCCGAGCCAACCCGGCCTTCCTCCGCGCCGTCACTTCGACGCCCGAGCGCGAGTTCGGCGCGCGCTCCATGCGTGCCCGCCCCGCGCCCGCCGACATCGCGCAGCGCGCCATCAACGGCGAGCCCGTCCGCGGCCGTCTGCCCATCGCCCCCGGCGGGCGCACCGGCCCGGCCCGCTTTGAAGGGCGCGCGGGGCGCGGCAACGCGAACGCGGCAGGTAACGCGAACGCGGGCTCGCGCGAAGGCTTGACCATCGTCCGGCCCTTCCCCGAGGGCGTGCCGACGCGCACCCCGCGCGAACGCTCGACCGGCACCGCCGCGCGCACGCCCGGCGTCCCGCTCGACGAGTCGTTGCGCCGCACACGCGTCTTCAACAACCGCGAGCCGCGCGTCGCGCCGCCGGCCGTCGGTGAAGGCAGCACGACGCCTGGCGGCCAGGAAGGCACCGGCGCCGTAGCGCGCCCCGGCCGCTGGGAGCGCCGCCCGCCGGCCGACAACGCCCGCCCGCCCCGCGACACGGGCGGCGGCTTTGAAGCCAACCCCGCCCCGCGCGACCAGCCGGCGCGCACCGAACCGCCCAAGCCGAGGCGCAACGACGAAGACCCCATCATCCGCACGCCGCGCGTCCGAGGCCCCGGCCGAGACGAGACGAATAGCGCCGTCGAACAGCCTACCGAGCCACGCCAGCGCCCCGAGCGCCCGCGCGATAACCGCCCCGCCGACGTTCAGCCGAACGCGAACCGGCCGAGCGCCCCGCCCGTCTGGCGCTCGGAGCCCCGCCCGCGCCCGTCCGAGCGAACCGAGCCAAGCTCTCCCCCGGTCCGGCGCGCGGAGCCTCCGCAGCCGCGTCGTGAGGCGCCGCCTCCCGACCGCCCGGAGCGCTCCGCGCCCGCGCCGCAGCCGCGCGAGCAACAGCCCCGTCAGGAGGCGCCGCGGCCGTCCCCTCCCCCGCGCCAGGAGGCCCCGCGACAGGAGACGCCGCGACAGGAGCGCCCCGCCGCCCCGCCGCCCGCCCGCGAGCGGCAAGAGCGCAGGCCCGAACAGAAGCAGGACGACCAGCTTTGAAGAAGCGGACCGGGGCTCCGCTTCTTCAACTGAGATTAGCGGGACTGTCGAATGATCCGTCCCGCTAATCTCAACCCCGAAAGGATTCGACATGCGTAGAAGCAGACCTCGCGCGCTCTTCGCGGCCGCGCTGGCGGCGGCCCTGTGCCTTTCCCTACTGGCGGGCGGGCGCCCCGGCTCGGCACAGGGAGAGGCGCGGAAGCGTCTCACGCCCGACAAGAAACGCGCGCTCGCCTCGCGCCAACGACTGACCGACGCGCCCAAGCGCCCCGGCGCCCGCGCCCCTCAACGCACGCGCGAAGCAATCAACCGTTCGGCGCGCGCAGCGGCTTCGCCTTCCGACACGCTCAAACTCAGGCCCGCGACGCGCGCGCCGCAAATGCCGTCGAGGGTCAGCGCCGCGCCCGGGGCGAAGACGACGGCCATGCTGTCCGGCATTCCCGCCGGCACCCCGCTCAGCCGCGTCCTGCACGTCTCGCAGCTCAGCCTCGTCAACTCCGACGGCACGCACGAACAGTTCCTCGACCGCGACGGCGACCTCGCGGCCGACGAACGCACGACCTTCGACTCCGACGGCGGCTCCTACGACATCGCCGTCGGCCGCACAGGCGCCCGCTACGAAGTCTTCACCGCCATCGACGACCGGGGCACGACGCGCACATCGGACGACATCCCCGTCGGCGTCCTCGTCGTCGCGCTCGACACGAACGGCGACTTTCGGCGCGACACCTCCTCCGCCTTCGACCTCGGCCGCGACTTCCGGATGCCCTCGGCCGTCTCCGTCGTCGCGGGGACTTCCAAAGCCGGCCGCGAGTTCGTCGTCGTCTCCTCCAGCGGCTTCTTCAACAGCGACGACCCGACGGACCCGCGCAACGAAGACTCGCCCGGCGTCGTCCTCCTCGTCCGCGACGCATTCACCGGCGGCTTCGACCCGGCGCGCTCGCGCGAGCTTGTGAGCGTCGGCGACAACCGACTCTTCAACGCCAACGGCCTCGCGCTCCTCCCCACGGGCGACCTCGTCATCGCCGACTTCCAATCCAACGAGCTGCGCGTCGTCCGCGACACCGACTCGGACGGCGTGCCCGACACGCTCGACCCCGCGCCCTTCTACACCTTCCCCCTCTCGTCCGGCGCCGAGGACGCGCCGCTCGATGTCGCCGCCAACTCGCGCGGCGTCGTCTTCACCCACTCGGTCGGCGACGCCACGCGCCTGCTCGCCGTCTACGACACGAACGACGACCGACGCGCCGACACCGACGAGATAGCCGTCGAAGGGCTCTCGATTGACAACAACCTCGTCCTCCACGGCCTGACCGTCGCGCGCGACGGCACCGTCTACGTCATCGAAGACGCGACGGGCGAGACGGACGCGCCCGAAGACGGCGGCAACGGCGGCATCCCGCGCGTTGACGCCTTCGCCGACCCGGCCCTGAACGGCTTCCTCCGCGACGGCCGCATCTACGTCCTCGCCGACGACGAGTTCACGCAAGCCTTCTCGGGCCTCTCCTTCGGCGTCGAGACCGTGCTCCCGCCCGTCGCGCGCCTGACCATGACGAACAGCGCGAGCCTTCAGGGCGACGCCGCCCACGGGTCGCTCGCCACAATCAACGGCGCGGGCCTCACGCGCGGCGCGAGCGGCGCCACCCAAACGCAGGCCGACGCCGCCGGCGTGCGCGTGACAATCGAAGGCGTGAGCGCGCCCGTGCTCTCTTTCAACGACGCGCAGGTCCACGTCTACGTCCCGCAGGGGCTCGGCGTGAGGCCCGCCTCGGTCGTCGTCACGGTCGGCGGCAACGTCACCGCGGCCGAAGACGTGCGACTCGTCGCGGCCAACCCCGGCCTCTTCACCGTGTCACAAACGGGCACGGGCGAAGCCGTCGCCCTCCTCGCCTCCGGCATGCGCTACACGGCCGCGCCCTTCGCCGCGACGACCGAAGGCAGCCCTTCCGTCATCGCCCTCCTCGGCACGGGCTAGCGCAACTCGCCCCCCGTCGCCGTCCACGTCGGCGGCAAGCCGGCCGTCGTCCAGTACGCCGGCCCCTCCGGCGGCTTTGGCGGCCTCGACCAGCTCAACGTCGCCGTCCCGGCCGGCGTCAAAGGCGCCGCCCCCGTCGTCGTCACCACGGCCAACGGCGCCGCGAGCCGCGCGGGGGTGTTCATAACTTTGCAGTAGCGAGCGAGCTTGCCGCGCGGCTTCAAATTGTGTGAAGCTTCCGCGCGGTGAATCTCCAGGACATTAAAACCCCTTCGCTCCTGCTCGACGCCGCGCGCGTGCGCCGCAACGCGGCGCGGATGTCGGAGCGCGTGCGCGGCTTCGGCGCCGAGCTGCGCCCACACGTCAAGACGCACAAGTGCGCCGAGGTGGCGCGCATCCAGACCGAGGGCCACAGGGGCGGCATCACCGTCTCGACTCTCGCGGAGGCCCGCGCCTTCGCCGGGCGCGGCTTCCGAGACATCACCTACGCCGTCCCCGTCGAGCCCGGCAAGTTCGACGAAGCAATCGGGCTGGCGAAGGAGTGCGAGCGGTTCGCGCTCATCACGGACGACGTTTCCGTCCCGCCCCTGCTCGACGAGGCGGCCCGGCGCGCGGGCGTGCCCCTCGACCTCTTCCTCAAAGTTGACTGCGGCTACCACCGCTGCGGCGTCGAGCCCGACCAGCCCGAGGCGCTGGAGATTCCGAGGCTGATAGCCGACGCGCGCGCCTTACGCTTCGCCGGCATCCTCACGCACGCGGGCCATTCCTATAACGCCGGCTCTCACGAAGAGCTTCTCGCAATCGCGCGGCACGAGCGCGACCTGATGCGCGAGTTCGCCGCGCGGCTGCGCGCCGACGGCATCGAGGTTCCCGTCGTCAGCGTCGGCTCGACCCCGACCGCCACGCAGGTTGACCACCTCGACGGCGTTGACGAGACGCGGCCCGGCAACTACATCTTCTTCGACGCCTTCCAGGCCACGCTCGGCAGTTGCTCCTTCGACGACTGCGCGCTGACCGTCCTGGCCTCCGTCGTCCACCGCGACCGCGCGCGCCGCAAAATCGTCATTGATGCCGGCGCCATCGCCCTCTCCAAAGACCGAGGCGCGGCGGACCTCGACCCCGCCTGCGGCTACGGCCGCGTGCAGGACGTGGAAGGGCGCGACCTCGGCCTCCGCGTCGAATCGCTCTCGCAGGAGCACGGCGCCGTGCACGTCCGGGAAGAAAAGCTTTTCGACTCGCTGCGCGTCGGCGAGCGCGTGCGCGTGCTCGCCAACCACTCGTGCCTGACGGCGGCGCAGCACTCGCACTACAACGTTCTGGAAGGAGAGGCGGTCGTTGACCGCTGGGAGATTTTCCGGGGGTGGTGAGGGGTTAAAAGTTGATGAGTGCAGACCTGCACGGACTCGGCGCGTTCGCCGACGACGACGGCGGGCTGAACGTCGTGGTCGAGACGCCGAAGGGCAGCCGCAACAAGTACGACTACGACGAGCGGCTCGGCCTCTTCAAGCTGGGCGGCGTGCTCCCGGCGGGGGCCGTCTTCCCCTTCGACTTCGGCTTCGTGCCGGCGACCCTGGGCGGCGACGGCGACCCGCTCGACGTGCTCGTGCTCATGGACGAGCCGGCCTTCACCGGCTGCCTCGTGCGCGCCCGCCTGCTCGGCGTCATCGAGGCCGACCAGACCGAGCGCGACGGCGAGACGACCCGCAACGACCGCCTCATCGCCGTCTCGGCGGAGTCGCGCCTCCACGCACGCGCCCGCTCGCTCGATACGCTCCCTCCCTCCTTCGTCGAAGAGATCGAGCACTTCTTCGTCTCCTACAACCAGGTCAAAGGCAAAGAGTTCAAGCCGCGCGGCCGCTTCGGCCCCGCCCACGCCCTCCGCCTCGTCGAAGAGGGGGTCAGGCAGTTCAGGAGATCAAAAAGGAAGAAGGCGGCGAAGAAGTCGCGCGCCTAGCGGCACGGGTAGAGGAAGCGCAGGAGCGGGTTGACGCGCTCGGCCCATGCGTGTTCGTCGTGGCCGGCGCCGTGTGCCTCGTGGTACTTGAGGTCGCGTTCGAGGTGCCAGCCCTTCTCGACGAGCGCGTCGCGCAGCACTCGCGCGTCCTTCGTCGCGTTGCGGCTCTCGGCCGTCCCCATGTCGAGCCAGATGCGCGCGCCTGTCCTCGACCGCATCGCGCGCACCTCGCGCACGATGGCGCGGTTGTCCCACCAGACCGACGGCGAGAGGACGGCGAGGCGGCCGAAAGTGTCGGGGTGGCGCAGGCCGAGGTAGAGCGAGACGAGCCCGCCGAGTGAGGAGCCGCCGAGGCCCGTGTGCGAGGCGTCGGGCAGCGTGCGGTAGCGAGAATCTATGAAGGGCTTCAGCTCCTCCACGATGAGCCGGCCGTAGAGGTCTGCCTTGCCGCCGGCCTTCATGCGCGCGCAAGGCGTGGGCGTGTACTCGTCGAGGCGTGCGTGGCCGGTGTTGTAGATGCCGACGACGATGAGGGGCTCGACCGAGCGGGCGTTGATGAGCGCCTGCGCCGTCTCGCTGAAGCGCCACTGCCGGCCGCGGATGTAGGCCGTCTCGCCGTCGAAGAGGTTCTGACCGTCGTGCAGATACAGAGCTGGGTAGCGGCGCGCAGGCTCGGCGCCGTAGCCGGGCGGGAGGAAGACGAGCACGTCGCGCTCGGCTTCGAGGAAGCGCGAGCGGAACCGCTCGTGCCTGCGCAACTCGCCCGCGGTGGTGAACGGCGGCCGCGCCGAGTCGCCTGAACCCTGTGCGGAGATGTTCGTTGACATGGGCGTCAATGAAGAGCGGGCCGGGACGGACGGACGGCCGCGCCCCCTCTCTCATGCGGGAATCTGTTTAGTGCTTTAGCCTTCGGCTTCGCGGTTGACGACGGCTTCGCCGCCGACGCGCGAGGCCGCGCGGGCGAGGATGAGGAGGACGACGATGGCGATGACCGTGGCGATGACGGCGTAGACGTAGAGGCCGACGAGGCCCTCGTCCTTGCCGAACACCCTGAGGATGGTCTCGCGGATGGCTTCGTTCCAGGCGAGCGCCGCCACCAGGCCCAGCGAGGCCGAGGCGAGCGTGATCATCGTCTGAAGAAAGACGCGGGTTTTGTTCATCTGCGACTCCGTCTGCGGGGCTTCTGAAGGGGCAGGACGGAAGCCCCTTGGGGAGTTCTACGCGAAAGCCGAGGCGGGAGTCAACAAAAAATTTTAGGGGCCGCCCCCCGCTTTTTTTTCGCCGGATGTATTTTCTCGGCCGGCCCGGACACTGTTATCCCGTACTCCCCTTCGTCGCTTCAAAAGCGTCACGCTTCTTCATTAGTCCGTAGAATCTCAGCGCCGGGCCGGCAGCGGCTCGGGCATGTCGATCGCCCCAAACGTGCGCGCGCTGGGTAAGCCCGCGCCCGCTCCTGAGACAACCGCACCCCTGCCCCGGGGGTGCTCTTCTTACAAGGTATAAAGGGAATAAAGGGATGAAGATCGAAACCTCGCTGGTTTACCTACGGCCCTCCGCCGGGCTGTTCCGTAAGCTGATTTTATCGTCGCTGGCGGCCTCACTGCTCGCGCTGCCGCTCCGAGCCACAGCGGGCGCGCAGACTGACGGCTCCGGCTTCTCGAAGCCGCGACTGATCTCCAACGCCAAGAAATACAGCGACGCCGGGCAGCGCCCGGCCACGGGGCGCTCCGGCTCCGCCGCGCTGACGGCGCGCGCCCTGCTCGGACGCGACGGGAAGACCGGGGTCGAGCTGACGACCGGCTCGCTCGACGGCGGTGCGCCCGCCCCCGGCAACATCCTCAAGGCGCAGCTCAAGCCCCTCAACGACGAGGGCGAGGCGCAGTACGCGCGCAACTACGTCGGGCTGACCGGGGGCGGGCACTTCGCCGTCGCCGTCAACGACCTGCGGCGCGGGCAGCAGGTGCAGGCGCAGGCCAGCGTCGGCGGCATCGACCCGCACCGGACGGACGTGGTGACGGTCGTCGAGACCGTCAAGCTGCGCCCCGACCTCACGGCCACCGGCCTCACCGCGCCGGCCAAATCCCCCGTCAACACGACCGTCAACATGACGGCCGTCGTGCGCGAGCTGAACGGCGACGTGGGCGCCAGGGCGAACGTCGTCCTCTACGTAGACGGCGCTGAGGCCGACCGCGCCGACGGAGTCTGGGTCGACGCCGGCGGGACGGTCTCGGCGGCCTTCACCCACAGGTTCGCCTCCGAGGGCGTCAAGCAGCTCGAAGTCAAGGTCGAGCGGGTCACGCCCGGCGACTACCGCGCTGACAACAACTCGGCGAAGGGGAGCATCGAGATCGTCTCGCCGCGGGTGAAGCTCAGCTACTACGCCTACGCCACCGACATCGACTACTCCGTCCGCTACCAGACCGACTACCAGTACAGCTACAACGACGGCACGGTCGCCCAGAGTCAGGCGTCCAGCTACCTCTCCAGCAACAAGTCGCACACGCAGGACATCAACTTCTACGGCTGGACCTACAGCGCGGCCGTCAAGTTCCCCCTCAGCGCCTCGATCACCGAGCTGAGCGACGGCGCGCCGGTCGTGTCGGCCTCCTTCGACCGCGTCGAGGCCGACTACGCCTACAGCTACAACACCGGCTCCTACGAGTACGACTACGGCTACGCGTTCCGGCAGGACGACGCGACCGGGTACTACATTAACCTGAACACCTACTCGTTCAGGGAGCCGCAGACGGGCTACCAGTCCAACATGACCCAGGTGTCGTACGCGCGCCACGCCGGCGACGTTACCTACTACTCCGCCAGCTCCTACCGCTCGTACTACGCCTACCAGGGCGAGACGCTCTACGACGACTTCTACAGCTACAACTACGCCTACAGCGGCAGCCAGGGCGTCTTCAAGCCCTTCGGCACGCAGTACGGCCTTGACATCACCTTCACCGGGGCCGACGGCACGGCGGTAAGCGCCTCGCCGCGCATGCAGCTCGTCCCGACGGCCTTCGACCGCTCGAACAGCTTCTGCTGGGACTACTCCTACACGTTCACCAGCGGCAGGAACTGCTACGACGACAACTACACCTACAGCGCAAAAGAAGGCTACGCGCAGGAGAACTTGGACGAGTAGTGGCGGCGGCGCTCAACAGCCCGACGGGGCGCGGGCGGCCGGGGGAATAATCCCGGCCGCCCGCGCCTTGCCGTTTCGAGGGGCCGCGCACCCGGGCGCGAGGCCGGCAGTCGGTCGGCTCAAGCCTTCCAGTCCAACCTCCTCCGGTGCTCGCCGAGCATGTTGAAGAAGAGGGCGCCCTGTGACTTGGCGTCGTCGAGCGCCAGGTGGGTGTAGCGGAGGCTTTCGTCGAACCAGTGGCGGGGCATGTTGCGCTTGACGGTGTCGTTGAAGTCGGCGCCGAGCACCGCCATCGCGTAAGATTTGATGTCGAGGGCGTGCCAGCCGAAGGGGTTCTCGCCCGCGAAGCGGTGCAGGTACCAGCAGACGAACATGAAGTCGAAGGCCGCCGGGTAGGCGACGAAGACGGGCGTGCCCGGCAGACCTTTGAGCCAGTGGACGTAGTCGCGCATCACCTGCTCGGGCGGCCGCGGGTCCTTGCGGCAGGCGGCCCAGGCATCCTTCTGCCCCTCCCACCAACGCATCGTCTCGGGGTGGGTCTGCGCGCCGGGCAGCGTCTCCAGGTTGGCCGTGAACGTCGCGACCGGCTCCTTCGAGTCCGGCCGGTAGGCGGCCGAGCCGATGCTCAGCATCGAGTAGACGCCCGGAATCGGCCCGTCCGTCTCCACGTCCGTGCTGACGTAAATCTCACCCATCAAATCCCTCCCCTGTTTGCCCCCTCAAACGCGGCGTGTTAAAAAACGGGCGCCATGAAACACCGCGCCGCGCGCCTCGCCAGCATACTACTTCTCGCCGCCGCCGCCGCACAAATCAACCCCGCCCGCGCCCGGGCGCCCGAGCCGCACTACCGCGCCTTCGACACGACCGGCCGCGCCGTCACGCTCCGCGAGATAGTCGAGTCGCTCGCGCGCGCCGACGTGCTCGTCCTCGGCGAAAGGCACGACGACGCCGTCACGCACGTGCTTGAAGCGGAACTGTTGAGACTCGTCGAGGAGACATACGCGCGGCCCGGCTCGGGGCGGCGACCGCGGCCCGTCGCGCTCTCGCTTGAGATGTTCGAGCGCGACGTGCAGACGATTCTTGACGAGTACCTGGCCGGGCTCATTTCGGAGAGGCACTTCCTGCTGAGCAGCCGGCCGTGGAAGAACTACGAGACGGACTACAGGCCGCTCGTCGAGTACGCGAAGGGGCGCGGCCTGCCCGTCATCGCCGCGAACGCGCCGGCCCGCTACGTGTCTCGCGTCGTCACGAACGGCCCCGGCTCGCTGCGCGCCCTCTCGCCAGAGGCGCGCGGCTGGCTCCCGCCGCTCCCTTACCCGACCGCGTCTGCCGAATACGCCGAGAAGTTCCGCGCCGTCATGCAGTCAACGCCGCACGGCGCCAACCCCCACGCGGCTTCGGCGCCGTCTTACATGCTCGAAGCGCAGACGCTCCGCGACGCCTCGATGGCCGACGCCGTCGCCCGTTTCCTCAAGCAACGCAGCGCGGCCCTCGTCGTCCACGTCAACGGCGCCTTCCACAGCGAGGGCCGCCTCGGCGTCCCCGAGCAGCTCAAGCACTACCGCGCGGGCGCCCGCGCCGTCGTCGTCACGCTCGCGCCCGAAGCCTCCTTCACAACCTTTGACGCCGCGCGCCACGGCCGCCTCGGCGACTTCGTCATCCTCACCGACGCCAGGGCTTCGCGCCCTCCCTCCTAAGGCCCCTCGGCTTGCCTGATGCGGGCGGAACTGGCACAATACCCGCTCGCTTCAGGGCGGGCGTAAGCGTCTATGTGAGAGGCAGGTGTTGCTCGACTCGGCAAAACGACTTTAGTAAATCGGGGCGGCCCGCGGGCCGCGAAGTTTTCCGG
>DATHBF010000056.1:0-16510 GCA_035296285.1 Pyrinomonadaceae bacterium | reverse complement strand
CGCTGGAAGTGCGAGAACATCTCGCGCCGGATGTCGTTGAGGATGCGCGCGCCGAGCCACGCGTAAAGGTAGTCGCGCAGGATTTGCGACGCGGCCGTCAGCACGAACCCGGCGCACAATCCGCCGAGGATGAGGAACATGAACCGCGCGTCGCGCGGGGTGATGGCGTAGTCGATGAGGAACTTGAGGCTGAGCGCGAGCGCCGTGTTGAAGGCGCCTTCTTCGAGGAGCGTTCCGAAGAGCAGGGCGGCGCGCGCCTTGTAGGGCCTGACGTAGCCGAAGAGGATTCTGAGGAGGGCGGCAGGGCCGACCGCCGCCGCCTGCCCGGCGGGTTGTGTTGAAGGGTGTTCGCGGTGCCCCGCCGTCTGGTTCGACATCGCTCGCTGTAGCCCGAGTGAGAGTAACCGCCGCGCCCCCGCGTGGCAAGAAATATTTACCGGCGCCATTCCTTCACGCCGCCCGCGCGGGCCGCCGTCACGTTGCGAAACACTGAGTAGCCTTTCGGCGTATGCTCCGTGCAAAGCGGCCATGAATGGTTAAGAATCCTCGGGGGCACCGCCGGCAAGATGAGCGCACGAAACACAGGCCAGTCAACACCCTCCTTCGCGGACGGCGCGCGCGTCTTCGAGCATACCTACACGCCCGGCCGGAAGGAGGAGAGGCATGCCCACCGGCATACCAACATCTCTCTCGTCCTCGCCGGCTCGGTGGAGGAGGCTGTCGGCGGGGCGCTCGAACGCGCCTACGCCCTCAGCGTCGTCATCAAGCCCGGCGGCACGGAACACGCTAACCGGTACGGGGCGAAGGGGGCCCGCGTGTTCTCGGTGCTCTTCGAGCCGGAACTGGTCGCGTCGATGCAAGACTGGGTGCCGGGACTCGGGCGGTGGCGCTGGATGCACGGGGGGGCGGCGGCGCGTTGGATGCTGCGCCTGCTGCGAACATACAGGCGGGGCCAAACGCGCCGCGGCGGCGAGGTCGAAGATTGCGTTTACGAACTTGTGGCCTCACTCCCCGGCGGTCAACCGTCGGGCGCGGCAGCCTCGCCCCCGCGGTGGCTGGAACTCGTCAGACAGGAGCTTGATGACACGTTCGCCGATGGGCCTCGCGTGCGCGACCTGGCCGCGCGTGCCGGCGTGCACTCCGTGTACCTCGCGCGCCAGTTTCGTCGCCACATGGGCTGCTCCATCACCGACTACCGGGGGCTCCTCAGGGCCAGGGCGGCCGCGGAACTCCTCGTCTCGTCCGACGTGCCGCCGGCCGCCGCGGCCGACCAGTGTGGGTTCGCCGACCAGAGTCACCTGTGCCGCGTGTTCAAAGGCGCGACCGGGTTGACCCCGCTCTCTTACCGCCAGATTGTGAAGGATTCCTAACGCCGGGTTGCCCTCGGCCCTCTCGTCGTCGCCGCCGGCCGCCAGGTTTCAAACGTTCTATACTTACGCGAGAGGCAAAGCTATCTTACCGGGGCTTTGCCTTCACTCCACTCGAATATTTGTGCAAAGCCTGACGGAGGAGTGATGTACACCCTGCTGCAAGACCTGCGGTACGCCGTTCGGACGCTGTTGAAGAGACCGGGCTTTGCGCTGATTGTCACCGTCACACTCGCGGTGGGTATCGGCGCGAACACCGCGGTCGTCACCATCGTCAACGCCATGCTCTTTCGCGCGCGGCCCGTGGCGCAGCCCGAACGGCTCGTCGAGCTCTACGTCGGCGACGTGGGCCAGCCTTACCACACCGGCTCCTACCAGGACTTTCTGATATTTCGCGACCAGCCCGAGGTCTTCTCCGGTCTCGCCGCTTACGGCGTCGAGCAATTCAAACTCGGCGGCGCGGAGGAGGTCGAACAGGTTTGGGGCGAGGCCGTCTCCGGCAACTACTTCGAGTTGCTGGGTGTGAACGCCATCAAGGGCCGCACGTTCCTGCCGGAAGAAGACCAAACCCCCGGCGCCCATCCGGTGGCCGTCATCAGCCACGGCCTGTGGCAACGCCGTTTCGGCGCGGACCCGTCCGTGATCGGTCAAACGATTACTCTCAACCACCAGCCGCTCACGGTGATCGGGGTCGCGCCGCCGCAATACACGGGCATGATTCGGGGCCTGGCGGCCGAGGTCTGGGTCCCTCTGATGATGATGCCGCAGATGTCGCCGCAAACCGGCATTGCGCTGCTGAACAGTCGCGGAAACTCGTGGCTCTTCATGGTCGGCAGGCTCAGGCCCGGGGCGACGCTCGAACAAGCGCGCGCTCGCTTTGACCTCATCTCACGTCAATTGCAGGCGGCCTACCCGGAACACTGGCGCGAGAAGCGCGGGGAGTCGAACGAAGTCAGGGACAAGTCTGTCACCGTCCTCCCGGAGAGCGAGACCAGGATTCACCCGCAGGGACATTCCATCGTCTACGCGGCGATAGCCCTCATTCTGGTGATGATAAATCTTGTCATGCTGGTCGCGTGTATGAATCTTGCCGGGTTGTTGCTGGCGCGCTCGCTCGGACGCCGGAGAGAGATCGCCGTACGTTTAGCCCTGGGGGCGGGGCGTGGCCGGGTCGTACGACAACTGTTGACCGAGAGTGTGCTCCTGGCGCTTGCGGCCGGCGTCGCCGGGACGTTGCTGGCGATGTGGCTGACGCATCTTCTGGTGGCTTTCATCCCCGCACTTCCCGAAGGAATCCGCCTGGCGATAGACCTCCGAATAGATTGGCGCGTCCTGGCTTACACGTTCGGATTCTCATTCCTGGTCGGGGTGTTCTTCGGCCTGATTCCGGCCCTGCAAACCTCCCGCCCGGATGTGATGGCGGCGCTGAAAGAGGGGTCGGAGGTTTTCACAGGGGGCTACGCCCGGTCGCGCCTGCGAAACGGGTTGATTGTCGCTCAGGTCGCGCTGGCCGTCCTGCTGCTCACGTGCGTCGGGCTGGCCGCGCGGAGCTTGCGAAACATCAGCCCGGCGCGGTTGGGTTTTGATTCGGCGAACCTGGTGGTGGCCCCGCTGACGCTTGAACGGCAGTACGACCGCGCCCGCAGTCAGGCGTTCTACCGGCAACTGGCGGAACGGACTCTTGCTTTGCCCGGCGTGCGGGCGGTCAGCTTCGTCGACGCGGTGCCGGGGGGGTTGTTGGGCCGGCAGCGCAGCTCGATTGGCATCGAAGGTTATGCGCCGTCTGCCGGCGAAAGCATGGAGATCGATAACAACACCATCGGCCCGGGCTACTTGACGGCGATGAATATCCCTCTGGTGCAAGGCCGCGATTTCGACGAGCGCGACCGCGACGGCGCGCCGTGTGTGGCCGTCGTTAACGAGTCCTTTGAGCGGCGTTACTTTGCGGGCGGAAGGGCTTTGGGCAAACACCTGACGAGGTTCGTCTCGCCGTCGGTCAGACCGAGTTGCGAGATAGTCGGCGTGGTGCGTGACGACCGGGTCCAGTCGCTGCAAAAGGAGCCCCTGCCCTGGTTCGCTTTTCCGCTACAGCAGTCACACAAGACGAGTATGGTGATGCTCGTTCACCCGACGGGCGCCCCCGAGAGCTTAGTTCCCGCGGTGCGCCGCGCGATTCAATCCCTCGACCCGGACATTCCCGTCTCCGACGTTCTAACCTTGAACGACACCTTCAAACCGTTCCTCTTCATGTACCGCCTTTTCGGGATGGTCGTCGGCGCGTGCGGAGGTTTGGCCGTGCTGCTGGCCTCGATGGGAATCTACGGAACGGTCTCCTATGTCGTCGCCCAGCGCACCCGCGAGATAGGTATTCGTCTGGCTTTGGGCGCCAACAGCCAGGACATTCTGGGCCTGATGGTGAGACAGGGGATGATTCGGGTGGTTTACGGATTGGGCGTCGGACTGCTGCTGGCCCTGGCGCTGACGAGAGTGTTGGCCAGCCCGATGTTCGGCGTCGATCTCTTATACGGCGTGAGCGCTAACGACCCCTTGACGTACGTGCTGGTGAGCGCAGTGTTGCTGCTGGTCACGCTGCTGGCGTGCTTCATCCCCGCGCGGGCGGCGACGAAGGTCGATCCGCTGGTGGCGCTGCGGTATGAGTAAATAATCTGGTGAATGGCGGAGAGAGGTGGGCCCGCGAGAATGTCATAAAACTTTGACACCGCCGATTAGTCAAAGCCATCAAACTACCTGACACTTGAAATCCCAATCGGTAATTTTTGAGGAAGGTATTCCATGAAAGAGATTCAGATGGCGTTTGTGATGGCTATCATGCTGGCGGCGGCCGGCACGGCTTGCGCGCAGGGCGGACGCGATGCCGCTAAACCTTCAGCCCCGGCCGCCCCTTCGTCGGCTCCGACATCGCGATGCTCGCCGCTTGAAACCAGAACGGCGAACGCGCCGGAACAGAAACCCGCCTTCCCCGGGCAGACCCGCGCCTGCGGCGTGAAGTCCGGCGTGGCTTTCGACGTGACCGTCGTGGCGAAGGGCTTAGACAGACCCTGGGCGGTCGAGCCGCTGCCGAACGGCGACCTTCTCATCACCGAGAAACCGGGGCGGCTCCGCATCGTTTCGGCTGCGGGCGAAGTCGGGGAGCCGATAGGCGGTCTGCTGCCGGTCGGCTCGGGCGGCGTGTCGGCCGCGAGCGGCCAGGGGGGCCTGCCGCCCATCACCGCGCGCGGACAGGGCGGGCTGCTCGACGTGGCTCTGAGCCCGAACTTCGCCCGCGACCGCACCATCTTCTGGAGCTTCTCGGAACAGCGCGAAGGCGGGAGCGGCACGAGCGTCGCGCGCGGGGTGTTGACCGAAGACCGCCGCAACCTCGAACAGGTGCGCGTCATCTTCCGCGCCCTGCCGACTTACGACAACGGCCTGCACTTCGGCTCGCGGCTCGCCTTCGGGCCGGACGGGATGCTCTACATCACGCTCGGCGACCGCTACGACCGGCCGAACCGCCCGAAAGTGCAGCAGTTAGACAACCACCTCGGCAAGATCATTCGCATCAACCCCGACGGCTCCGCGCCCGCGGATAACCCTTTCAACGGGCGGGCCGGCGCGCTGCCCGAAATCTGGGACCTCGGGCACCGGAACGTTCAATCTTCCGCGTTCGACGCGAGCGGGCGGCTGTGGACGGTCGAGCACGGGGCGAAGGGCGGCGACGAACTGAACCTGATCGAGAAGGGTAAGAACTACGGCTGGCCGCTCGCCACCTACGGCGAGGAGTATTCGGGCGAGCCGATACCGGGCGCCGTCACCGCCCGCGAGGGCTTCGTGCAGCCGGTCTATTACTGGGACCCTGTCATCGCCCCTTCGGGCATGCAGTTCTACACGGGCGACGCCTTCCCCGCCTGGCGCGGCAGCCTGTTCGTCGGCGCTCTGGTGGAAAAAAGGCTCGTGCGGCTGGTCGTCGAAGGCGATCGGGTCGTGGGCGAAGAGCACCTGCTGACGGACCGCGGCCGGCGCGTCCGCGACGTGCGCCAGGGTCCCGACGGCGCGCTCTACGTCGTCACGGATGAGGCCAACGGCGAGCTTTGGAGAATCACCCCGAGGCGCTGAATACCCGCAGACCTTCCGCCTCTCAGAACGCGCTCAGGGTTTGCCCGACGCCGCGATGTCCGCGAGCCTCTTCTGAATCTCTTCTTCCGCGAGCCAGCGCCCGCGCACCATCACGCCCGCGCGCCGGCCGACGTTGGAAAGGTCTTTCAGCGGGTCGCCGTTGACGAGGAGGAGGTCGGCGCGGCTCCCGGCCGTGACGGTGCCGAAGCGCGCCTGGTTCTTGTGGTACTCGCCCGCGTTCTTCGTCGCCGTCAGGAGTATCTGGTAGGGCGTCATGCCAGCCTCACGCATTGAAGCCATCTCGTGGTGGACGGAGAAGCCGGGGACGCTGAACTGCTGCGGCGCGTCGGTGCCGAAGATGACGGGGACGCCGCCGTCGTAGAGCGCCTTCAGGATGCGCTTGCGGTTGGCGGCCGTCAGCTCGGCCTTCTTCCTGTCGAACTGCGGGCTCGCCTGCCGCGCGCGGTGGGCCTTCTCCCAATTCTGCACCTGCTGCGCGGGCATGTATCTCAACTCGGGGAAGCTCAAAAGCTTTTCGATGCTGGCGACGCCGAGCAGCGTCTCCCAGAGCGCCATCGTCGGCACTATCCACGCCCCGGACTTCTTCGTGAGGCGCACGACCTCGGCCAGCTTCGCCTCGTCGAGCGGCGCCCCGTCCGCGCCGAGATGTTCGACGTAGCCGTCAACGTGGTCAATCGTCTCCTGCCTCATCTCAAGGGCGTGGGCGAGCCCGACCTCGGCCGGGACGTGCCCGGCGAAGCGGATGCCGACCTCGTTCGCCGTGCGGGCCATCGCGTCGTACTCGTCGCGCGTCAGGCCCGGGTGGACCTTCAACAGGTCCCAGCCCTCGCGCTTCTGCTGCCTGACCATCTCGGCGGCCTGCGCGGGCGAGCTGACCGAGTTGCCGTTGAAGCTCGGCCCGGCGAGGTACAGCGTGGGCGACAGCAGCTCGCCGCGATTCGCGCGCTCGCGCAGCTCCAACTGGCCGGGGGCGCCGAGCATGCCGCGCACGGTGGTGACGCCGTTGGCGACGTACATGAAGAGGACCGCCTCGGTGAACTCCTTCGGGGCCTGCGGCGGCGGGATGTGGCCGTGCATCTCAGCCAGCCCCGGCATCAGGTACTTGCCGCGGCCGTCCACGCGCAACGCGGCGGCCGGGACTTTGACCTTCGACGCCGGCCCCACCTCCACGATGCGCTCGCCCCGCACGAGCACGGTCTGGCCCGCCAGCACGCGCTCCGAATCCATCGGGACGACGTTCACGTTGACGAAGGCTACCTCCCGCTCCTTCCACTGACTCTGTGCCCCCGTCGTCCCGGCCGGGCCGCCGCACCCGAGCAGCAGCAGGGCGGCCGCGCACAGTTGAAACACCTTCTCCCTCATGCTTTCACCCCCGAAGTGGCTTTCGTCAGTCGCGGCTCAGACGCTCCCCTCGCGCTCGACGACGAGAATCCTCGCCTCCCCGACGGGGCTGGCGTAATGCTCGTCCCCCTCGGCCGCGTAAAAGATTTGGCCCGCCTTCAGACGCACCGCGCGCTCTTGGCCGCCTTCACGGTAGTGCATGTCCACCTCGCCGTCGAGCACGACGAAGACCTCGACGCCGTCATTCGCGTGCCAGCGGTAGGGCTCGTCGGTCCAATGCAGGCGGACCGTCGCCCCCTCCACTTTAGCGATGTCCAGCGCACCCCACGCGCGGCCGGCGCGAAACTTAAGCGGGTCGATGATCTTCAAGGCTCCCCTCCGGCGACGCGGCAGCTCTCTTCAAAAGACTGCCGAGCCGCCTGATGCCCGCCTCGATGGCTTCGGGGCGGCTGTTGGAAAAGTTCAGCCGCATGTAGTTGCTGAGCGGTGAGGAGGCGAAGAAGGGCGCGCCGGGGACGAAGGCCACGCGCTCGCGGATGGCCTGCTCGAACAACCCCTCGGCCGACACGCCGGCCGGCAGTTCTACCCAGAGGAAGAGCCCGCCCTCGGGTCGCGTCCAACGCGCCTCCTCGGGGAAATGTTGCCCGAGCGCCGAGAGCATCACGTCGCGCCGCTCGCCGTAGACGGCCTTGATGCGCTCGACGTGCGCGTCGAAGTCGAAGGAGGCGAGCAGCCTCGCCGCCGCGCGCTGCTGGATGGTGTTGGTGTGAAGGTCCGCCGCCTGCTTGGCGCGGACGAGCGCGCGGAAGACCTCTTCGGACGCGTGCGCCCAGCCGACGCGCATGCCCGGGCTCAGGGTCTTCGAGAAGGTGCTGAGGTAGATGACGAGCCCGTCGTCGTCTAAGGCGGCGAGCGGCGGGACCGGCTCGCCGCTGTAGCGCAACTCGCCGTAAGGGTCGTCCTCGATGATTGGCACCTGGTGGCGGCGCGCGATTTCGAGCAGCCGGCGGCGGCGCCCGGCCGAGAGCGTCGTCCCCTTCGGGTTGTGGAACTGCGAGACGACGTAGATGAACTTTGGCGGCCTGTGCGCGCCGGCAATCGCCCGCTCGACCCCCTCGACGCGCAGGCCCTCGTCGTCGCCCTCGACGGCGATGACATCGGCCTCGTAGCCCCGGAAGACCTGGAGCGCGGCGAGGTAACACGGGTTTTCGACGATGACGTGGTCGCCGGGTTCGAGGAAGATTTTGCCGACGAGGTCGATGCCCTGCTGCGAGCCGCTGGTGACGAGCACGCGCCCCGGCTCTGCGCCCGCCACGCCGCGCGTGCGCATCCTCGCCGCTATCCACTCGCGCAGCGGCCCCCAGCCTTCGGTCGTGCTGTACTGGCAGGCTTGGGCGCCCTCCTCGGCGAAGACTTCGGCGTGAGCGCGCGCGAGCGCCTCCACGGGGAAGACTTCGGGCGCGGGCAGGCCGCCCGCGAAGGAAATGACATCGGGCCGCTCCGTCACCTTCAGGATTTCCCTGATGGCCGAAGCGCCCATCCCCGCCAGCCGCCGCGCGTAATGGTACTTGATGCGTTCTTTCGTCATCTCTTTTGTTAACCGGCTCTCCGCCCATCCTCGTCCGGGCCGCACGTCTCTCGGCGAACTTTAGCCGAAAACCGCCCCGACGCAAGTGCCATTTACGCGCGGCCGACGTGTGCCAATTCCCCCGCCGCCGAAGTGGATACTTGCCGCTTCGGAAGTCTTAAGTCAACATACAACGCCGTGCGTTAAATGCTCCTGCGTGTGCAGCATATGTGGCGAAAGAGAATTAAGCGAGTCCTGCTCTTCGCGGCCTTGCCCATCGTGCTGGCTTTTACCTTGGCGGCGACGTTGATCGTCGCCGATGGGCTGTCCGATGACATCCATGCCGCCGACGTGGCCGTACTTCGAGTGGAGGGACGTATACTCAATCACCAGGGAGGTAGTCGGTTACGGGACATACCTTCTTCGCGCCGACTACTGAGTCGGCTTTCAGACTAACGCAAGACGATGACCGACCAAATCCGCTTTGACGACGGGGCCGCCTACGAACGGTACATGGGTGAGTGGAGCCGGCTCGCGGGTGAAACCTTCCTCGACTGGCTCGACCCGGAAGCGGGTCTGCGATGGCTCGATGTCGGCTGCGGCAACGGCGCCTTCACCGAGATGCTCGTCGGGCGGTGTGCGCCGGCCTCGGTACATGGCATAGACCCGTCCGAGGGGCAGCTCGCCTACGCGCGCACGCGACCCGCGGCGCGCGTCGCACAGTTCAGTCAGGGCGACGCGATGGCACAGCCTTTCCCAGACGACACGTTCGACGCGGCCGTCATGCCGCTGGTGATATTCTTCGTCCCCGACCCGGCCCGGGGCGTGGCCGAGATGGCGCGAGTCGTCCGCCCGGGCGGCTTCGTCACGGCCTACGCGTGGGACATGGAAGGCGGCGGTTTTCCTTACGAGGCGTTGCAGGCTGAAATGCGCGGGCTGGGCGTCGCAGTCCCGACGCCGCCGAGCCCCGGCGCGTCTCGCATAGACGCGATGCGTGACCTGTGGGCCGGCGCGGGCCTGGAGTCGGTCGAAACGCGGGAGATTACCGTGCGGCGGACGTTCGCCGATTTCGACGACTACTGGACGACCGTCCTCGGGGGCCCGAGCGTCGGCCCACAGCTCGCGGCGATGGTGTCCGAGGTGCGCGAGTTACTCAAAGCGAGGATGCGCGCCCGCCTGCCGTCGGATGCCTCCGGCCGCATCACCTATAGCGCACGGGCTAACGCCGTCAAGGGTCGCGTACGGAGTTAGTCCGGGCGACTCGGTCTATCGGAGGAAGCGCAAGAGAATCCGAACTATGTCGTCCTTCGTCGGCCACAGCCTGGCGGCCTTCTTCATCTCTTCATTTCACCGTGAGCGGTCAGGCTCCACGCCTTATAAGGTAGTCTGGGTGGGGTGGCTGATCGCCCTCGCTTCCGCACCAGACCTCGACTACATCATCCCCTCGCTGGCCACGCCTGCCCGCGGCGGCCTCAGAATCACCCACTCCGTGACGTTTAGCCTCTTCCTGCCGCTCTGCACCGCTGCCGTGCTCTTCCTCAAGAGTAGTCGTAAGCGGTTCAAGGTGTTGAGCATCCAGGCGGTTCTCGCAGGTCTCTCACACCTGCTTCTCGACCTTCTCGTCGGGGTCACGCCGCTGCCGTTGTTCTGGCCGTTGAGTGCTGCGGCTTTCAAACTTCCGTTCGGCGTTCTACCGAGCGCCGGCAGGATCGACGTGTCGAATTACTATTTCTACCGCAATCTGATGATCGAGGTGGGAATCCTTGTGCCGCTGTTCTACAGTGCTTACGATTTGTGCGGCGGTCAGACCCGTGTCGGGAATAAGCTGAGGGCGGTAGTGCTGTTGTTGATCTCGGTCTGTTTTATCGTCTGGTCACTCGGCCTCAGGAGATAGCGAAAGGTCATTGTCACGCGAGCGGCTGCCTGACAATGACTTGCTTGCGGCCCCCCGCGCTTGCATTGCTTTGCCCAATAAAGTACATTGCGTCGAGTTACGTCAGAAGTAATCTCACCAGGCAACGCCGGGTCACAGGTGAAGCAGATGTTTTGTCCCAAGTGCGGTCAGCAGTCTTCAGACGAGGTTCGCTTCTGCCCGAAGTGCGGGCTTTCGCTCGCGGGGCTCGCCGCCTACGTGGTCGCCAACGAGCACGGCCCGGCCGGTGACCCTGCCCCGCGCGCGCCGGTGATGACTGCGCGGCGGCGCGGCATGCGGCGGGGCGCGAAGCTGATGTTCATCTGCGGCGTCCTGCTGCCCGCCGCCGCACTGCTCGCCTTCGAGGGGGACGCGCCCGGGCCGCTGCTACTCGTCCTCACAGGGGGGCTGGCGGGGCTGGCCTGGTTCGTCTTCTCCTGGCTGTTCAACGACAACGTCCTGCCCGTCGGCAAAGGCGCCCGCCGCAGAGACCTGGGCGCGGCCGGGGCGAAGCCGGCCCTCGGCGCGGCGCAGTTCACCCCCGCGCAGCCCTTCAACCGGCAGCGCGCCAACACCGCCGAGATATACCAGCCGCCCAGCGTCACCGAGAACACGACGAAGATGCTCGGCGAGGACTCCTGACTTCCCCTCACATCCGCCCTTACTTTTCATGAAACAAAGAAGGAATGAGCACGAAAGGGGTAGTGTGACGACCGTCGCAAGGGTAGATGGTCTGTGGCGTTATCCCGTCAAGAGCATGGCGGGCGAGGAACTCGCCGAGGCGTTCGTCGGCTTCTCGGGCGTCTACGGCGACCGCTGCTACGCCTTCAGGGACTCGGCCGCCCGCAAGGGCTTCCCTTACCTGAACGCGAACGTGCAGCAGCGCATGCTCCTCTACCGCCCGCGCTTCCGCCACCCCGAGAGGGCCGCCGCGCCTCCCAACCTTTCGGAGGCGCAGGCCATCGCGCCCGGCGTCACACCCGCCGGCGCCGGCCCGGGCGACATGGACCTTGATGTCGTGACGCCTGAAGGCGGGGTCGTGCCTATCGACGACCCGGGGCTGATGGAGATGCTGCGGGAGGGCTTAGGCGGCGAGCACCGCCTCTCGCTCGTGCGCTCGGACCGCGCCCTGACCGACTGCCGCCCCCTCTCGCTCATCAGCATGCAGACGGTCCGGCAGGTCGAAGGGGAGTTGGGCGTCACGCTTGATAAGCGGAGGTTCCGCGCCAACATCTACATCAACCTCGCGGCCGGGAGCGGCTTCGGCGAGGACGGCTGGGTCGGCCGCAAGCTGCGCATCGGCGACAGGGCAGTGGTCGCCGTCCTTGAGCGTGACCCGCGCTGCAAGATGATCTCGCTCGACCCGGACACGGGCGGACACGACCCGGGAGTGCTGCGCAAGGTGGCGCAGGCGCACGAGGCGTCTGCCGGCGTGTATTGCGCCGTCATGGTCGAAGGGGTTGTGTCGAAAGGCGACCCCGTCGAGGCCATCGACTAGAAAGCGTCCTTAAGGCACAAACCATCTCGGGCGTTGGGCGGCAAGGCCGAACGACTTCGGATGTCATTACTCATGGACGAACTCACGCTCGTCCTGCGAGACCGGGGCGGCGAGGTCGTGGGCGGGCTCCTGGGGCAGATGTACTGGCGGCTTACTCGACCTCGGCTTTGAGCCGCCGGACTTCCGCGCGCCGCCAATCGTCCGCCGGCAGGTCAGAACACCCCTCTGCGAACTGCTTCAATTGACCCGTCGCCAGCTCCCGCTTCCTCAGCCTGACATAAGCAAAGGCGGCATCCACATGTGCCGCACACCGCTCGGCGTGTGACACGCCGCCTGCGCTGAGCACCCTCTCCGCGGCCGCTGCCGCCTCGGCCCACTCTCCAGCGCGATTCAAGTCCGTCGCCGTGGCCGGCGCGATGCCGTGCAACGTGCTGCTGATGCGACGCGCCTCCTGGCGCTGCCATGAAGAGTCGGGCAGATCGGCGCACTCCCCCTCGAACAGCTTTACCGCGCCGAGGGCACGGTCCGCCTCCTTGAGCATCTGGTACGAGTATGCGCCGGAGACGTAAGCCTCGCACCGCTCGGCGTGATTCGCCGCGGGCGCCTGCGTAACCGCCTCGGCGAGCCGGGCCGCCTCGTGCCAGCGACCCGCGCGGTTTAACTCCATAGCTCCCCTGAGCAGCGAGTTCGGAGAAAGACCCTGGGCCGCCGCACCGCCGGACTGCTTCGCGGGTTCATCTCGCACTTGCTCTGACCCGCTGACTCGCACCGAAAGGGACCCGGCGACGACGCAGGCCGCGCACAATGCCGCAACGGTAAATAAGGCCAGAGCCCGACCCGAGCGAACACCACGCCGCTCACTTCTATTCATCAATCTCATCACACGTTCCTCCAGGATGTCGGCATCGTTAATGCCTAAGGCGTAGGTCGCGGGGCTCGCGGAAGATGCCGCCCCGGCGAGGTCAACGAGTGAGCGCGCATAAGAGCGCGCGTCCATCAGCCGCTCACTCACTAGTTCGTCACAGGCGAGTTCCCGCGTGCGGGCTATCCCGCGCTTCAACAGCACGGCTGCGGGGTGAAACGACAGCGGCAGAAACAGCAGCTCGTAGACGAGGTTGCAGGCGAAGTCGCGGCGCCGGACGTGCGCCAGCTCATGCCCTAGTGCCGCCGCCAGCACCTCGGCCGGCGCTTCGGTCAGTAACCGCTCGGGGAGAATAACAGCCGGCCGCAGCACGCCCACCGTTAGCGGGCTATTTACAGACCGGGAGAAGAAGAGGTCGCTCCGGCCCACCCCGAGTTCGGCCCGGTACCTCTTTAAGACGGTCTCCAGCGGGGCGGGAATAGCCGCGGGATACGCCGCGCGGCGAATCGCCTTCGTTCTACTCCAAGCCAGCCACAACCTGGCGGAGCGGTAGAGCAGAAACAGCACGTACAAACCGACTGCGCCGAGGGTGAGCGGCATCCCGAGCGATAGCGTCGGCTCGGCGGCCGCCGCGCGGACCTCAGGCCGTCGGGCCGGCGTAGGTGAAACGGCGCGCGTCTGCCCGGCCGTCGTGGGCGCGTATTCGACACGGCTGAGCTGTTTAGGCCCGATGCCCTGTAAGCTCGACACGGGGAGGACAAGTCCCAGGAACAGCGCCGCAGCCCACAGGGCGTGACGGTACCTGGCGGGCGTCCGACGCAGCAGCCGCGCGCCGCACAAAGCGACCACGGCGATGAGCGTGACCTGCCACAGAGCGTTGGTCAGGAAAGTCAGCACCAGATAGCTAAGCTCTATCATCACGCTCCTCCCGGTGCGCCTCAAGCATCCCCTTGAGCTTTTCGAGCTTGTCGGGCGTCAAATGCTTCGTCTCGACCATGCTCATGACTAGCTCCTCCGGCGAGCCGCCGAACAGGCGTTCGACGATGTCGCCGATGGCCTGACTCACTATCTGACGGCGACTCACCACCGGCTTGTAGACGTAAGCCCTGTCCTTGAGGGTCCGCTTGACCTTGCCTTTGCGGAGCAGGACGTTGAGCATCGTCTGCACGGTGGTGTAGGCCGCCTCACGCGGCAAACGCTGCCGCACGGTCTGCACGGTGGCGGGGCCGGCCTCCCACAGCACCTGCATGATGTCCAGCTCGACGGGCGTCAGTTGTTCACTCGGCTTACGCGGCATCTGTTCGGTGTCTCCTAACGAATTAGGATTATAGGGAGAGTGAAGAGGCCGCGTCAACTAATTTATTAGGAGTCAATTTGGGAGAACGGCGGGTGATTCGCGCTGGAACAACGGCGGGGGGGCGTGTTTCACATTAAAACATCTGCCCCGGACGTAGTATTCTCCACAGGCCCGAACGCACGCCATCCCGGCCCCCGGGTGGTAAGGAGAGAGGCACGCCCGTTGCTTTTAGGCCGCGCGCTGCGTACTTAGTGTGGGTGAAGGTTTCGCGCGGGCCGTCCGCGCGACGTGGAGACTGACGCAGCACTTACCGGCCCGTTCTCACGTCGAAACGAAGATGAAGAAGATGACACCAAAACTGCTTGCCGCGGCGCTGCTCGTCTGCTCGCCGGTGCTCGGCCTCGCGCAGGACACGCCGGGCGCGGGGGCGAAGCCGGCCGCCGCGGCGGCCGTCATGGCCGGCCCGCAGAAGGTCATAAAGGACGGGGTCGAGGTCGAGTTCACGGTCGAGCCGGCGGCGCAGGCCGCGGGGAGCGCGGAGCTGACGGCGGGCCGGGACGCGGTCGTGCGCTTCCGCGTCCGCGACACCGCGACCGGCACCCCGCTGTCGAACGTCAGGCCCGCCGCCTGGGCGAGCCGGCGCTCGACGGCCGACGCCCCCGACGCCGCGCAGTGCCGCGAGAAGGTGCAGTCCTTCATGCAGGGCTCTTTGCGCGCGCGCCCCGACGTGGACCTGAACGCCTACTACGTGCTGGCGCTCAACCAGGAGCCGAACATCTCGGTCATCGACCCGCTGCTCGGCTTCGGCGGCAGCAAGCTCGTCACCCTCGTCATGCTCAAGAGCCCCGGCGAAGACTGGGCGCTGACGGCCGACCGCTCGAAACTGTTCGTCAGCATGCCGCTCGCGGGCGCGGTCGCCGTCGTGGACACGAAGACGTGGAAGGTCGTCGCCGAGGTGAGCGCGGGGGCGAGGCCGACGCGGCTCGCCTTGCAGCCGGACGGCAACTATCTCTGGGTCGCGCGCGAGGGCGCGGGCGAGGCGGGCGGCGTCACGGCCGTCGAGACGGCGAGCCTGAAGGTTGCGGCCACCTTCGAGACGGGGGCCGGCGCGCACGAGATCGCCTTCTCCGAAGATAACAGGCAAGCCTTCGTTACCAACCGCGACGACGGCACGCTCTCCGTCATCGACGTTCAGAAGCTCCGGAAGGTGAAGGACGTGAAGACGGGCGGTCAGGCTTCGTCGCTCGCCTTCTCGCCGCTGAGTAAGGCGCTGTATGTTGCGAACGAGGCTGACGGCCAGATAAGTGTCGTTGACAGCCGGACCCACGAGGTCGTGACGCGCATGGCGGCCGAGCCGGGACTGCGCGCGGTGCGGTTCGCTCCGGGCGGCCGGTGGGGCTTCGTCACGAACGCGGCGCGCTCGGTCGTCCACGTCTTCGACGCCTCGACCAACCGCCTCGCGCACAGCATCGCCGTCGGCAAGGAGCCCGACCAGGTCGCCTTCACCGACGCCTTCGCCTACGTCCGCTCGCTCGGCACCGAGGAGGTCTCGGCCGTCCGCCTCGCCACAATCGGCAAGGAGCCCGACATCATCAAGTTCCCCGGCGGCCAGAGCGCGCCCGGCACGGCCCCGGCCTTCGCCTCGCGCGCCGACGCCTTCGTCCCCGCGCCCGAGAGCGGGAGCGTGCTCTTAGCCAACCCGGCCGACCGGATGATCTATTACTACTCCGAAGGCATGGCCGCCCCGATGGGCAACTTCCAGAA
Source organism: Pyrinomonadaceae bacterium (assembly GCA_035296285.1). Lineage (GTDB taxonomy): Bacteria > Acidobacteriota > Blastocatellia > Pyrinomonadales > Pyrinomonadaceae > QHXN01. Next base: position 768 of record DATHBF010000056.1, on the reverse strand, counting down.
CTACAAGCGCGAGGTGCGCGCCGTGAAGGTCGTTGACCGAAGCCTGCGCGAGGAGCAACTGGGCGTCTACTCGACGCTCGTGCGGCTGCCGAAGGAGGGGACGTACGACATCTCGTTCCTGCTCAGCTCGCCGCGCGTCCTCCACTGCTTCGAGGCGACGGCCAGGCCCGACCCCGACGCCAAACCCGAGACGAAGGCCGGCCTGCGCGTCGAGTATCTGAACAAAGGGCAGGCGCCGGTGGCGGGCGACAAATACAGGATTCGCTTCAAGCTGACGGACGCCGCGACGGGGCGGCCCGTAGACGGGTTGAAGGACGTGCGCGTGCTGTTCTTCCTCTCGCCCGGCGTCTGGCAGAAGCGCGACTTCGCGGCCCCGGCCGGCGGCGGCCTCTACGAGCTGGAGGTCGAAATCCCGCAGGACGGCGTCTACATGGTCTTCGTCGAGAGCCAGTCGCAGGGCGTCGGCTTCAGGCAGTTGCCCTATTTGACGTTGCAGACGGCGGCCGGCGCGAAGCCCGCCTCCGCGAAGTGAAGGGGATGAAGATGGGCGGACGCACTCCGGGTCACTTACTGCCGCGCGCGGCGGTCCTGCTGGCGGCGGCGCTTGTGACCTTCGCGCCGGCCTCCGCGCAGTCGCACGCGCAGCACGCGCCGGCCGAGTCGCGCGAGGCGGCGGTGGCTTCGGTTTATTCGTGCCCGATGCACGCGTCGGTCAGGTCGGCGAAGCCCGGCGCCTGCCCGAAGTGTAAGATGGCCCTGCGCCCGTCG
>DATHBF010000055.1:0-2388 GCA_035296285.1 Pyrinomonadaceae bacterium | reverse complement strand
TCCACCCCGACTGGATTTTCGTGCGCGGCCCCCGCGTCGTGCGCTGGGGCGTCGCGCGCCCGCTCTCCGTCTCGGACCACTGGCCCGTCTGGGCCGAGCTGGAGGCCGCCGACCGATGATTACGAGCAGGAAAAACCCCTTCGTGCAGAAGGCCCGCGCCGCGCGCGAGGGGCGAGAACGTGAGTTGATTTTCGTCGAGGGCCTCCGGCTCTGCGAGGAGGCGGCGGCCGTACGGCTGGAGTTTGAGTTCGTCCTCTACGACCCCCTCCTCGAAGATGACGAGCGCGCCGCACGCCTTCTCGGAACGCTCCGCGGCGTCTGCCGACAGGTCTTGCCCGCCGGCCGCGATGTCGTCGAATCCGCCTCCGACACGAAGACTTCGCAGGGCGTCGTCGCCGTCGCCCGCCGCCCGCGCCATCTCCCCTCGGAGACGCCCGACGGGCCGCACCTCGTCGTCGTCATGCACCGCGTCAACAACCCTTCGAACGCGGGCGCCATGCTCCGCGTCGCCGAGGCCGCGGGCGCGACGGCCGTCGTCGCCACGCGCGGCTCGACCGACCTCTTCTCGCCCAGGTCCCTGCGCGGCTCGATGGGCTCCGCCTTCCGCCTGCCCGTCTGGGCCGGCCCGACCCTCGACGAAGTCCTGGACTGGTGTGCCGCCCGCGGCGTCCGCACCGTCGCCGCCGCCGCCGCCGCCGCGTCCGCGCACACGGAACTCGACTGGACGGCCCCGCGCGCCGTCATCCTCGGCCCCGAGGCCGGCGGCCTCTCCGAAGAAGAGCTGCGCCGCGCCGACGATTCCGTCCGCATCCCCATGCGCGACCCCGTCGAAAGCCTCAACGTCGCCACCGCCCTCGCCGTCCTTCTCTACGAGGCTGCCCGCCAGCGGAATTTCAAATAAATCGCGCCGCTTCTCTCGGGCACCCGGTTTCGGATAGAATGCTGGCAGAACGATTTCAAGCATTTACGGTTTCCCCTTCCCCGTGCTCTCAGGAACCCTCGCCCCCGACCGTGGGCCGGCGGCGATTTGTCGGAGACGACTGGACGCGTATGAGTGAGGAGAAGGAGAAGGATAAGAAGCGCGACGAGGCGCTGGTCGAGCGGCTGATGCGGCGCGTGCTCGAAGGCTTCGGCTCGGTCGTGGACCGCAAGCTCGGCCGCGAGGCCCAGCCGCAGGGCGGCTTCACCACCACCAAGCTCGTCGAGCGCATGAAGCACCTCATCGCCGAGCGCGTGCGCACCGACGCGCAGGGGCGCCGCATCGCCCCGCACCTCTTCAAGCTCAAGGTCGAGTGGGGCACGCACTCCGAGGCCCCGCCCGAGTACATCAAGGAGCTTGAGAACGAGGTGCTGGCCGCCGCCATCGATTACATCAACGACCAGCGCCTGCTCACGCTCGCCCCCGTCAAGGTCGAGACCAGCTCCGACATCTTCACCTCCGGCATCGCCGTTGACCCGACCTACGGCGAGTTCGAGGACGAGATGAAGCAGCGGGAGGAGGCCGAGCAGCGCGCCAAAGAGGTCGCCGAGTCCGTCCCCCGCTCGCACATCACACACGGCGAGACTCCCGTCACCGCCCGCGTCACCCTCCCCGAAGGCACGCGCGACAAAGTCCTACAGTTCCGCCCGGGCGGGCGCCGCATGAGCGTCGGCCGCTTTTCCGACAACGACCTCCAGCTCGAACACCCCAGCGTCTCGAAGGTCCACGCCGCCCTCGTCATGAACCGCGAGGGGACGCTCCTGGTCGCCGACACCGGCTCGACCAACGGCACCTTCATCAACGGCCGCCGCCTCTCCTACGGCGAGGCGCGCCACATCGAGGAGGGCGATGTCGTCGGCTTCGGCGACATCGAAGTGAGATTCAAGAGAACGTGACAGAAAAGTTATCAGTCCTCAGTCATCCGCCATCAGTTTTCGTCTTTACTGGCGACTGACGACTGCTGACGGATGACTTTTCCTGTTACCCGACATGGCTCTTATGTTTTTACTCGCAGACATTCCCGAAAAACAGCCGGCGCTGCTGAGCCTCGTCTACGTGGCGGGCGCGGCGCTGATGGTGTTGCTGCTCATAGTGTCGCTCCTCCTGACGATGAGGAGGCGGCGGCGCTCGGCGCTCGACGCCGTGGCGCCCGCCGACCTGCCGCCCGAGGTGCGACAGCGGCTCGGCGCGACCTCCACCAACCGCGGCCTGCGCGCTCTGCGCTGGGTCTTCGTCCTGCTCGCCATGACCGTCTTCGGCTTCCACGTCTACTGGGCCAAGTACGCGGCCGAGTCGAACGAACGCTTTCAGGAGCTGAGCTACAAAGACCTCCGCAACCGACGGCTGGCCGAGTCAACCCTGCGCGGCTGGATTCTCGACCGCTCGGGGAGCCTCGACCGCGCCCTCGC
>DATHBF010000054.1:0-10978 GCA_035296285.1 Pyrinomonadaceae bacterium | reverse complement strand
CTCGTACAAGCTCGGCGCGGGCGCGCTCAGGACGCGCTCGGCCACGCGGTCGGCCTCGCGCTCGAAGGGGTCGTCGGCCGCGCCCACCGTCAGCTTCCGCTGCAACCCGACGAGCCGCTTCTTGTCGCAGTCCTCGCACTGGCCCTTTAGGCCGGCCTCTTTGCCGCCGCAGGCGCCGCACTTGCGCTGGAGCAGCGTCGGCGCGCCGCCGGAAGGCCCCTTGGCCATAGCGATGTTCAGGGGTGTCGCCTTCATCGCTTCAAAGTCGTCTGCGGTTGTTGCTGCGGCTGCTGCTGCTGCGGGAGCGGCTGGCCGAGGCAGTCGAGGAAGACCGTCCAGGCGTCGGCCGAAGTCTTATCCTGGCAAGGCTCCTCGCAACTGTACGCGGGGCAGTAACGCTCCACGACATCCGGGTCGATGTCTATGCCGGACAGGTGAGCGGCCTCGTGGATGATGGTGCGGGAGAGTTCAGGCAGGTAGCTCGGCAGGAAAGACCTCGGGCAGAGCGCGACCGGCTCGGTCGGCCCCGACTCGTAGGCCGCCGCGTGCTGCCCCTCGGACTCGCAGAGGGGGTCGGCGCAGGTCGCGCCCCGGAACTTTATCGCGTCGCCCTCGAAGAGTCTGACCATGTTGTCGAGCGTGCTCTTTATCTCGGCGTTGTCGGGCGGCGTCCCTTTGAAGACGCGCGCGGCGATTCTCTGCGCGCGTTCGGGGCCGCCCACCATGTACATGCGCGTCTTCGCCTTCTGCATGAGCCTCCTGCCCGTCGTCTTGGCCGCGTTTATCAACGCGAAGTGCTGCTCGGTGAGATTGCAGGAGGCGTTCTTTTCAAACGCGGAGTTGGAGACGCACATCATCTGCGCGCCGGCCACCGACGCGTCCGCGAAGTCCGAGGGGAAGGGGCAATTCTCGACGGGGCGCTCGGGCGTCTTAGCCTTTTCCGGCTCGGGCGTTTTGGCCTTTTCGTCGGGCTGCCTTTGCAGCCGGGGACCAAGCCCGGCCGCGCCCTGTTGCAGGACGTGCGTCAGCTCGTGCGCTATCAACCTCCGCCCGGCGGCCGTGCCCGGCTCGTAGCGCCCGGCGCGGAAGACGATGTCGCGCCCGACCGTGTAGGCGGCGGCGTCGAGCGCCCGCGATGAAGCGTCGGCGCGCGTGTCGTCGTGAATCCTCACCCGACTGAAGTCGTGGCCGAAGCGCGACTCCATGAAGTCGCGCGTGCCGGCTTCGAGGGGGCGGCCGGGCGCGTCGAGGGCTTCGCGCACGACGGGCGGCGCGGCGGCCGGACCGGCGGGCGAGGGGCCGGCGGCGGCGGCCGTGCGGCGTTGAAGTCCTGACGCCCCCGAGCGGCCGGGGCCGGCCGTCGCGCCGCTCATGACCTCGTCGGCCACGCGGTCGGCCTCCAGCTCGAAGTGGTCGCCGGCCGGGCCGACTTCGAGCTTGGCTTGCACGCCGCGCAGGCGCTTGACGGCGCACTCCTCGCAGTTGCCCGTCAGGCCGGCCGGGCCGCCGCAGGCGCACTTGCGCTGGAGCAGGCCGGTTCGCGCCGCGGAGACGCGGACGGGCGGCGCGGGCGCAAGGTGTGTCTGCGAATGCTCGGTCAAAGCTTCAGCCCTCCGTAGAGCGTGCGCGCGACTTCGGCGCCGATTGCCTCGGGCTTCGAGCCGGGGGCGAAGTCGAAGGAGCCGGCGTCGAGGCGCGGGCTCTCGAAGCCAGTCTCGAAGTTGGGCGGCGGGCCGTGCTCGGCGAAGAGGCGGGCCAGCTCGCGCTCGACGGCGTCGCCGATGCGGTGCCGGTCGCCGGGCGCGAAGCCGTGCAGGACAAGCTCCTCGATGTGCAGCTCAAGGTTCGCGCGCCTCATAGCCAGCCTCCGCCCTCGGCGCCCGTCAGGGGCTTCTCCAGCTTGTCATACTCGCTGCCGGCCGCTTGCAGCAGGTGGGCCATCGAGACGGCCTCGCCCGCGTCGGCGGCGATGAAGGCGGCGTTGAGTGCGATGTTGCGAATGTTGCCCCCCGCGACGTTGAGGCGGGCGAGCTTGTCGTATTGCAGGCCGGCGGTGGGCGTGCCGGGCGGGAAGACGCGCCGCCAAATCTCGGCGCGCTGCGCCGCGTCGGGGAACGGGAACTGGACGACGAAGCGCAGGCGGCGCATGAAGGAGTGGTCGAGCGAGGTCTTCAAGTTCGTCGTGAGGATGGCGAGGCCGCGATAAGCCTCCATGCGCTGGAGGAGGTAGCTGACCTCGATGTTGGCGTAGCGGTCGTGGCTGTCTTTGACCTCGCTGCGCTTGCCGAAGAGGGCGTCGGCCTCGTCGAAGAGGAGCACGGCGCCGCTCTCTTCGGCGGCGTCGAAGACGCGCCGGAGGTTCTTCTCGGTCTCGCCGATGTACTTGCTGACGACGGACGAGAGGTCGATGCGGTAGAGGTCGAGGCGGAGGTCCGCGGCCAGGACTTCGGCCGCCATCGTCTTGCCCGTCCCGCTCGGGCCGGCGAAGAGCGCGCTGATGCCTAAGCCGCGCGGCCCGCGCGAGGCGAAGCCCCAACGCTCGTAGACGGTCGCGCGCTGGCGGACGTGGGCGGCTATCTCGCGCAGCGTGCGGAGCTGGTAGTCGGGGAGCACGATGTCGGCCCAGCCGGCGGCCGGCTCGATGCGCTGCGCGAGGTCGTCGAGTTTGGCGCGGCCCCGGACGCGGCAGGCCGACCAGAGGGCTTCGGCCGGCTCGCCTTCGACTTCGCCCCCGCGCGCGAGAGCTTCGCGGGCCTGCGCGGCGGCGGCGTGGATGCCTTCGGCGCCGAGGCTGAAGTTAGAGATGAGCGTTTCGAGCGCGCCGTTCAACTCTTCGGCAGCGGGGCCGAGCGCGCTGCGCCAGAGCATCTGCTGCTCGGCCGCGCTCGGCCGCTTCACCTCGACGGCGAACAGGCGGCGGCGCAGGCGCGGCGTGTCGCGCGACGCGAAGAATGTCATGCCGCGCACGGACTCGGCGAAGGAGAGGACGGCGTGTCGGGCTTCGCCGTCGGCGTCGTCGAGCAGCAAGGCGCTGCCGCGCAGGACGGCCTCGCGGTTCCAGAGGCGGGCCAGCGCCTCGCGCTCGGCCACCTGCTGCGGCACGTCGGCCGAGTCAATCGCCCACAGGTCGAAGCCGAACATCGAGGCGGCGGCCGCCGCGACCGCGCGCTTGCCCGCGGGGTCTTCGCCGCCGAGCGCGACGAGCGGGTGTACGGGTTCGGCGTTCTCCTCGGACCAGAGCCGGGCCAACCTTTCGGCAAGCTCAACGTGCGAAGGCGGGAGCAGGTCCGGCGTGGCGACGGGGTGGAACAACCCCCAGAGCCTTTCGTCCACGTAGTTGACGCCGGTCAGGTGGTGGAGCACGCGCTCGTCTATGCGGAGGCGCGCCTGCGTGAGCGATTGTTGGCCCGGCTCGACTTCTAGGAGACGCCAGTAGCGGAGCGGGGCGGCGGGGCTGAGCGCGCTCCAGTGGGCGCCGGGCAGCGCGGCCAGCGCGAGCCCGAAGGTCGGGTGCGCGCGGCGGCCTTCGCCCTGCGCGGTCGTGCAGAGCGCGGCGAACGAAGCGTCAAGCTCGACGCCCGCACACATCAGGAGCACGTCGCGCTCGAACGGCGACAGGCCGAAGCCCGCGCACAGCGCGTCGAGCGCCGAGGACGACGACGCCGAACCACCTTCGGACGCCGGAGAAGCCTCCCTCTCAAGCTCGTCGGCGCGGGATTCGACCTCGGCCGGGGCCGCGGAAGATTCCGCCTCCTCGCCTGCCGTCGGCGTCTGCGTGCGCTCGACGTAGCGGGCGAGCGCCTCGCGCACGGACGCGAGCCGCGCCAGCAAAAGCTGCTGGTTGGACCTGTGCCAGTCGTGTCCGGGGTGGGCGCTCATACGATGTCCACGAAGGGGGCGTTGTACTTGTTCGACGCGTCCGTCTCAAGCGGGCTGTCGGCCCCGTCCACGCGCAGGCGGACGAGGTACTTACCCGGCTTCACGTTCGCGAAGTTGACGACCACGGTGCCGGTCGTCGGCGGCGGCACGAGCGGCGGCATGAAGAGTTGGTGGGGCGACTTGCGCTCGAAGCTGTAGGAGGCCGGGGCCTCGCCGGGCGGCTGGTCGAGCTGGTTGAGCAGGAGGACGGCGCGCTGGTCGCGGCCGACGGCGGGCGAGACGTTCAGCTCGACGGTGCCGTTGCGCAAGGCCGGGTTGCCCGCCGGGTTGCTGACGACGCCCGGCGGCGCGTCTATGTGCGGCCGCAGGACGAAGGAGGCGACCTCGGAGGCGACGCCCTGGTGCGGCGTCTCGGGCGTGCCCATCGGCCTGTAGTGGACGACCTGCACGCCCTTGACGCCCGCGGGCAGGCCGGCCGGTAGTTGGAAGCTGATTCGCGATTCGCTCACGTCGGCGGGGGCGGGCGTCACCTCCCTGTCGCCGACGAGGACGCGCGTCTCTTCGCCGCGGAGCTGGCGGCCGGTAAGGACGAGATGGTGGTCATGAAGTATCGGCTGGTTGGCGAGCGCCGGGGCGTTGGCCGCGGTGCGCGAGAGCACCTGTTCGACGACGGGCTGGCGGAAGGGGACGGCGTAGACGTTGCGCTCGCGCACGGGCAGGGCCGGGCGGGCGGCGCCGCTGCGGCTCTCGATGAGGACGACGGAGACCTGATAGGCGGCCGACGGGCGATAGCGCGCCTGGAAGGCTGTCCAGAGGCGCGAAATCTCTTCGGTGCTGATGTTCTGCGGGGTGATCTTAATCTGCTCGACCTGTTCGGCAAGTCCGGACTCGAAGAGCGCCTGAAGCTGCGTCGGGAGGCTGCCGGCTTCGAGCGGCGACAGCGGGAGCGGCGAGAGGGCGCGGCGGATGGAGTCGCGCGCGAGCACGGGCGTCTCGTGGAGAATCTGCATCCCGTAGCCGAGCAGAATCTCGGTGTGAAAGTCCTTCTCGCCGTAGGCCGTCAGCAGGTAGTGGAGGTCGAGCGCGAGCGGCGGGTTCGTGAGGCGTGCGCCGCGTGAGTCGCGCGAGGGCAGCGCCACGTTGCGCCACGCGGCGTTGGGCGTCACTTGATAGAGGAAGAGGTTGAGCTGGCTCGTCTCGGAGTTGTTATCGACGTTGATGCGGTCGGGCGGGAGCGCGCTGACCGTCACCTCGCCGACGAGCGGCGGGAGGTCGTGGTCAATGATGCCGTTGTTGAGAAGGTCCTTCAGAACGGCGGTGACCGAAGCGATGGCGAGCGCCGTACTCATCTCGAACCTCCGCCGCGACGCCGCAAATAGTCTTCGAGCGTGAGGGCCGGGCGCGGCGGCTCGGGCGCGCGCCTCGCCTCCCTGGCGGGCGCGGCGACGGCGCGCACGTCAACCCGGCCGATGGTGACGCGGATGGTCGGCGCCGCTTCGTCGCGCCCCGCTTCGTCGGCCGCCGGGACGTGCGGCGACGACGCCTCGAACACTTTGGGCAGCGGGGACAGGCGCGGCTCGACGACGCGCGGCTTTGGCGTCGTGCCCGAATCGGGAGAGGGCCGCGATTCACGCCCGTCGTCAAGAACCTTTATGGAAGTCTCCTCGCGCGCACGACTCTTCCCCGCTTCGACGCTCGTGACCGTCGGCCGCGGCGCTTCATTCTCGACGAAAGCCTTCGCGGTCGTCGGCGGATGGGGCGCGCGTTCGTTTGCCGGCGCGGGCGGCTGTTCGTGTGGAGGCGCGCCAGGCCGCCTTTCGAGAACCGATGGCGCCGTGAAGTGCTCGGCCTGTGTGCGTGGCGCGCTCTCGGCCCGCGGCGTCGTCTCGGCGCGTCGTGCTTCCGCGCGTGCCTCAACTGCCGGCGCGGCCGGGTCCGTCTCGCCTTCCTCCGTTTCGAGGTCGAAGGCCGCGAAGGTTCCTTGCGGCTCGAAGCGGGAGGCGAGGCGGGGCTGCACGACCCTCGAAGGGTCCAGCGTCCGCTCGACAAGGTTTTTAAGGTAGTCGCTCATTTAGCCGACCATGTCCAGATATATTCGCCTGCGCTGCGGGCTGAGCGAGAGGATGTCAGCCTCGCGCCAGCCGTAAGCCTTGGCTAAACGGTGGACCTCGCCGAGCGTGCGCGCCGCCCACGCGTTCAGCTCGCCCCAGAGGAATTGGCCGATGTCGAACGACTCCTGCCAGGCGTGCGCGCAGGCCGGGCAGACGAGCGCGAGCCGCATGTCGCCCTGCGGGTCGGCCTCGCCCATCCGAGAGCCTACGGCTTCGAGCACCTCGGGCGGCAACCGCGCGGCGTCCACCTCCTCGTCGCCGAGCCGGGCCGACAGGACGCAGCGCGAGAGCAGGGCGCGAGCGGCTTCGGGGGCGTCTTCGCACGGCGCGAGCGCCGCGAGGTCGTTCGTGTCGGGCAGCCGGAAGAGCACGTCGTAGTCGCCCGCGCGCAGAGCAAGAGAGGCGGGCTGCTCGTCATGTTGCTCGACGAGAAGGTCACCCACTTCGAGTTCCATCTCCATCCGCTCGCCGCACGCGGGGCACGAGGCGAGGCTCGTGAGGCGCGGGCCGAAGACCCTCTCGCGCAGCTCAAGCAACGCCCCGTCGCGGCGGCCGATGCTGAGCCGCGAGAGCGCCCCGGCATCCCCGCCGCCGAGGGCCGAAAGAAGTGTTAAGGCGCGCTCGTGCGGCGGCCGGCCGAGGCACTTCTCCCAGGCGTCCAGCAGCTCGTGTGCGGACAAGGCTCGCATCGGGGTTTAGACGGGCGGCTCGGTGAAGCTCGGCTCGGCCGGCTCGACGACGCTGTAGTCGCGCTCCCAGCCTTCGTTCTCCAACTTGATGGTCTGGATGGCGACGGCGTTGGCGTTGGCGTCGAGGTCGGGCTGCGCCTGGTACTCCGAGACCCAGCAGCGGTAGACCTTGTAAGAGAGGACGAGCTGGCCGGCCTCGTTGTAGAGCTCGATGATGATGTCCTTGCGGAAATCCTTGAGCGAGACTTCGCGGCCGAGCCCCGAGCCGAAGTTCCAGACCTTGTTCGCCCACTTCTCGAACTCGGTGTCGTGCGTGACGCCGCGCTCCAGAGTTATGGCGTCGTACTCGGTCCGCCCCGGCGACTTGCGGGTCGTGCTCGGGTCGCCGCCCTCGCGGTGCTTGACGACCTCGGTGCTGCGCTTGAGCATGCCGACCTTGCTGACGCCGGCCACGTACCGGCCGTCCCACTTGACCCGGAATTTGAAATTCTTGTAGGGGTCGAATCGCTGCGCGTTGACGCTGAATTGGGCCATCGTCTTTTCTCCTTAGACCTCGATCTGGCCGGCCAGTTGTTGAATCTTGATGATGACGAACTCGGCGGGCTTCAGCGGCGCGAAGCCGACGAGGATGTTGACGATGCCGAGGTTGATGTCGTTCTGCGTCGTCGTCTCCGAGTCGCACTTCACCAGATACGCCTCGCGCGGCGTGCGGCCCTGGAAGGCGCCCTGGCGGAAGAGGTTGTGCATGAAGGCGCCGACGTTCAGACGAATCTGCGACCAGAGCGGCTCGTCGTTCGGCTCGAAGACGACCCACTGCGTCCCGCGGTAAAGGCTCTCCTCTATGTAGAGCGCGAGGCGGCGGACGGGCACGTACTTGTATTCGTCGGCGAGCTGGTCGGCGCCGCGCAGCGTGCGCGCGCCCCACACCACTTTGCCCGTCACGGGGAACGAGCGGAGGCAGTTGATGCCGAGCGGGTTGAGCATCCCGTTCTCGGCGTCGCTGAGGTTGGCGGCGAGGCCCTGCACGCCGTTCAAGGCCGCGTCCAGGCCGGCCGGCGCCTTCCAGACGCCGCGCTGCGTGTCGGTGCGCGCCATGACGCCGGCGATGATGCCGCAGGGCACGAAGGTGTCGAGCTGTCCGTCGCGGAGCGGGTCGGACTCGACGACGCGCGGGAAGTAGAGCGCGGCGTTGCGCGCGGCCGGGCCGTTAAGGTTGAGCCCGGGGAGCCCCGTGACGGCGTTGGAGGCGGCCGTCTTCGGGTCGGCGCTCCAGGCAAAGGGCGGGTCAACGATGAGCATGGCGCGGCGCGCGACGCAGAATGTCATGGCCGCCGAGAGCACGCCGTTGGGCAGGTCGCCCGCGCGCGTGTCGGGCGGGATGCAGAGGAGGTTGAAGATGTCCGTCTTCAGCAGCGCGTACATGCCCGTCTTGTTGCCCTCGTTGCCGAGGAAGTCGTTCGGGGCGCCGAGGGGGTCGCTGTCGGCCCCGCCCGTCAGGTCGCCCGTCGCGGGGGCGATGGGCAGGACCATCGGGTTCGGGTCAGGCTCGATGCGGATGTTCTGCGACTGCTGGGCGAGCACGCGGTCCACACGGCGCGCGTTCTCGCCGATGGAGAGGTTGATGATGCGTTCGAGGAGGAGGTCCGCCCCGGCGTTGCCGCCACCGATCTTGAAGACCGAGATGTTGAAGAGGTCGCCGGGGGCGAGCCCGTACTGCGCAGCCACTTCGGCCGTGATGCCCGTCGTGTCAATCTTGACGCGAATCTTGTCGCCCCACTTGCCGGGGTCTGTCGCCATGAGCTTGAGGCCGCCGACGGTCGCCCTGGAGACGCCGTCGGCCGGGCCGGCCGGCGCCCTGTAAAGGCGCACGATGACGGCCTGGCTCCCGCCGTTCTGGTAAAAGTCCCTCACCGCGTAACTCATCGGGTCCTTCGGCGAGAGCCCGCCGAACGTGCGCTCGAAGTCACCGAAGCTGTTGACGACGACCGGCTCGTGGACGGGGCCGCGTTGCGCGCGTCCGATGAAGGCCGTGACCGAGGTGGCGACGCCGGTAATCGTGCGCACGCCGCTCGGTACCTCTTCGATGTAGACGCCCGGGTATGTCACTGCGACAGGCATGGGTGGTTCTCCTTCTCGGTGTTGACGAAGAGTTCGGTGGACGGCCGCGCGAGCTTTAGACCGCCGCCTTGCGCCCGACGAGGATGCGGACACTGGCGTCGGCCGCGCCGGTGTTGGTGAAGATGAGCTTGTTGGGCACCGCGTCGAGCAGCCCCGTGGCGCCCGCGCCGATCAGCGTCTGCTGCGAGTCGAGCTTTACGCTCTTGGTCCCGCCGTCCACCTTGTAAGTGAGCGAAGTGGGCTTGTAGATGTCAGACTTGATGAGCAGGAACAGCACGTCCGCGGCGGCGCCCGGTGCGACGTTGACGGTGGCAGTGCCGGCCGTCGCGCCATTCTGCTTCGGCACTTTGACATCAATGATGTCGTAGGCGTCCACTTCGATAGCGTCCGAGGCGGAGATCGTCGGCCCGCCGTCCACCAGCACGTTAAGCGCCCAGTTGATTTTTACTGCCATGTTTTTGCTCCTTGGAATTTGTCCGGGGCTCGGGGGAGGCGCGCGGAGGTTTAGCGAGCGACAGAAGCGCCCGCCTCTCGGTCCGCGGGTTTAGAGCGGTCCCAAGTCGGTTGCGGTATTGATGGGTTGAGAATTGGCCGGTGAAAACTCCGGCCGCCCTATGTCAGTGAAGAAGCGAGAAAGCTTACTCCGGCGGTAAAACGGCGCGGGGCGGCGCCTGCCAGCTTGCGCTTTGGAAGACTATCCGCACGCCTCGGCGGCGCGACCGGACTTAAAGAACACTTACGCGAGGAGGATGATAAAGAATTGCCTGTTCGTGCGGGGGGCAGAGTAATGCCACTCTCCCGCGCGTGTCAAGGCTCTTGGTGCGTTGCCGTATTTACCGGCGGCGATTCGAGCCGGACGGCGTCACTTCAACATCACCCTCCGGGGACTCTTCAGCTTCTCGCTCTAATAATTGCGGCATACATCCGATGTAAAATTTATATTGACCACCTATTCATGTAGACATATCATTGGCACATACTGCGAGAAGGTGCGAGCCAGCCTTCCCTTTCTCGTACTTTTATTTCCCAGGAGGTCGGCTTGGCTACCCCGGAATTTATCACCGCCACAGAAGCATGCGAGTATTTGGGCGTCTCACCCGACACCTTCAGGCGCATCGTCCGCGACCTGAATCTGCCCACGGTGAGCGACCCGACGGACGCGCGCGTCAAACTCTATAACCGCGCCGCCATCTCCGCCCTCAAACAGCAGCCGCTGACGATCCCAACCCGCCATAAGGTTATTACGCTCAGCAATAACAAAGGTGGCGTCAGCAAGACGACTTCGGCCATCTCGCTGGCGGCCGAGGCGGCGGCCGAGGGGCTCAGGGTTCTACTTATTGACGCCGCCCCTCAGGCTTCGGCCACCAACTCGCTGCTTGAAGAGGGCGAGTGGGCGCCGGACACAGAGCACGGCATTCTAATCTCCTGGCTGAAGGGCGACGCGGCCTTTCAGGAGTTGGTTAAGCCCATACGTTACAAGGATTTCCAGATTGACATTATCCCCAGCTCGTCCAAGAATGACCAGATAGACCGCGCCAACCCGCTCGAAGCCGTGCCCGCCCTGCGCGAATTCTTCGAGAGTTGGGACGATTCCCCTTACGACTACATTTTCATAGATACCGACCCCTCTTTCGGCACCCTCGTCTCGATGGCACAGGTCGGCAGCCACTTCGTCATATGCCCCGTCCAGGCCGACGTTTTATCCGTGGACGGGACCATCCAGTTGACGCGGCAACTCCAGCGCGCGCGCAACCTGACGAAGAGCCAATTCCCTACCCTTTTAGGTTTCTTCTTGGCCCGCTTCGACTCGCGTAAGCGCGTTTGTAAAGAGGCTCTGGATACGCTCCGCGCGGCCTACCCTGAACTCGTCTTTGATACCGTAATCCCTGATAACGTGAGAGTTATGGAGAGCCCGGGCCAGAAGGCCCCAATTAATTTAACCGCGCCCGACTCGAAAGGCGCGGTCGCTTATAAGGGTCTTTGGAAGGAGGTGCGGTCCCGTGTCGAAAGAATTTCCGCCGGTGCGTGAGGTCGTGCCCTTCAAAGCCGGGAAGCGGCAGTCAACCTTTCGCAAGCTGAATCTTGATTTTTCCGGCACTGCCCTGGAAGAAGCACTCGCGCGTCAGGAACAGCAGGGTGAAGCCGAAGATCAGGAAGCGATAGACGTTAGAAATCCTACAC
>DATHBF010000053.1:0-1978 GCA_035296285.1 Pyrinomonadaceae bacterium | reverse complement strand
CGACCGCGTCCGCGTGCGCGTGAGGGCCGCCGGGCTGAATCGCGCAGACCTCTTGCAGAGACGCGGCCACTACCCCGCGCCGCCCGGCGCGCCCCGCGACATCCCCGGCCTTGAGTTCGCGGGCGAGGTCGAACAGCCCGGCGAAGACGCCCGCGCCTGGAAGGCCGGGCAGCGCGTCTTCGGCATCACGGCCGGCGGCGCGCAGGCCGAGTACGTCGTCGTGCCCGAGAGTCATCTGGCGGAGATACCCGAAGGCTTGAGCTTTGAAGAGGCGGCGGCCGTGCCCGAAGTCTTCATCACCGCCCACGACGCGCTGTTCACGCAGGCGCGCTTGCAGGCGGGCGAGTCGGTGCTCGTCCACGCCGCCGGGTCGGGCGTGGGGACGGCGGCCGTGCAGCTCGCGCGGGCCGCGGGCGCGGGCGCCGTCTACGGCACGGCGCGCACGGCCGGGAAGCTTGAGCGGGCGCGCGCCTTCGGCCTCGATGAAGGCGTCGCCGTCGGGGACGACCCGCGCGCGTTCGCCGGGGCCGTGCGCGAATGGACGAAGGGCGTGGGCGTCGCCGTCGTCCTCGACCTCGTCGGCGCCTCCTACCTCGACGCGAGCCTCGACGCGCTCGCCCCGCGCGGCCGCCTCATGCTGGTCGGCACGCTCGGCGGCTCTACGGCCGCGCTCAACTTCGGCAAGGTCATGGCGAAGCGTCTCAGCATCACCGGGACCGTGCTGCGCGCCCGCTCGCACGAGGAGAAGGCGCGCGCCGTCCGCCTCTTCGCCGCTCACGTCCTCCCCTTATTCGGGCGCGGCCTCGTCCGCCCCGTCCTCGACTCATCCTTCACGCTCGGACGCGTCAACGAAGCCTACGCGCGCCTTGAGTCGAACGAGACATTCGGCAAAGTTGTCTTGAGCTTGGGCGGTAACCGCTGAGCGCCCCTCGCTTGTCTCGCGCGGCCCGTTCTGAGAGAATGTGGGGTCATACAATGACGGCGCGCGAGGCGCATTGATCGTTCTGATGTTTTCAGGAGAAAAGCTAACGTGAAAGCGGAATTGGAGCAGTTGATCGCTTTACAGAACGCGGACACAGGCATCCGCAGGCTAAAGGCCGAGCTGGACGCAATCCCCCAAAGGCGCGCCGAGATCGAGAAGGAGTTCGATCAGCGCGCCTTTGAATTTAAGGGGCTCGAACAGCGCCGCGACGCCGCCCGCGCAGCCCGCGCCCAACTTGAGAAGGAGATGGCCGAGCAGCGCACCCGCGCCGAGAAGGCCGAGCGCGACCTGATGTCTTCCACCAACGCCAAGGTCTACGAGGCGGCCATCCGCGAACGCGACGCGGCACGCAAGCACATCTCGGATTTGGAGACCAAGATTCTCGAACAGATGGAGCAGTTCGAGCAGGCCGAGAAGGAACTGGCCGAGCGCGAGCCCGAGTTCGCACGCATGCGCGAAGAGCGCGACGAACAGCTCGTCGCCTTCGAGTCGCAGACGGGCGCGCAGTCGAAGGAGCTTGAGGCGGCGGCCGTCGAGCGCGAGCGGATGTTCGCGGCGCTCCCGCCGAACGCCAAGCGGCTCTACAACTACATCAGCAGCCGCATCCGCGACGGCGTCGCCGTGGCCGAGGCCCGCAGCAGCTCCTGCTCGGCCTGCTTCATGTCGCTGCGGCCCCAGGCGATGGCCGAGATACGACGCGCCGAAGAGATCATCCAGTGCGAGAACTGCAACCGCATCCTCTACTACAAGCCGGCCGCGCAGCCGCAGGGCAGCGCCGCGACGAGCACCACCGTCTCCGCGAGCTGAGACGGCCCGAAGGGTTTTTAAGCGGAAGGCCCGGCGCACGATTCAGCGCGCCGGGCCTTCCGCTTTTTCGCGGCGGCACTCCGTTTGCCGTAGTGAGCGGCCTGAGGGGCGAACAAGGGGGAAAAGGCTTTGGCGACCGCGGAAGTTGCAGTCCTACAAAACATCGCGCCGGGGGCTTTGGCCGGAAGT
>DATHBF010000052.1:0-18182 GCA_035296285.1 Pyrinomonadaceae bacterium | reverse complement strand
CGCAGGTGGTGCGCCAGCCGGTTGGCCCGCCCGTTCAGCTCCCCGTAGGTGAGGCGAGAGCCCTCGAAGGTGAGGGCCGGGGAGTCGGGGGAGCGAGCGGCCTGCGCCTCGAACAGCTCGTGCAGGCAGTGCGTGCCGGGGAACTCGGCCTCGGCCTGGTCGAAGCCGGGCAGCCGCCGCAGCTCCTCTTCGGGGAGGACGGGAAGGGTGTGGTGCGGCTCGTCGAGGCCGTCGAGTATGAGCTCGAAGGCGCGGGCGTAGTAGCCGCCCAGGCGCCCGACCAGCCGGTCGTCGAAGACCTGGCGGTCGTAGACCAGCGACAGGTAGATGGCGTCGTCGGAGGCGGCGCGGGAGAAGTCGGCCAGCAGCTCGAAGTTCGTCTGCTCGAACGCCGCGCCGCCCAGCGGCTGCAACGTCCGCTCCTCGCTGCGCGTCATGTCGTTGAAGACGTGGAAGTGGGTGTAGTTGAAGAGCACCTCCTCGAAGGGCCAGCCCAGCTCCTGCCGGACCTTCGAGAGCGGGTAGCCGCGGTACCCCATGCTCGCCGTGGCGAGCCCGTTCACCTGCGCGATCAACTCTCGCCAGCTCCCCCCTCTTAGCTCAAGGCTGAGCGGCAGCGAGTTCAGGTAGAGGCCGAGGCTGCGCTCCGCGGCCGCCGTCTCGGGCCTCCCGTTCTGCGTGACGCAGGTGACTGCGCGCCGCTGGCCGCTGACGGTCGAGACGACCTTGAAGTGTGCGGCGAGCAGCACCGACTGCACGGGGACGCCGAGGCGGCGGGCCAGCTCCACCAGCCTCCCCGACAGGGGGGCGAACGCCTCCACGGCGATCACGCCATTCTCGCGCGCCCCTCCGCCGCGGCCGACGCCGGCGGGCTTGAGCCGTGGGAGTTGCTGGGCCGGGGCGTCTTCGAGCATGCGGGCGAAGTGCCGCTTCGCCTCCGGGTCGGCCAGCGCCCGCTGCTCCTGCGCCACGAAGTCCCTGTAGGTCCAATCCGCCTCGGCCCCTTCCACCCCGCCGCCGCCGAGCAGCCGCTCGTAGCGGTTGTAGAGTTGGGTGGTGAAGACGGCGCGGCTCCAGCCGTCTAAGACGGAGTGGTGGAAGCTTAAGACGAACTGGAAGCTCTCTTCGGTGCGGCGGAAGATGTTGACCTGGAAGAGCGGGCCGCGCTCCCATTCAAAGACGTGGCGCTTGCGCTGCTCCATCCAGTCGGAGAGGTAGAGTTCCTGCTCTTCATCCGAGAGGCCGCGCAGGTCTCCGACCTCCAGCGGCGGCTCGATGCTCCTGTGCACGACCTGCAAGGGGCGCTCGCCATTCAGCAGGAAGCCGGTGCGCAGGACGGGATGCTCGTGGAAGCAGGCGGCCAGCGCCCGCGCGAAGGACTCCTCGTCCCAAGGGCACTTCACGTGCTCGGCCACGATGTCGTGGTAGACGCCGCTAAAGTTTTCGAGCTGGGTGTGGAAGACCATGCCGGCTTGCAGCGCCGACATCGGGTAGGCGTCCTCGTACTCGTCACCCAGCGCGCTACGCTCTTCCTCCGTCAGCAGCGCGAACGGCTCCAGGCCAGGCTCCTCGGCCGCGGCCGACGCCTGCCGCGCTTGCAGCGCCAGTTGCGCGACCGTCTGGTGCTGGAAGATGTCCTTGATGTCGAGCCGGACGCCGCGCCCCTTGAGCAGCGACACCACGCGGATGGACAGAATCGAGTCGCCGCCCAGGGTGAAGAAGTTGTCTTCGATGCCGACCCGCTCGCGCCTCAGGACCTCTTGCCAGATCTCGCAGATGGCCCGCTCGACGGCGTTGCGCGGGGCCACATAGACCGCGGGGTGTGCCTGCTCCGAGTCGGGGGCGGGGAGCGCCTTGCGGTCCACCTTCCCGTTGGGCGTCAGCGGCAGGCTGTCGAGAGCCACGAACGCGGAAGGCACCATGTACTCCGGCAGCCTCGCGGCTAACGCCTGCCGCAGTTCGCCGGCCACATCCGCCTCGCCCCTGCCGACTCCGGCGCCGCTCTCCGTCACGACGTAGGCGACGAGGCGCTTGCGGTCCGGCTCGTCCTCGCGCGCCACGGCCGCCGCCGCCTTCACCCACTCCACACTCGCCAACTGCTGTTCGATCTCGCCTAGCTCTACACGGTAGCCGCGCACCTTCACCTGCTCGTCGCGCCGCCCGACGAACGCCAGTTCTCCGCCGTCGAGCCACCGCACCAGGTCGCCGGTCCGGTACAGCCTCCCGCCTCCCTCGCCGCCGAACGGGTCGGGGGTGAACCGCCCGCCACTCATCCCCTCCTGATTGACATAACCCCTCGCCACGCCCGCCCCGCCGATGTAGAGCTCGCCGACGCTGCCGCGCGGCTGCAAGCCCCCCGCCTCGCCCAGCACGTAGACCTGCGTGTTACCAATCGGCCGCCCGATGGGCGCAGCCGCCCTGCCCTCCAGTTCCGAGAGCCCCGCCTCGTCAGACAACGTCCAGACGGTGCAGCCGACGACCGCCTCCGTCGGCCCGTACTCGTTGACGAACGTGGCCGCAGGCAGCAGCTCCCGCTTCCACCTCTCCAGCAGCCGGGCGCCGAGTTGCTCGCCGCCGACGACGATGACGTGGGCGGCCTCCCCGGCGTCCGCCGGCCGCTCGACGTACCGGAGGGCTTCGAGGTGGGCCGGCGTCAGCTTGAAGAGTAGCGGCCTCTCGCCGAAGAGGCGCTCCGCCAGCAGCTCCATCGTCTGCCCGTCGTCGGGCAGCAGCTCCACACTCCTGCCGGCCACGAGCGGGGCGAGCAGCGTCGTCAGCGTCGCGTCGAAGCCCAGAGGCGAGTTGACGACCGAGCCCTCTACGTCGCCCCCGAGATAAGTTGCCGCGGCGTGCGAGAGGTAGTTGGTGAGCCCCCTGTGCTCGACCATCACGCCCTTCGGTTGCCCCGTCGAGCCCGACGTGTAGAGGATGTAAGCCAGGCTGTCGGGCGTCGGGCGCGTCTCGTGCTCTCCGGCCGGCGCGAACTCCTCCAGCCACCCGGGGTCGGTGCTCGCGCCGTCCATCACCACCACGTCCACGCCCCCGAGCGGCAGGCCCCCCATCAACCCTGACTCGACGAGCACCCATTCGACGCCCGAGTCCGAGAGCATGTACTGGAGCCTCTGCTCAGGCAGCCCCGCCTCCAGCGGGACGTACGCGGCCCCGGCGCGCAGCACGCCGAGCAGCGCGACGAGCATTTCGGGCGAGCGCCGCAGGTGGATGCCGACGCGCGACTCCGCGCCCACCCCCGCCTCCGACAGGTAGCGGGCGAGGCGCGAGGACTTCTCCTCCAGCTCCCTGTAGCTCAGGCCGTGAGCGCCGTAAGTGACCGCCACGGCGTCGGGGGTCTGCCGCGCCCGGAGTGAGAAGAGTTCGTGCGCGCAGAGGTCGAGCGGGTACGGCTCCTCGCTCCCGCGCCCGGCCCTCAGCAGCGCCCCGGCCTCCCCTTCTCCCACCAGCTCGTACTCGTACACGCCCCGCCCTGCGTCACCGGCCACGCCCCGCAGCAGCCGCTCGTACGCGCCCGCCAGACCTTCCACCATTCCCCCGCTGAACAACTGCGTCCGGTACGTCCAACTCACCACCCCTTCGCCCTCACCGGGCGCCACCATCACCTCCAGGTCCACCTTCGCCGCGCCGCCTTCGGCCGCCACCAGTCCCAGCTCCAGCCCGGGCAGCCGCAGCCCGCGCCCGGCCCCACCCTCATCGACGATGAAGACGAGCTGGAAGATGGGGTCGTGGCTGAAGCTCCGCTCCGGGTTCAGCCCCTCGACCACCGTCTCGAACGGCACGTGCTCGTGCGCGTACGCCTCGGCCGCCGCGCGATGCTGCCGCCAGAGGTAATCGCGGAACTTCTCGCCCGGCTCGAACCGGCTGCGCAGCGCCAGGTTGTTGATGAAGAAGCCGACCAGCCCCTCCACCTCCTCCAGTACCCGCCCCGCCGTCGGGGTGCCGACCACCACGTCCGGCTCACGGCTGTAGCGCGCCACGAGCAGCGCGAAAGCCGACTCCAGCAGCATGAACAGCGTCACGCCCTCGCGCCTTGCCAGCGAGCGCAGCTCCGCCATCAGCCCGGCGTCGAGCCGCTGCCAGTGTGTGGCGCCGGCGTAGCCCTGCCGCGCCGGGCGCTCGCCTAGTAGCGGCAGCGAGTGCACCGCCGGGGCGCCCCGGAGCTGGCGGCGCCAGTAGTCGAGCTCGCGCTCAAGCACCTCGCCCTGAAGCCACCGGCGCTGCCAGACGGCGTAGTCGGCGTACTGGACGGGGAGCGGCGGCAGCGGGTCGGGCAGCCCCTCGGAGTAGGCGGCGTAGAGTGCGCCGAGTTCACGCACCAGGATGTTGAGTGACCAGCCGTCGCTCGCGATGTGGTGCTGGGTCAGGAGCAGCACGTGCTCCCCGTCGCCCAGGGTGAGGAGGGCGGCCCGCAGCATCAGGTCTCGCGAGAGGTCGAAGGGGCGGAGCGCCTCCTCGCGCGCCAGCCGCTTCACTTCCGCCTCACGCTCCGCCGCGGGTAAGCCGGAGAGGTCCGCCAGCGGCAGCTCGAAGGGGCGGGCCGGGTTGATGACCTGCACCGGCGCGCCGCCTTCCGACACGCAGGTCGTCCGCAGCACCTCGTGCCGCTCCACCAGAGAGCCCAGCGCCCGCCGCAGCCCGTCACGGTCGAGCCGGCCCGTCAGCCGCAGCGCCGCCGGCATGTTGTACTGCGTGCTCCCGCCGTCGATCTGGTCGATGACCCAGAGCCGCTGCTGCGGATAGGAGAGCGGCAGAGGGAGGCTCCGGTCCGCGGGGAGGATGGGCGGCGGCGCCGGCCGCGAGGCGGAGTCCAGGCGCTCGGCGAAGCCCGAGAGGGTGGGATAGAGGAAGAGGTCGCGCAGCGGGAGGTCGGCCCCGAAGAGCGAGCGGACGCGCGTCATCACGCGCATGGCGAGCAGCGAGTTGCCGCCCAGCTCGAAGAAGTTGTCGTGGACGCCGACGCGGTCAACATTCAGCACGCTCGTCCAGATGTCGCACAAGGTCTTCTCACTCGCCGTCTGCGGCGCCAGATAACCCACGCCCGGGTCCGAGCGCGTCTGGTCGGGAGCGGGAAGAGCGCGCCTGTCGAGCTTGCCGTTCGGCGTCAGGGGCAACCGCTCCAGAACGACGAAGTGCGACGGCACCATGTATTCCGGCAGCCGCTCTTTGACGAAGCTGCGCAACTGCGGCACGAGCTGCTGCGCGTACATGCCGCGCAAAGGGTTGTTGACGTAGACGCCCAGGGGTTTGCGCGCCGTCTGCGCCCGGGGCAGAGGCGGCAGGGCGGCGCCGCGCGTGTCCGCAGGGGGCGCGGCCTGCCGCCGCAACACGATGTCGAAGCGCGCCCCTCCCCCGTCGTCCGACCAGCGAACGTCCGCCGCGTAAGGCAGGCCGTCGGCCAGCGACCATGCGTCTTCCGGGTCAACCCCCGCGCCTTCAAAGGAGCGGAGCGCCGTGCGCAGCTCGCCGACCGTCCGCGAGGCGGCGCCGTCGTCGAGCAGCCTGACGGCCTCCGTCTCGGCAGACACGCGCGCATTCGGCACGCCCCTGACCCATAAAGCCTCGGGCCGCGTCTCGGCCAGAAGCTTCCGAACGAGTGGCAGACTCAGCCCCTCCTCATGCCAATCGACGACGCGGCACTCGGCGACCGGGGCGCCGTCCGTCTCGACGCGCAGGAGCACGTCGTAGCGGAAACGCGTCAGCTCGTTATGGTGGCGACCGCGCTTGAGCCTTACTTCGACCTGGCTGATCCGAGGGAAGTATTCCCTGAGCGCGTCGAAGAGGGCGGGGTCTATGAGCAGTTCCTCCTCGTCTGCCGTCTGCTTCTGCACGCGCCGCCGCAGCTCGCCCACGTCCAGCGACGGCGAGGCTTGATGGAGCTGGACGGAGGTGTGGAGCGCATCCAGCAGACGCAGGTCGCGCACGTCGCCGAGGAAGATGACGCCGCCCGGCCTCAAAGCTTTTACCGCGCCCTCGATCACGCGCAGGAGGTAATCCAGGCCCGGGAAGTACTGCACCACCGAGTTAAGCACGACGACATCGAAAGAGCCCGCCTCGACCCCCTCGAAGTCGTCGGCCATACGCTCCAGCAGCCTCACCTGAGACGGATACGGCTCCTGCTCGTTCAGTCGTTGCCGCACGAAGTCGAGCGTGACTTTCGAGAAGTCTGTGCCCCAGTACGCCTCGCAGTGCGGCGCGAGGGGCAGCAGCAGGAGGCCCGTCCCGCAGCCGATTTCGAGGACGCGCCTCGGCCGCAGCGAGAGGATGCGTTCGACCGTCGCGTCGCGCCACTCGCGCATCTCGTCGGCGGCGATGGGCTGCCCCGTGTAACTGCTGTTCCACCCGATGATGTGGAAGGACGGGTCGGCCTGCGCGGGCGCCTGGCTGTAAGTCTCATCGTAGAGCAGCCGCCAGTGCGAGACGTGCTGTTCCTGCCACGCGGACGACTGCTCGCCCGCCCCCGCCCGGTCGCTTTGCGGGACGACGTAAGCGACGAGCCGCCTGTCGCCCGCCGTCTCCTCGCGCGCCACGACCACGCTCTCGCGCACCGAAGGGTGCCGCGAGAGCAGCGACTCCACTTCGCCCAGCTCGATGCGGAAGCCCCTGACCTTGACCTGATTGTCGGCCCGCCCTAAGTATTCGATGTCGCCGTCGGCGAGGTAGCGCGCGAGGTCGCCCGTGCGGTAGAGCCGCGCCCCCGCCGTCTCGCCGAACGGGTGCGGGATGAACCTCTCCGCCGTCAGCCCCGGCTGGTTCAGGTACCCTCGGGCCAGGCCCCCGCCGCCCACGTACATCTCCCCCACCACCCCCTCAGGCACCGGCACCCCGTAAGGGTCCAGTAGGTAGACCCGCAGGTCAGAGAGCGGCCGCCCGATGACGCTCCCGGCCCCGCCCTCGATATCCTCCCTCGTCAGGCGGCGGTAGGTGACGTGGACGGTCGTCTCCGTGATGCCGTACATGTTGACGAGCTGCGGCCGCTCGTCTCCCCGCCGCTCGACCCAGCCCCGCAGCTCCGACAGCGTCAGCGCCTCGCCTCCGAAGACGACCGCCCGCAGCCGAAGCTCCCCGCCTCGGGCAGCGTCCACCGCCATCAGCTGCGTAAACGCCGTCGGAGTCTGGTTCAGCACCGTCACCCGCTCTTCGACCAGTAGCCGGTAGAACTCCTCGGGCGAGCGCGCGACGAGCGACGGCACCAGGACGAGGCGGCCCCCGTAGGCAAGCGCCCCCCACAGCTCCCAGACGGAGAAGTCGAAGGCGTAGGAGTGGAACATCGTCCACACGTCCCGCTCTGAGAAGCCGAAGTCCGAGTCGGTGGAGTCGAGCAGGCGGCGGACCTGCCGGTGCTCGACCATCACGCCCTTGGGCCGTCCCGTCGAGCCGGAGGTGTAGATGACGTAGGCCAGGTGGGCGTCCGTCAGCCCTGCCTCGCCCGCGGGTAGGTCGGAGGAGGGGTAGGAGGCTAGCTCCTGCTCCTGCTCGTCGAGGAGCAGGACCGGCAGGCCGGCGGAGGCGAGCCGCCCGCGCAGCTCGGACTGAGTGAGCACCAGAGCCGGCGAGCAGTCCGCCAGCATGTGGTCGAGGCGCTCCTGCGGCTGCGTGGGCTCGAAGGGGACGTAGGCTCCCCCGGCCTTGAGCACGGCGAGGATGGCGACGACCATCTCGGGCGAGCGCTCCAGGCACAGCGCGACGAGGGTGTCGGGGCCGACGCCCCGCTCGCGCAGGCAGTGTGCGAGGCGGTTGGCCCTCTCGTTCAGCTCCCCGTAGGTGAGGGCGCTCCCGCCGAAGGAGAGGGCGACCGAGTCGGGGCTGCGCCCCGCATGCGACTCGAAGAGCTCGTGCAGGCACGCCTGCCCCGGGTATTGCGTCGCGGGCTGGCCCCAGCCGGAGAGGAGCCGGGCCAACTCCTCCTCGTCGAGCATCGGGTAGTTGGTCACGCGGCGGTTCGGGTCCTCGGCCGCCTCGGCGAGCAGCCTCCCGTAGTGTCGCCCGAGGCGCCGCGCCGTGGACTCGTCGAAGAGGTCCGTGCTGTAGATGAGCACGCCGCCCAGGCCGGCGGGCGTATCCCACAGGTGGGCTTCCAGGTCAAAACGCGTCGCGGCACTCTCGTACTCCTGCGGGCGCAGCGTCAGGCCGGACAGTTCCGGGGGCGGCACCGGCGCGTTCTGCAGGGCGAAGATGACCTGGAAGAGGGGGTTGCGGCCGAGGTCGCGCTCGGGCCGCAACTCCTCGACCAGCCGCTCGAAGGGCAGGTCCTGGTTGGCGTACGCGCCGAGCGTCGTCTCGCGCACGCGCCCGAGCAGTTCGCGGAAGGTCGGGCGCCCCGAGAGGTCCGTGCGCAGCACCAGCGTGTTGACGAAGAAGCCGATGAGCGGCTCGACCTCCGCGCGTTTACGGTTAGCGATGGGCGTGCCGACGACAACGTCCTCCTGCCCCGTGTGGCGCGCGAGCAGGAGCTGGAAGGCGGCCAGCAGAGTCATGAAGAGAGTCGAGCCCTCTTCGCGGGCCAGCGCCTTGAGGCGCTCGCTCACGTCGCGCGGGAGCGAGAATTGGAGCGACGCCCCGCGGAAGGTCTGCGACGCCGGGCGCGGCCTGTCGGTCGGCAACTCAAGCACGGGCGGGGCGCCGCCCAGCTTCCGCCTCCAGTAGGCGAGCTGCTTCTCAAGCACCTCGCCCCGCAGCCACTCGCGCTGCCAGGCGGCGAAGTCCGCGTACTGAATCTCCAGCTCCGGCAGCGGCGAGGGGAGCCCCGCGGCGTACGCCCCGTAGAGGGCGGCCGTCTCGCGCACGAGCACGCCCATCGACCAGCCGTCGGAGATGACGTGGTGGAGCGTGAAGAGCAGGACGTGCTCCTCGGGGGCGAGGCGCAGCAGCGAGGCGCGCGCGAGCGGCCCCGCGGAGAGGTCGAAGGGCGTCCGCGCCTCCTCGGTGGCGAGGCGCACGGCCTCGCGCTCGCGCTCGGCCTCGGGGAGCGACGTGAGGTCTATGACGCGGAGCGGGACGGAGAGCCGCGGGGCTATGCGCTGCACGGCCTGCCCGCCTTCCTCGGCGAAGGTGGTGCGCAGCGCCTCGTGCCGGCGCACGATCTCGTCGAAGCTGCGGCCGAGGGCGTCCACGTCGAGGCGTCCCGAGAGGCGCAAGGCCGCCGGCAAGTTGTAGGCGGAGCCGCCCGGCATCAACTGCTCCATGAACCAGAGGCGGGCCTGGGCGAACGAGAGCGGCGCGCGGTCGCGGTCGGCGCGGAGTGGGATGGGCTGCGGGCCGGCGGCGGCGGCACCCTTCTGGCGCTTCCCGAGCTTGAGGCGGGCCTCGAAGAGTGCGCGCTGCTCGGGCGAGAGGCCCGAGATTCTTTCTGACAAGTCTTTCATTATGATCGCCCTACGACGACCGGGCCGCCTGCGTACGGGGCCGGTCGAAGTGTTCATGCAAGTCCGGTGTCACCCGTTCTGGTTCGCCTCGTCGCCCGGCCGCAGTTCACGCGGCAGGCTCGCCCGCAGCTCGTCGGGTGAGAGCGCCTCGATCTCGTTCAGCAATCGCTCCATCTCTTCGTCCTCCTCCGCCTCCGGCCGCGTCTGCTCGATGACGGCGGCGAGGCCCGCCACCGTCGGCGCCTCGAAGAGGCTGCGTAAAGGCAGCTCGACTCCGAGCGACTTGAGCAGGTGCGCGGCGAGCTGCATGGCGAGCAGCGAGTCGCCGCCCAGCTCGAAGAAGTCGTCGTTGACGCCGACGCGCTCGATGCCGAAAAGCCCCTGCCAAATCCGAGCCAGCTCCGTCTCCAGCTCGCCGCGCGGGGCGGCGTATGGCGTCGCGAGGTCCGGGCGCGCGTGGGCCGTCCCGGCGCCGTCCGCGCGCTCGGGCGTCGGCTCGCGCCCGACCCACTGTCGGAGGCGCACGTGGAGGTCGCCGGAAGAGACGACCACCTGGCCGAGGCTGCCTTCGGCGAGGATGCGGTCGAAAGCCTCGCACGCCTCCGCCGGACCCATCGTGTATTCGCTGACGGTCGCCCCGAGGCCGGCGGTCGCGGGGGGCTCGTCCGTCAGCCGCCAGCCGTCCCAGTCAACGCTCGTCCAGTGCGTGCCGCCGGAGCGGTTCCTCCACCGCACGAAAGAGTCCATGAAGAGGTTCGCGGCGCTGTAGGCGGCGAAGCCGAGGCCGCCGAGAATCGCCGACAGGGAGGAGGTGAGGAGGCAGAAATCGAGGGTCTGGCCGGAGAGGGCCTGTGAGAGCGCCAGCAGGCCGTGAACCTTCGCGGCGAACTGCTCCTCGGCCTGTGAGGTCGTCGCCTGACCTATCTCGCTGAAGGTCTGGAGGCCGACGGAGCCGGCGGCGTGGACGACGCCGTGCAGGGCGCCGAAGCGCCCTTCGACCGCCGCCAGGGCGCGGGCCACCGCCTCGGGGTCGGTCACGTCCGCGCACAGCACCAGGACCTCGGAGCCGAGCTGCTCGATCTCAAGCAGTCGGCGTATTTTCACGCTGACCGGGTCGGACTCCTCGTGCTCGTCGAGCCACAGCCCCCAGTCGGTCCGCGCGGGAAACGCGGAGCGGCCGGCGAGGGCCAGCCGCGCCTGCACCGACCCGGCCAGGTGTCGCGCCAGCGCCAGCCCCACGCCGCCGAGGCCGCCCGTGATTAGATAGACTCCGTGCCGCCGCAGGGGCGTTCGCGCCTCGTCGGATGCTTCGAGCCTGACCGGCTCGTAGCCTTGCACGTAGCGCCGGCCGCGCCTGTAGGCCACGGCCGTGTCGGCGGCTTCCGCGCCCAGCTCGCCGAGCAACTGTTCGACGAGGGAGGCGCGGGCCTGCGGGTCGCCGGGCGCGAGGTCCGTGTCCAGGCACCGACAGACCACGCCGGGATATTCCTGCGGGGCGACGACGGCCGGGCCGCGCAACGTCGCCTTTTCGGGGACCAGTTCCTCGCCGCCGGTAACTTCAAAAAGGTTGTTGGCGACGAGGTCGAGTCTCAGTGCCCCGCCCGCGCCTTGCCTCCGGAGTGAGCGGAGCAGGCGCGTCACGCTGTAGTAACCCGACTCCTGCACGCGCTCGAAGCGCGCCCGCGAAGGCGGCGCGCCCCCTTCGTCGGTCAGGGACCAGAGGTGTGCGACCGCGTCCGGCGCCTCCCCGCCCTCGCACAGGTCGCGCGCCAGCGCGTCGTAGTCCTCGGCGCGGCGCGGGTCGATGACGAAACGGTCGCCGTCGCGCCGGAAGCCCTCGCCCGGCGTGACCGTGATGACGCGCTCGCCCCGCGCGCGCAGTCGCTCGGCCAGCGCGTCGCCGACGCCGCAGCCGTCGGCGAACACCACACGTCGGCACTCGCCTTCGGCCGGGCGGCGCGGACGAGACCGCGGCGACGGCTTCCAACTCGGAACGTAGAACCAATCCGCCACGTCAGACCTTCTGAGTGCGGACGCGGACGCGGCTTCCGGCTGCCCCGCCGCGGGCGCGTCCACCCAGTAGCGCCCCCGCTCGAACGGGTAGGTCGGCAGGCGCACGCGGCGGCGCGGCTCGTGCGCGTGCAGCGAAGGCCATTCGACCCGCACGCCGCCCGTCCAGAGCTGCGCCAACGTGTTCAGCAGGTAGCCCGGGTCGGACCGGCCGTCGTGCGGGTGACGCAGCGAGCCGAGGACGGCGTGGGGCGCGTGCGCGCCGCCCGTCTGCTGCCGGGCCAGCGCGCACAACGTCTGCCCCGGCCCTATCTCCAGAAGCACGCGCCCCGGCTCCTTCAACAGTTCGGCGACGCCGTCGGCGAAGCGCACCGCGTGTCGGATGTGACGGCCCCAGTACTGCGGGTCAGTCAACTCTTCCGCCCCCGCCGCCCTTCCCGTCAGCGCCGAGACGTAGGGCAGTTGCGGCGCGCCGAGCGCGACCCCCTTCACGCGCTCGACGAAGGGCGCGACCGCCTCATCCATTGCCGACGAGTGCAGCGCGAGCGAGACGTGCAGGCGGCGGCAGACGACTCCCCTTTCCGTCAACTCCCGCTCGACCCGCCCGACCGCCTCCGCCCCGCCCGAGACGACGCACATCGAGGGGGCGTTGACGGCGGCCAGGCTGAGCCCTTCGCCGAGCAGCGGCAGCACGTCGGCCTCCGGGAGCTGGACGGCGAGCATCGCGCCCTCGGGCGCCTGCTGCATGAGGCGGCCGCGCTCGGCCACGAGCATGAGCGCGTCTTCGAGCGAGAAGACGCCGGCCACGCACGCCGCGGCGAACTCGCCCACGCTGTGGCCGATGACCGCCGCCGGGCGCACGCCCCAACTCATCCACAGCCTTGCGAGCGCGTACTCGACGGCGAACAGCGCCGCCTGCGTCGCGCGCGTCTCGGCGAGCCGCGCGGCGGCCTCGGCTTCGCCCGCCGCAGGCGGGTAGAGCATTTCGCGCAGGTCGAAGCCGAGCCGGGCCTTGAGCAGTCCCGCGCAGCGGTCCATCTCTTCGCGGAACAGCGGCTCGGCCTCGTAGAGCCCGCGCCCCATCCCGACGTACTGCGAGCCCTGGCCCGAGAACATGAAGACGACCTCGCGCTCCTCTTCCTCGCCGGCCTCGCCCGCGTGCACGCGCCTCGAATCGAGCCCGCGCAGCGCCGCCGCGGCCTCTTCCACGCTTGAGGCCACGAGCGCGCGGCGGTGGCCGAACTCGCGCCGCCCCACCTGGAGCGTGTAGGCCACGTCGGCGACGCTCTCTTCCGGGTGGCGTTCGAGAAACTCGGCGAGGTTCCGGGTCGCCTGCTCCAGCGCCGTCGCCGTCTTCGCCGAGAGCGTCAGGAGGTGGGCGGGCTTCGTGCTCGCCGAAGGCCGGGCGGCCGGCGCCTCTTCGAGTACGACGTGCGCGTTCGTCCCGCCGATGCCGAAGGAGCTGACGCCCGCGCGGCGCGGCCCGCCGTTCGGCCCCCACGCCCTCAGCTCGGCGTTGACGAAGAAGGGGCTCTCCGCGAAGTCAATGTTCGGGTTCGGGCTCGTGAAGTGAAGGCTCGGCGGAATCTCCCCGTGCCTGAGCGCGAGCACGGCCTTGATGAGTCCGGCGACGCCGGCCGCCGCGTCGAGGTGGCCGATGTTCGTCTTCAGCGAGGCGATGGCGCAGAACTGTTTGGCGCGGGCGCCTCCGGCGCGGAACGCCCGCGTGAGGGCCGCGACCTCGATGGGGTCGCCGAGCGCGGTGCCGGTGCCGTGCGCCTCGACGTACGTGACGCTCTCGGGCTCGACGCCCGCCACCGTCTGGGCCTCTTCGATGACGGCGGCCTGGCCTTCGACGCTCGGGGCCGTGAAGCCGACCTTCACGCTGCCGTCGTTGTTGACGGCCGAGCCTTTGATGACGGCGTAGACGTGGTCGCCGTCCGAGAGCGCGTCCGCGAGCCGCTTGAGGACGACGACGCCGACGCCGTTGCCCCTGACCATGCCCTGCGCCCGCGCGTCGAAGGCGCGGCAGCGGCCGTCGGGCGAGACGATGCCGCCCTCCCGGTAGTACCCGCCCTGCTTCTGCGGCACGTTGACGGAGACGCCGCCCGCGAGCGCCGTGTCGCACTCGCGGACCAGGAGGCTCTGGCAGGCGAGGTGGACGGCGACGAGCGAGGTCGAGCAGGCCGTCTGCACGCTCAGGCTCGGCCCCTTCAGGTCGAGCTTGTAGGAGGTGTGCGTGGCGAGGAAGTCCCGGTCGTTGCCGATGAGGGTCTGCATCGTGCCGGCCGCCTCTATCAGCTCGCGGCGCGGGTAGAGGTTCCACAGCAGGTAAGAGTTCATGCTCTCGCCCGCGTAGACGCCGACGCGGCCCGCGCAGCGGCGCCCGTCGTAGCCGGCGTCTTCCAGCGCCGACCAAGCCTCTTCGAGGAAGACGCGGTGCTGCGGGTCCATCATCTCGGCCTCGCGCGGGGTGAAGCGGAAGAACGGGGCGTCGAACAGCTCCACGTCGTCGAGCACGGCCCCGGCCTTCACGGCGTTGGGGTCGTCGAGGCGGGCGCGGCTCAAGCCGGCCGCCAGCAACTCCTCGTCGGTGAAGAAGGAGATAGACTCGGCGCCCTCGCGCAGGTTGCGCCAGAACTCCTCAAGGTTGCGCGCGCCGGGGAAGCGCCCCGACATGCCGATGATCGCCACCTCGTAGCCGTAACTCTCCGCGTCGCCCATGTCCTGCTCCACCTCTCAGTTAGTCGGACGGCCGCGCGCCCCGCCGCCCGCGCGAGAACTCTCTAAGCGCCTCGCGCCTCGCGGCGCCGTGCCGGCTGCCCTGCCCCTCGCCCGCCTCCTCACCCGCCGCCCGCCTGCCGCCGAGGTACGCGGCCAGCGACCGCACGGTCGGGTACTCGAACAGGTTGACGATGGAAAGGTCGCTCCGGAGCAGTTCGCTCAGGCGGCTGAGCACGCGCATCATCAGCAGCGAGTGGCCGCCGAGCTCGAAGAAGTTGTCGTTGACGCCGACGCGCTCGACGCCGAGCGCATCCTGCCAGACCTCGCAGATGGCCCGCTCCAGCTCGCCGCGCGGAGCCTGGAACTCTTCGTCGAGCGCGGGGCGCGAGGCGTCGGGCGCCGGCAGGGCCTTCCGGTCGAGCTTGCCGTTCGCCGTCAGGGGGAGCGCGTCGAGCACGACGAAGGCCGACGGCACCATGTACTCGGGCACGCGCTCCTTGAGGTGGTTGCGCAGCTCGCTCGTCGTCGGCTGGCGCCCGTCCGCCGCGACGACGTAGCCGACGAGGCGGCGCTCGCCGCCTTCCAGACCGTGGACGGCCGCCGCCGCCTCGCGCACGGACGGGTGCGCGGCGAGCGCCGCCCCTATCTCCCCGAGCTCGATGCGGAAGCCGCGTATCTTCACCTGCTGGTCGATGCGGCCGAGGTACTCCACGGTGCCGTCGGCGAGGTGGCGCGCGAGGTCGCCCGTGCGGTAGAGCCGCGCGCCCGGCACGCGGCCGAACGGGTTCGGCACGAACCTCTCGGCCGTCAGCCCCCCGCGGTTCAGGTAGCCGCGCGCGAGGCCGGCGCCGCCGACGTGGAGTTCGCCCGCGACGCCCGGCGGCACCAGCTCTCCCCGCGCGCCCAGCACGTAAAGCTGCGTGTTCGACATCGGCCGGCCGATGCTCATCACCTCGTCGGCCGCGTCGCATTCGTGCATCGAGGCGCAGACCGTCGCCTCCGTCGGCCCGTAGGCGTTGATGAACTTTCGCCCCGCGCTCCACGCCCTCATCAGCTCGGGCGGGCACGGCTCTCCGGCCACCGCCAACACGCGCAGGCGGGGCAGTTCTTCACGCGGCAACAGCGCCAGGACCGAGGGCGGGAGCGTGACGGTCGTGACCTCCTGCTCCCTCAGCAGCTCCAGCATGGCCGGCCCCGGCAGCAGCGCCGAGCGCGGCGCCAGACAGAGGCTCGCCCCCGCCAGAAGCGCCATGAACAGCTCGGACACGGAGGCGTCGAAACTCTGCGAGGCGAACTGTAAGACGCGGCTCTCTGGCCGCACCTCGAACATCTCGATTTGCGCGTACGCCAGGTTCACTATCCCGCCGTGCTGAACGAGCACGCCCTTGGGCCTGCCCGTCGAGCCCGACGTGTAGATGACGTAGGCGAGGCTCTGTTCAGTCGCCAGCGGCGCCGGGTTCTCACCGCTCTCGGCCTCGATTCCCTCCCGGTCCGCGTCCACGCGCACGACGTTCGCCGGGCACGACGGCAGCTCGCCTTCCAGACTCTCCTGCGTCAGCAGTACCGGCACCTGCGAGTCCGCTATCATGTACTGCAAACGCTCCAGCGGGTACGAGGGGTCGAGCGGGACGTAGGCGCCGCCCGCCTTGAGGATGCCGAGCAGCCCGACGACCATCTCCGCCGAACGCTCCATGCAGATGCCGACCCTCACCTCCGGCCCCACCCCGAAGCGCCGCAGGTAGTGCGCCAGCCGGTTCGCCCGCTCGTTCAGCTCCCCGTAGCTCACCTCCGCCGACCCGCTCCGCACCGCAACCTTCTCGGGCGTGCGCCCCGCCTGCTCCTCGAACAACTCGTGGATGGTGACGCCGGAGGGGAAGTCGGCGGCGGTGTCGTTCCAGCTCACCAGCAGCCGGCGCGTCTCCTCTTCGCCGAGCAGCGAGTGGGCGTGGTGCGGCGCGTCGAGCCCTTCGAGCATGAGCTCGTAGGCCCTGACGTAATACCGGCCCAGCCGCGCGACCAGCTCGTCGTCGAACGCCCGGCGCTCATAGACCAGCGACAATGACATCATCTCGCCGGCCGCCGCCCGCGACACGTCGGCCACGAGGTCGAAGTTCGTCTGCTCGAAGCCGTATGAGCCCAGCGTCTCGAACGTGTCGCCGCCGGCCGCGCCCAGTTCTCTGTAGACGTGGAAGTGCGTGTAGTTGAAGCCCACTTCGCCGAAGGACAGGCCCACGTCCTGCTGTATCTTCGACAGAGGGTAGCCGCGGTACCGCATGCTCGCGGCGTTCACGCCGGCCACCGCCTCGATCAGCCCGCGCCAGCTCCCCTGATTCAGCTCCAGGCTGAGCGGCTGCGAGTTGAGGTAGAGGCCCAGGCTGCGCTCGGCCCTCGCTGCTTCCGGCCTCCCGCTGTGGGTCACGCAGGTGACGACGCGCCGCTGCCCGCTCATCGCCGCCAGCACCTTGAAGTGGCCGGCGAGGAGCACCGTCTGCACCGGCACCCCGAGCCGGCGCGCCAACTCCACCAGCCTGTTCGAAAGTGGGGTGAAAGCCTCGACCGTGACGCGCCCCTGAGACCTTTCAACGCCGCCCTCCGCCCTGCGCCTCGGGAGTTGCCGCGCGGGCGCGTCCTCCAGCATCTCTGCGAAGAACCCCTTGGCCGACGCGTCGGCCAGCGCCCGCTGCTCCTGCGCCACGAACTCCCTGTACATCCGGTCCATCCCGGCGCCTTCCAACTCCCCGCCCGAGAGCAGCCGCTCGTAGCGGTTGTACAGCTCGGTGGTCAGCACCGCGCGGCTCCAGCCGTCGAGGACTGAGTGGTGGAAGCTTAAGACGAACTGGAAGCTCTCCTCCGTGCGGCGGAAGATGTGGACGCTGAAGAGCGGCCCCCGCTCCCAGTCGAAGACGTGACGCTTGCGCCGCTCCATCCAATCGGCTAAGTAAAGCTCCTGCTCTTCGTCGGACTGGCCGCGCAGGTCTTCTACTTCCAGCGGCAGCTCGACGCTCCTGTAGACGACCTGCAACGGTCGCCTGCCGTTGAGCAGGAAGCCTGTGCGCAGGATGGGGTGCTCCTCGACGCAGGCCCGGAGCGCCCGCTCGAACTTTTGCTCGTCCCAGGGGCAGCGGACGTGTTCCGCCATGATGTCGTGGTAGATGCCGCCGAACTGTTCCAGCTGCGTGTGGAAGACCATCCCCGACTGTAGTGCCGACATCGGGTAGGCGTCTTCGTAGATGTCACCCAGCGCGGCGCGCTCCTCCTCCGTCAGCAGCGCGAACCGTCCCAGTTCCGGCTCGTTCGGGGCGGCCGCACCCTGCCCCGCCTGCCGAGCCAGCTGCGCGACGGTCTGGTGCTGGAAGATGTCCTTGATCTCTACCGAGACGCCGCGCGCCTTGAGCAGCGACACCACGCGAATGGACAGAATCGAGTCCCCGCCCAGGGTGAAGAAGTTGTCATCGACGCCGACCCGCTCGAACTTGAGCACATCCTGCCAGACCTCGCAGATCGCCCTCTCTGCCTCATTGCGCGGCGCCACGTACGGGGCCGAGTAGGCATGCTCCGCCTCCGGTGCCGGCAATGCCCTGCGGTCCACCTTACCGTTGGGCGTCAGCGGCAGCCCCGCCAGCGCCACGAAGTGCGCCGGCACCATGTACTCCGGCAGCCGGCTCTGTAGCGCAGCACGCAGCCCCGCCAGCACCTCGTCCCCGCTCTCGCCCTCCAGCGTCACGTAGGCG
Source organism: Pyrinomonadaceae bacterium (assembly GCA_035296285.1). Taxonomy (GTDB): domain Bacteria; phylum Acidobacteriota; class Blastocatellia; order Pyrinomonadales; family Pyrinomonadaceae; genus QHXN01. The sequence goes on along the minus strand of DATHBF010000052.1, from coordinate 343 downwards.
ACCAACCGCTTCTGACCGGGCTCGTCCTCCCTCGCCAGCACCACCGCCGCCTCCACCCCCTCTACCGCGGCCAGCGCCGCCTCTATCTCTCCGAGCTCGATGCGGTAGCCGCGCACCTTCACCTGCTCGTCGGCCCGCCCCACGTACTCCAACTCGCCCTCGGCCGTCAGCCGCGCCAGGTCTCCCGTCCGGTAGAGCCTCCCGCCCTCACGGAACGGGTCGGCGACGAACCTCTCGGCCGTCAGCCCCTCGCGGTTCAGGTACCCGCGCGCCACGCCCCCGCCCCCGACGTACATCTCCCCGACCGTCCCCTCCGGCACCGGCACCCCGTGGGGGTCCAGCA
>DATHBF010000051.1:0-28087 GCA_035296285.1 Pyrinomonadaceae bacterium | reverse complement strand
CCGTAAGCACCGGGGACTCAAGGGCGAGACGCCCGCGATGAGGCAAGGGCTCACCGATCACGTCTGGTCGGTGGCCGAGGTGTTGGGCTATCGGAGCGCCGCCCCGTAACGAATCCCCAACGTAACGGGGCCACTACCCGGGATGGGGCGGCCCCCGCGCCCTTACTCCATCGCCTCGACGATGGCGCGGGCGAAGTCGTTGGTGCGGGCCGTGCCGCCGATGTCGCGGGTGCGGACCTTGCCTTCGGTGAAGACCTTGAGCATGGCGCGCTCGACGCGGTCGGCCGCCTCGCGCTCGCCGAGGTGGCGGAGCATGAGGATGCCGGACTGGAGGAGGGCCGTCGGGTTGGCGATGTTCTGGCCGGCGATGTCGGGGGCCGAGCCGTGGACGGCCTCGAAGACGGCGCCCAGCTCGCCGATGTTAGCCCCGGGGACGAGCCCGAGGCCGCCGATGAGGCCCGCGCAGAGGTCCGAGACGATGTCGCCGTAGAGGTTCTCTAACAGCATGATGTCGAACTGCTCGGGGCGCATGACGAGCTGCATGCAGGCGTTGTCAACTATCTTGTCGTCGGCCGTGATCTCGGGGTGCCCCTTCGACACGTTGTAGAAGCATTCGAGGAAGAGGCCGTCGGAGAGCTTCATGATGTTGGCCTTGTGGACGGCCGTTATCTTCTTCCGGTTCTCGCGCAGCGCGTACTCGAAGGCGAAGCGCGCGATGCGCGTCGAAGCCTTCTCGGTGATGATCTTGATGCTCTCGACGACGCCGGGGACGACAACGTGCTCGATGCCGGCGTAGAGGTCTTCGGTGTTCTCGCGGACGACGACCAGGTCCAGCTCCGGGTAGCGCGCCGGGACGTTCGGAAGGGCGCGGACGGGCCGCAGGTTGGCGTAGAGGTCGAGCGCCTTCCTGAGCCCGACGTTGACGGAGGTGAAGCCCTTGCCGATGGGCGTCGTGATGGGGCCTTTGAGCGCGACCTTGTTGCGCTTGATGGATTCCAGCAGGTCGTCGGGCAGCGTGGTGCCGAACTTTTCGAGCGCCTGCGCCCCCGCGTAGTGCGTCTCCCACTGCACTTTAACGCCCGCCTCCTCGATGATGCGTACGACCGCCGCCGAGACCTCGGGGCCGATGCCGTCGCCCGGAATGAGTGTGATAGTATGGGTCATGGTGTTAGTAGCCAGTAGCTAGTAGTCAGTAGACAGTAGAGGGACTTTGTGCGCCGCGCGGCCGAGGTGAAGGCGCGAACTTCCGCCGGGCTCGAACCTACTGGCTAATGTCTACCGACTACTGGCTACTTGAATTTTGTCGAATCATACCAGCAGTTTTCCCGATGCGAAAGGGCGAAGATTTAAGGGCGCCGGCCGACGTGGCCGTGGTGGGCGGCGGCGTCGTGGGCCTGGCGGTGGCGCGCGAGGCGGCGCGGCGGGGCCTCTCGGTCGCCGTCGTCGAGGGGCGGCGGCCGGGCGCGGGGGCGTCGGGCGCGGCCGGCGGGATGCTCGCGCCGCAGGCCGAGGCCGCGCGCGCGGACGAGTTCTTCGACCTCCTGTGCGCGAGCCGCGACATGTACCCGCACTTCGCCGAGGCGCTGCGCGAGGAGACGGGCGTTGACGTGGAGCTGGACCGGACGGGCACGCTCTACCTCGGCTTCGGCGAGGAGGACGCGCGCGAGATGGAGGCGCGGCTCGCGTGGCAGACGCGAGCCGGGCTCGCCGTCGAGCGTCTGAGCGTCGAGGACGTGCGCGCGTCGGAGCCGGCCGTCTCGCCGCGCGTGCGCGCCGCGCTCAGGTTCCCGCGCGACTGGCAGGTCGAGAACCGGCAACTGGTGCGTGCGCTCGCCTCGTCGGCGCTGCGCGCGGGCGTGAGAATCTACGCGGAGACGGAGGCGCTGGGGGTGCGCGCGGCGCGCGGGCGCGCGGAGGGCGTCGAGACCTCGCGGGGGTTTTTGAGCGCGGGCGCGGTGGTGCTGGCGGCGGGCGCGTGGGCGGCGCGCGTGCCGCTGCTGGAGAGTTCGGAGGGCGGCGCCGCGGCGCGCTTCGCTTCCCCCCACATCGAGCCCGTGCGCGGGCAGATGCTCTGCTTCGAGCAGTCGCCCTCGCACACGCCCGCGCTGCGGCACGTCGTCTACAGCCCGCGCGGCTATCTGGTGCCCCGCCGCGACGGACGCCTGCTCGCCGGCTCGACGACCGAGCACGCCGGCTTCGACGTTTGCGTGACGGCCGGCGGCCTCCACGAGATGACGACGCACGCGCTGGAGATCGCGCCCGGCGTCGCCTCGCTCCGCCTGACGGACTCGTGGGCGGGGCTGCGGCCGAGGGCGGCGGACGACCGGCCCGTGCTCGGCGAGTCGGCCGAGGCGAAGAGCCTTTTCTACGCAACCGGCCACTACCGCAACGGCATCCTACTCGCGCCCGCGACCGGCGACATCGTCGCCGACCTGCTCGAAGGCAGAAGGCCCGACCTCCTGGCGCGCGGCGCGGAAGCCTTCTCGCCCGAACGCTTCCGCCGCACGCTCGTCAGCTAATACAAACCGAAGTCAACCGTTCATGCTTAAATTCTTCTTCACAGCCTTGCTCGCCGCCGCCCTCTCGGCCGCGCCCGCGCCCGCACAGCAGACCACGAACGGCGACGACACGAAGCCGGCCGCCTCGGCGGAGCCCACGACCCGCGCGCTCTTCGAGGAGGCCGAGGGGTACGCACGCCGCAAGTTCGAGGAGTTCGCCAAAAATCAGGTGCCCTACAACCGCACGCTGGAGGCGAGGGTCGTGCAGGAGCAGCGCGACCTCGCACTCCGCAACGTCTCGCGGCTCGCCGCGCGCGGCGCGCTCAAGGGCGAAGACCTCTACTACGCCGGCAAGCTCTACACGCTCGCCGGCAAGCCGGAGGCCGCGCTCGACTCGATGCGCCGCTTCCTCGCCGAAGGCTCGGGCTCGCCCGAGCTGCGCCAGCACGCCCGCGTCGTCGTCGCGCAGCACGCCGCGCAGCTCGGCCTCGCGGACGAAGCCGAGCGCGCTCTCGCCGACTACTCGGCCGCCGAGCCGCGCCTGCCCTCCGACCTCCACCGCATCAACACGCTGCTCGCCACGCAGTACACGCGCAAGAAGGACTACGCCCGCGCGGCCACTCACGCGCGCGCGGCCTACGAGGCGGCGCTCCGCATCGTCGGCGACAAAAAGATTGCCGCCGGCGAGCGCGACGCGGCCATCTTCTCCGCCGGCCTCACGCTGGCCGTCGCGCTCAAAGGGGCCGGCCGCCAGCCCGAAGCCCTGAAGGTCATCCAGGAGATGCGCGGCCGCGCGCTCGGGCTCCACTCGGCCCGCCTCTACAGGAGCGCCACGGGGATGCTGCTCGAAGAGGGCGCCGCCCTCGACGCGCCGCCCGAGGTGCCCGGCGCCGAGGCCCTCGGCCCGCCCGAGCTGAAGATCGCCGAATGGATTGACCACCCGCCCGCCACGCTCGAAACCCTGCGCGGCCGCGTCGTGCTCATAGACTTCTGGGCCACCTGGTGCGGCCCCTGCCGCTACACCATCCCGAAGCTCAACGCCCTGCACCGCAAGTACAAGGACCGCGGCCTCGTCGTGCTCGGCGTGACCGACTTCGCCAGCGGGGTCGAGGGCGGAGGAGAGACGCGCGCCGAGCAGCTGGCCTTCCTGCGCCGCTACAAGCGCGAGAACAACGTCTCCTACGGCTTCGCCATCGCCGACGACCACTCCAACAACGCCAACTACAACGTCATCACCATCCCGACGGCCGTCCTCCTCGACCGCCGCGGCCGCCTCCGCTTCATCACCGTCAGCGCCGACGACGGCGAGGCCCGCGCCCTCGCCTCGATGGTCGAAAAGCTGATTGACGAGAAGCCGTAAAAGGCCGCCAATCGTAAAAGTCGTTTTACGGTTCACGACTTACGATTTACGCCCGCGCTGTTGTACTCTTAGTCCCGTTATGGAAGGCTCTAATATCACCATCGCCATCGCGTTCGCCGCGGGGCTGCTGTCGTTTTTGACGCCGTGCGTGCTGCCGCTCGTGCCCGGCTACGTGTCCCTGATTTCGGGCGTGAGCATCGAGCACCTGAAGGGCGAGGGCGCGGGGTCGCGCACGTCTGCGCGGCGGGCCGTCATCGTGAACTCGCTGGCCTTTAACGTCGGCGTCTCGCTCATCTTCATCCTGCTCGGCGCGACGGCCGGATGGGTCGGCACCGTCCTCTTCTCAAGCCCGTGGGTCAGAATCGTCGGCGGCATCGTCGTCATCATCTTCGGCCTCCAGATGATGGGCGTCCTGAAGGTCGGCGCGCTCTACAAGGACACGCGCAAGTTCTCCGACGAGAAGCCACGCGGGCCTTTGGGGGCGATGCTCCTCGGCATCGCCTTCGCCGCCGGCTGGACGCCGTGCATCGGCCCCATCCTCGGCGGCATCATCGGGCTGGCGGCGACGAGCGGCGGCTGGAAGAGCGGCCTGGTGCTTTCGGCCTTCTACGCCGCCGGCCTCGCCGTCCCCTTCCTCCTGACGGGGCTCGTCCTCAACCAGTTCCTCGGCTTCTACTCGAAGTTCAAGCGCCACCTGCACAAGGTCGAGGTCGTCTCCGGCGTCCTGCTCATCGTCATCGGCCTCATGATCTCGTTCAACATCCTGACCAAGCTTTCGAGCGCGCTGGCCTGGGTGCCGAACGCCGAGAACCTCGTCAACACCCAGCCCACCGGCCCGGCCTCCGCGACGCAGCAGGCCGCGGCCCCCGCTAACGCCTCCTACGAGCCGGCGCCCGACGTGGAGCTGAAGACCCTCGACGGCCAGCCCCTCCGCCTGAGCGAGAGGCGCGGCAAGGTCATCCTGCTCAACTTCTGGGCGACGTGGTGCGTGCCCTGCCGCTCGGAGATTCCCGCGCTCGGCGCGCTCAACCGCGAACTGGCCCCGCGCGGCTTCGAGGTCATCGGCGTCACCACGCACGACACGCCCGACCTCGTCCGCGAGTACCAGAAGGACATCAAGCAGGACTACACCGTGGCCTTCGGCGACGAGGCGGCGGCGACTAAGTACGCCGTCGGCGTGCTCCCCACCACCTTCCTCATCGACCGCCAGGGCCGGGTCCGCCAGACCGTCATCGGCGAAAAGACCCGCGCCTTCTTCGAGTCGGCCCTCGCGCCGCTCCTTGACGAGCCGCCGCCGAGCCAATAAAACCGGATGGCAAAATCCACCGCCTCCAAGAAGACGGACACGCCGGCCAGGCCCGAGGGCATCACGAAAATCTCGGTGGCCGGCTTCAAGTCCATCGTCGAGGAGCAATCAATCGAGGTCCGCCCGCTGACGATACTCGCCGGCGCCAACAGCTCCGGCAAGTCCAGCATCATGCAGCCCCTCCTCCTCCTCAAACAGACCCTCGAAGCCAGCTACGACCCCGGCGCCCTCCGCCTAGACGGCCCCAACGTCCGCTTCACCTCCGCCGACCAATTCCTCTCCCACACCGGCCGCGGCAAGAACACGGATGTGTTTACTATAAGAATTGACTCAGACGGTAATCAAAGCTTGACTACTTCTTATAAGAAACAACCCGGCAAGCTCATTGAAGTTCAAAAAAGCGTCTTCATCAACAATGGCGAAACGACCGTGCTGAGGGGTGACATGCCCTCAAATGAAATTAAGCCGGCAGTCCCCTCCAGCTTAATGAATCAGATAAATGAGTTTCTGCGCCTTTTCATTCCTAACGTTGGCGATAATATATATCGTTTTATTCGTGAGTTAATTCATATTCCTGGGCTAAGGGGGAATCCAGAAAGAACATATGTTGTCGCCGCTGTCGGCGAGACTTTTCCAGGCACGTTTGAGAATTACGCAGCCAGCGTTATCGCGAAGTGGCAGACGGAAGAGGATAACGACAAGTTGCAGGGCGTGAGTCAAGACCTCGGAGAGCTTTGCCTAACATCGAAGGTTTCGGCAATACCACTGAACGACACGCAGGTTGAGTTGCGAGTAGCGCGGCTGCCGCAGAACGGTAAGGGCAGCGACATGGTGAGCATCGCCGACGTGGGCTTGGGCGTGTCGCAGACGTTGCCGGTGGTGGTGGCGTTGAGGGAGGCGAGGCCGGGGCAGTTGGTTTATCTGGAGCAGCCGGAGATTCATTTGCACCCGCGGGCGCAGACGGCGATGGCGAAGGTCCTGGCTGACGCGGCGCGGCGCGGCGTCCACGTCGTCGCGGAGACGCACAGCGCGCTGCTCATCCTCGGGATTCAGACGCTCGTGGCCGAAGGCAAGCTCGCGCCGGAGTTGGTGAAGCTTCACTGGTTCGAGCGCAGGAACGGGGCGACGACCATCAAGAGCGCGGACCTGGACGAAGCCGGCTCGTTCGGCGACTGGCCCGAGGACTTCGCCGACATCGAGTTGGAAGCGCAGAGCAAGTACCTCGACGCCGTCGAGGCGCGCGCCTCGCGTGGGAAGAGGCGGCGTGCCGGCTAGGAAGGGGCGGCGCCTCGTCGTGGACGCCTCTGTCGCGCGCGCGGCGGGCAGGAAGACGGCCACGGCGCCGACATCCAAAGACTGCCGGAACTTTCTGGAGACGATGCGGCGGGAGACTCGCCACCATGTCGTGCTGCCGCCACCGCTCAGGGATGAGTGGGATAGACATATGTCACGCTTCACGAGCACATGGCTGGCGGCCATGGCAGCGCGTGGGAGAGTGATATCCGACAAGGTTGGGACGAATGATACAAGGCGGCGCGAGATAGAGGGCGCGGCCGCGACGAAGCCGACAGAGCTGGCGGCGTTGCGGAAGGATTTCCATCTGGTCGAAGCCGCCCTCGCCACGGACCGGACGGTCGTTTCGCGCGACGACGAGGTGAGGCGGTTGTTCAGGGCAGCCGCGCAGAGCGTTGCCGCCATCCAAAAGGTCGTCTGGGTGAATCCGACCGTCCCGGCAGAAAAGTCTATAGAATGGCTCCTCAACGGGGCCAAAGCTGAGAATGTACGAACGCTCGGTTATAGAGAGAAGTGACCCCGGCCACGCCGGACTGCAAGGAGAGCAATTGTCATGTTGAGAACTCTCACTCGCGCCGCCGCCTTCGCCGTGTTGTCGGCCGTGATTTTGTCCGCGGGCGCGAGGGCGCAGGACGGGCACGAGTACGCGCCGCTCATCGAGCAGAAGATTGATTACAAGGACTGGACTTTTAAGAGTTTGAAGGACGGCGCGCCGGTGAACCTGCGCCAGTCGCTGGCGGGTAAGAAGCTGGTGATGGTCGTCTACTTCGCGCCGTGGTGCGGGAACTGGAAGATGGAGGCACCGGTCATCTCAAGGCTCTACGAGAAGTACAGGAAGGACGGCTTCGAGGTGGTGGCCGTCAGCGAGTACGCCTCGGCCGAGGACTCGCGCAAGTACTTCGAGGAGCAGGGCGGGGCGCCCTACACGGTCGTCGTCGAGTCGGAGACGCGGGAGGCGCGCGACCAGACCACGCACTACGGCTACCGGCAGGCGTGCGGCGACTCGCGCCGCTGGGGCTCGCCCTTCAACGTCTTCCTCGAACCCGGGAAGGTCAACAAGGCGGGCGACGTGCTGGCGGAGAAGGCGTGGGTCGTCGGCGGCGAGCTGGTCGAGAAGGACGTGGAGGTCTTCATCCGCGAGAAGCTCGGGCTCGCCGAGAAAAGCTCGGTCGAGCCCTGCGAAAAGAAGCAGTAAGGGTGCCCCGGCGCGCGTGCGAGCGCGGGGCCGCTATAGTATTATTTCGTCCGCCCGCCTCAAGCCGCCCGCAGGCAAGCAAGCGCCATTCGGGCGGCGTGCTGTGTAAGTAAGAAAAGCGTCACGCCGGTAGTACCTACACTCGACACTCCGAGCGAGACTAAAGTGGTCGGGCCGCGGCTCGTCTCTTACGGCCTCGCGTCTATGCGCCTCGCGCGCGCCGAACCCCGACACTTTTCGACGATTCATTCTCCGTTTTCAGGAGCCGTCCCGTCATGCCCCCACAGAAGACCTCGCATCACGCCGCCCGCGGCCGGCGATTGCGCCGCCTCGCTCTGACTCTAGCTTTGGCCCTCGCGGCCTGCGCGCTGCTGCTGCCGCTGGCGGCCTCGGCCGTCGGCTTCGGCCAGGGGAATGCGCCGAGCACGACGGGCAAGCCGGCCGAGTTCGTGCGCGGCGAAGTGCTCGTCCGCTTCCGCTCGGAGTCGGCCGCCAAGGGGCAGGACCGCCTCACCACTCTGCGCGCGGCCGACGGCGGCCCCGCCATCGGCGTCCGGCTCGAACGCTTCGGCGGCTCGGACCTGCTCGCGGGGCTGCGCCTCGCGCGCGTCCCCCGCGGCGAGACGCTGCGCGCCGTCGAGGCGTTCGGCGCCCGCCCCGACGTGCTCTACGCCGAGCCCAACTTCCTGCGCCGCCCTACGTCAGCGCCGAACGACACGCGCTACGCCGACCAGTGGGCGCTCAAGAACACGCTCGGCCCCGACATCGCCGCCGAGGCGGCTTGGGACACGACGACGGGGAGCGCGTCGGTCGTCGTCGGCGTCGTGGACACGGGCGTTGACACCGGCCACCGCGACCTCAGGGACAACATCTGGACGAACCCCGGCGAAGTCCCCGGCAACAACGTGGACGACGACGGCAACGGCTTCGTGGACGACGTGAACGGCTTCGACTTCGTCGGCGACAACAACCCGACCGTCTTCGACAACGCTTTCGCGGACGCGCACGGCACGCACGTCGCCGGCATCATCGGCGCGCGCGGCAACAACGCGGCCGGCGTCGCCGGAGTCAACTGGCAGGTCAGCCTCCTCCCCATCAAGGTCATCGGCGACGGCGACTTCGGCACGGACGCCGACATCCTCGAAGGCTACCAGTACGCGCTCGCCATGAAGCAGCGCGGCGTCAACCTCCGCGTCCTGAACAACAGCTACGGCGGGCAGGGCTTCTCGCAGACCTTGCGCGACGCCGTCAAGGCGCTCGGCGACGCCGGCATCCTCTTCGTCACCTCGGCCGGCAACAACCGGATGAACAACGACGTGGTCCCGCAGTTCCCGGCCGTCTTCGACCTGCCGAACGTCGTCTCGGTCGCCGCCACCGACCTCTCCGGCGGCCCCGCCTCGCTCTTCACCAACCGCGGCCCGCAGACCGTCCACGCCGCCGCGCCCGGCCAGCAGATTTTGAGCACCACGCCGCGCGGCTACACCGGCCCCGGCCTCAAGACCGAATACACCGAGGCCGACGGCTCGACCTACTCATTCTTCAGCGGCACGTCACAGGCCGCGCCGCACGTCGCGGGCGCCGCCGCGCTGGCCTGCGCCGCCGCGCCCTCGGTCACGCTCCGGCAGCTCCGCTCGGCGGTCGTCTACAACGGCGACGACGCGGGTGGCCTCTTCAACACGACCGTCACGGCGCTGCGCCTGAACGCCCAAAAGACCCTCCAGGCCGCGCTTGAGAACGACCCGACGCCCCCGTCGGCGCCTTCCAACTTCCGTCTCAACTCGCAGACCGGCCGCCGCGTCGAGCTGCGCTGGGCCGAGTCGGGCGACGACGGCACGGCGGGCCGCGCCTCCGTGGACGAGATAACCTTCACGGACTCCGCCACCGGCGAGCAGACGCGGCTCGCCCTCGCGCGCACGGCCACGTCGGGCACCGACCGCGGCCTCTTCCTGAGCATCCCGCACGGGCACACCGCCGGGCAGTTGACGCTGCGCGCCTTCGACAACGTCGGCAACGCCTCCCCCCCGCAGTCCTTGCCCGTCAGCGTGGACGCGGACCTCGCGGACCCTTACGTCGTCTCGCTCAGCCCGAGCGCGCCGCTGACGGCGCAGGGCTCGGGCAGGGCGCTCGGCGTCAAAGGCGACGACAAGATTTATGAGTCCATCACCATCCCCTTCCCGTTCCTCTTCTACGGCTCGGCGACGACGACCGTCGCCGTCTCGACGAACGGCGCGCTCTACGTCCCCATCCCCCCCGACTTCAACGTCCCGCGCGCCAACGACGCGAGCGACGACGGCGCGGCGGCGCTGCCCGAGAACATGGGACGCCTCGCCATGATCGCCGGCATGTGGACGGACCTGCGCACCGACCGCCGCGCGGGCGACGACGTGTACATGGTCACCCCCGACCGCGACCGCGTCATCTTCCGCTGGCAGGCCGTCACGTTCGAAGACGACGCGCCCGTCAACTTCGAGATCGAGCTGCGCCGCGACGGCACCATCCAGACGCGCTACGGCGCGGGCAACCAGAACTTGCAGCCCGTCGTCGTCGGCATCTCGGGCGGCGCGCTCTCGCCTTACGTCGTGCCCTCGCACACGTCCGTCGCCGCGCCGCTCAGCCTGACGAACGCGCAGACGGTGACGTTCGCCCTCCGCAACCCGCCGCCGCCCCTGCGCTCGGATTTGGAAGTGACGATGACGGCCGCGCCCGAGCCCGTCGTCTCGGGGCAGAACGTGACCTACAACGTGCGCGTCCGCAACCTCGGCCCGAGCACGGCCGAAGACCTCTTGATGACGGACGTGCTGCCGGCCGGAGTCTCCTTCGTCTCCTGCACGACCTCGCACTTCGTCTCGGGCGCCTGCACGGCCGCGGGCAACACGGTCACGGGCAGGCTCCCGACGCTCGAACCGTCGCCGCACGACTCCGGCGTCGTCTTCTCCATCGTCGCAAAGGTGACGGCCGCGCCCGGCTCCGTCTTGCGGAACACGGCGGAGGCCGTGAGCTTCCGCCCCGACCCCGTAGCCTCGAACAACTCGGCGTCGGCCTCGACGAACGTCGTCGCCGAGTCTTTCCTGAACGGCGTCCGTGTAGTCTCGGCCGGCTGGAACCACACGACGAGCGTGCGCAACGACGGCTCGGTCTGGTCGTGGGGCGCGGGCGAGAGCGGGCAGCTCGGCGACGGGGGCAGCGGCATCGGCTTCCGAAGCTCCACGCCCGTCCAGGCCGCGGGGCTCGGCGGCGTCACGCAGGTCGCCGAGGGGCGCGGCTTCGTCCTCGCCCTCAAGTCCGACGGCACCGTCTGGGCCTGGGGCTCGAACAGCCAGGGGCAGCTCGGCGACGGCACGACGACCAACCGCACGCGGCCCGTGCAGGTCTCGGGCCTGACGAACGTCGTGCAGGTCGGCGCGGGCGACTTCTACAGCGTGGCCCTCAAGTCCGACGGCACGGTCTGGCAGTGGGGGCCGTACGGCGGCTTCGGCTCCACCGCCAACGGCATCAACACCACGCCCGTCCAGTTCCCCGGCATCTCGAACGTCGCGGCGCTGGACGCGGGCGGCGACCACCTGCTCTTCCTCAAGACCGACAGGACGGTCTGGGGCGTGGGCGGCAACTGGGCGGGTCAGCTCGGCGACGGCACGACCGCGCAGCGCCCGCTGCCCGTGCAGACCGCGGGAATCTCGGACGTGGCCGCGCTCGCCTCCGGCGAGTCGCACAGCCTCGCCCTCAAGTCCGACGGCACGGTCTGGGCGTGGGGCTTCAACGACGCGGCGCAGCTCGGCCCGGCCCTCGGCCGCCGCGACCTCCAGCCGCACCCGGCGCCCGTGCAGGTCACGGGCCTGCCCGCCGGCATCAAGGCCATCGCCAGCGGCGACTCGCACTGCATGGCGCTCGCCGCCGACGGCACGCTCTGGACGTGGGGCGACAACAGCAACTTCCAGCTCGGCTGGGGCGTGCAGGTCGGCGAGAACCCGACGCCGAAGCAGATACCGAACTTCTCCGGCGTCGTCTCGATTGACGGGGGCAACGACCACAGCGCCGCCGTCAAGTCGGACGGCACGCTCTGGACGTGGGGCGACAACGACAACGGCCAGCTCGGCGACGGCACTACGACAGCGCGCCTCGCGCCCGCACGGCCGACGGGCCTCGAAGGCGTCAGCGCGCCGACCTTCGACCCGCCCTACGACCCCTTCCGCGTCTGGGACAGCGCCCTCGACATCACCGTCTCGTGCTCGACGCCCGGCGCCGTCATCCACTACACCGTGAACGGCAAGACGCCGACCGAGTCGGACCCCGTCATCGCCAACGGCGGGACCATCCGCCTGACTTCGACCTCCAGCGTCGCGGCGCGCGCCTTCAAGACCGGCTCCATCCCGAGCGCCGTCACGGGCGGCACCTACGACATCAGCATCCCGCCCAACCCCATCGACAGCACCCCCTTCTTCGTCGCGCAGCACTACCGCGACTTCTTCTCGCGCGAGCCCGACGCGCCCGGCCTCGCCTACTGGACCGGCGTCATAGGCTCCTGCTTCTCGACCAACCACCAGTGCCGCGAGGTCCGTCGCATCAACGTCTCGGCGGCCTTCTTCCTCTCCATCGAGTTCAGGGACACGGGCTACCTAGTCCAACGCTTCTACAAGGCCGCCTACGGCGACGCCACGGGACAGTCAACCTTCGGCGGCTCGCAGCAGATACGGGTGCCGGTGGTCAGGCGCGAAGAACTCGTCGCGGACGCCGCGCGCATCGGCCAGGGCGTCGTCGTCCTCGCGCCGGGCTGGGAGGAGCAGCTCGAAGCCAACAAGGCCGCCTACGCGCTGGAGTTCGTCTCGCGCCAGCGATTCCTCGACGCCTTCCCCGCCTCGATGGCGCCACCGGACTTCGTCTCGAAGCTCAACGGGAGCGCGGGCGGCGTGCTGACGGCCGCCGAAGTGAGCGCGCTCGTGCAGGAGTTGACGGCCGCGGGCAACACCGCGCAGGCCCGCGCGTCGGCGGTCCGCAAGGTGGCCGAGCACCCCGCGCTCGACGCGGCCGAGAAGAACCGCGCCTTCGTGCTGATGCAGTACTTCGGCTACCTCCGCCGCAACCCGAACGAGGGGCAGGACGCCGACTACACCGGCTACCACTTCTGGCTCACGAACCTCGAAAAGTTCAACGGCAACTTCGAGCAGGCGGAACTCGTCAAGGCGTTCATCTCGTCAATCGAGTACCGCAAGCGGTTCGGCCAGCCTTGAGCGGAAAAAGAGGGTGACGGGCGCCGGGCGCCGCGGAAGCAAACTGTCTTCCCCGGCGCCCGTCGCCTGACACCCGTCACCCTCTTTGTTATGATGACGGGCTTTCTCGCACGTCAATTCGTTCGCCGACGGGTGACTGATGAACTTACGCCTGCTCTACCACGGCCACTGCTTCGACGGCGTCGCCTCCGCGGCCGTCTTCACGCGCTTCTACCGCGCGCGCTTCGCCCCCGCGGCGGAGGTCGGCTACACGCCCCTCCTGCACCAGCCCGGCGCCCTCTTCGACGACGCGATGTTCGACGGCGACGAGAACGCCATCGTCGACTTCAAGTACAGCCCGAGCCCGCGCCTGACCTGGTGGTTCGACCACCACCAGTCGGCCTTCCTCAACCACGAGGACGAGGCCCACTTCCGCGCGGACCGGCGGGGCAGAAAATTCTGGGACCCCGACAGCAAGTCCTGCACCGAGTTCATCGCCCGCGTCGCCCGGGAGCAGTTCGGCTTCTCCGACTCCTCGCTCGACACGCTCGTCCACTGGGCGCACGTCATCGACGGCGCCTTCTACGAGTCGGCCGCCCAGCCCGTCGAACTCAGGGAGCCCGCCCTCCAGCTCATGCAGGTCATCGAGAACGTGGACGACGAATTCATCGAAGGCGTCGTCCGCGCGCTCACGCGCCACACGCTCGAAGAGGTGGCGACGGGCGAGGAGGTGCAGGGCCGCTTCCGCCCGCTGCTTGAGCGCCACCTTGAGACGGTCGAGGCCGTGCGGAGCAAAATCTCCTACGCGCGCGGCGTCGTCACCTTCGACCTGGTGGACGATGGGCTGGAAGCCTTCAACAAGTTCATCCCCTACTACATCCACCCCCAGACGACCTACTCGGTGGCCGTCACGCGCGGCCCCCACCGCACCAAAATCTCCGTCGGCTCGAACCCCTTCAGCCCCCGCCCCCGGCGCCACAACATCGCCACCATCTGCGAGCGTTACGGCGGCGGCGGCCACGCCGTCGTCGGCGCCGTCTCTTTGAAGCCCGACGAGGTCGAGCGCGCCCGCCAGGTCGCCCGCGAGGTCGTCGCCGAACTGTCCGAAGGCTTCGAGGGGTGAGGCGCTATTCGAGCCTGATGTCTTCCTGCTTGGTCTTCTCCATCGCCTCCGGCTCAAGCTCCTCGGCGCTCCGGTTGAGCTTGACGAAGACGCCCCACGCGATGAGCAGGACGGCCGCCGCGGCGGCGATGGCGGTGGCGTGCGGCAGCTTCGTCGGGTCGTCGTGCGCCAGCTCGAAGACGCTCACCAGCGACTCTATCGCCAGCGCCACCACGACGACGACCAGGAACCGCGACATGAAGCGGCGCACGCGCGTCGGCGCGCTCACCTGAGACTCGCGCTGCACCTCCTCCTCAAGAACCGTCTGCCCGAGTTCGAGCGCGACGACCGCGATGGTCAGAAGCCCTATGCTCTCCAGCACCGAGTTGAAGCGCTCGCGCAGCTCCATCCCGGCGGCCGGGTTGACGCCCTTCCACAGTTCGAGGGCCGCCAAAACGACCAGCGCCGCGGCGCAGCAGAAGAACAGGACGATGATGGCGACGTAGCCCACGCCGAACACGATGCGGATGAAGTTCTTCAAAGGGGCTCCTCCCACTTCCTAGTCCCGAGCGAAAGCCCAGACGGCCCGCTCCAGCCCGTCGAGCGTGTAGCCGGCGGCCTCGGGCGAGAGCCGCAGCGCGTACTTCCGAAGGTCGCTGCACTCGTAGAGCACGGTGAGCAGCATGAGGCGCGCGCGCAGGGCCGCGTCCAACTGAGACTCGCGGAAGCCGTATGACGAGAGCATCGCCCGCTGCAACTCGCCGTCGCCCTGCACCATCAGCACGCCCGGCGCGACGAACTCGTACTCGCGCGCGCCGCACAGCGAGTCGCCGAAATCCAACAACCCCCTGACGCGCCAGCGCCCGCCCTCCTCCGCCAGCAGCAGGTTCCCCGCGTGCACGTCCCCGTGGAGGAAGACCTGACGCCCGTCCTCCTTGAGAAGCCCGACGCGCTCCTCGACGTAACCCGGCAGCCGCTCCAGCCACTCGGCGCTCGCGCCGCACCTCCTCTGCCGCTCCAGGGCCCCGCGCGCCTGCCTCTCAAGGAAGCCCGCCCAGTCGCGGTTCAAGGCCGCGTCGTCGAGCGGCGGCGCGTGCGCGTGCAGCTCGCGGACCGCGGCGCCGACGAGCGAGACTATCTCCGCGCGGTCGCGCCGCCCGACGCGCGCCCAAGTCTCGCGCGAAGCCTCGCCCGGCAGTCTCGTCATGACGAGGTAGGGCCAGCCCTCGACCTCGCCGCGGTGCATGACCTCGGGCGTCTCTATCGGCAGCCTGCCGCGCGCGTATTCGAGCGCCGCCGACTCGCGCGCGAAGTTGTCGCGCAACGGCGCGTAGATTTTGACGACCGCGCGCGAGCCCGCGAAGAAGATGACGTTCTCGCCCTGCGGCGAGCGGACGAGCGGCTGACCTTCTACGCCGTGCCGCGCGCAAATCTCGGCGGCCGCGCGCGCCCAGACGGGGCTGCGGAAGAGGCGCCCGTAGGCCGCGCCGTCAGAGATGTCCGGGAGCCCGAGCCCCTTCATCAATCGCCCCCTCGCGGCGCAGTAAAAGTGCGCCGGCCGACAGAATATGACTGCCCGACTTTCAGAGCAAAGGGCCTCGGCCCGCGCCGTTTGGCGGCCGGCTCCCGCGGAACGCCGCTTGCGATGCGGAGGGCGTCGGTATTCTTTAGACCTGATGGAGATGTAGAAATGTTCGCACGAACCCTGGCAATGATTCTTTCCGGAGCAATCCTCTTCACCGCCTTCGGCGCGCAGGCCGCGGCCGCCAAGGAAACGCAGACGCCGGAGCAGGCGCGTGCCAAGGTCCGGCAGATAGGCGTCGGCAATAAGGCCCGCGTCGAGGTCAAACTGCGCGACAAGACGAAGGTCAAGGGCTACGTCAGCGCGGCCGACACGGCCGACTCCTTCACCGTGACCGACCCGAAGACGGGCGCCTCCCGCACCGTCGCCTATAGCGACGTTGAGAAGGTGGGCAAGCCCGGCGGCGGCCTCTCGACGCGCGGCTGGGTCATCCTCGGCGCGGCCGCCACCGCCGCCGCCGTCGTCGGCGTCACCGTCCTCTACCCCGTCCTCTGCGACGGCGGCGCCGGCTGCTGAGCGTCACTTCAACTTACGGAGATTCCTCACCGTCTCCTCCCGCGCCTTGAAGACCGTGCCGTGGCGGATTCCTCTGGGGAGGACGAGCCGGTCGGAGAGGTCCGTCCAGCTCTTTAAATCGGTCGAGGCGAGCAGGCCGTACCTCTTGTCGCGGTACTTGTCGAAGTAGAGGAGCCAGCGGCCGCCCGTCTTAACGGCCGTCGGCCCCTCGGCCCACTGCGGACCCGTGACGGGCGCGGTCGGCTCCGTGTAAGGCCCCTCGGCCCGCTCCGCGAAGGCGAGGCGGATGTTCTTCTGCGGCGTGAAGGGCCTGTTCGTCTCGTCCTTCAAAAACATCACGTAGCGGCGGCCGTCGCGCGCGAGCGCGGCGTCGATGACGTTGAAGCCGCGCTCGTAGAAGAGAGCCGCCTTCGTGAACGTCTTGAAGTCGCGCGTCTTCGTGTAGTAGATGCGGTGGTTCCAGCCCGGCGTCCCCGCCCTCGCGTCCTGCCCGTCGGTCCCGGGGAAGCGGCCCGGGATGGTCGTCGCCCACAGGATTAAAAACTCGCGCCCGCGCTCGTCGTAGAACAGCTCCGGCGCCCAGCAGTTCAGAGCCTTCTCCTCGTGCTCCATGACGGGGACGTATTTTTGCTCGGTCCAGTTGACGAGGTCTTTCGAGGAGGCGTAGCCGATGCCGCGTTCCTGCCAGCTCACGGTCCAGACCATGTGGTAGGTCTTGTCGGGGCCGAGAAGGATGGAAGGGTCGCGCATCAACTTGTCGCGCCCGGCCGTCGGCTTGAGGAAGGAGGCGTCGCCTTTGAGGGCTTCCCAGCGCAGGCCGTCCGCGCTGTGCGCGAGGTGGAGGCCGTCCTCGCCGTTGCCCTTGAAGTAGGCGAACAGCAGATGGTCTCCGGCCGCGGCCGGCGCGGCGCAAAGAAGGAGCAGGAGCAGCGCGGCTGTCAACTTCAAGTTCTTCATCTGCGTGTAACGCCGACGCGCAGCACCGTGACGGAGTGCGCCGGGAAGGCGTAGGGGAACTCGTTCGAAGGGACCGCGAGCGGGCGCTCGACGGGCGCGACCCTCGCCGGCTCGTCGAAACTGTTCTCGGCCTTCATGTCGTGGCCCGCGATGCGGATTGCCCTGCCCGCGCGCGGCGCGACCGCGGCCCCTTCCAGACGCACGCCCGCCCGCTTCTCTTCGCCCGAGGCGTTGACGACTTTGATGACGACCTCGCCCGCCTTCGCGTCGAGCGAGGCGCTGGCGTAGAGGCCGCCGCGGTTGTTCTTCGGCGAGCCGTCGAGGAGGACGGGCAGGATGGTCGTGCCGAGGTTCGTGGCGAAGAGTTTCTGGACGTAGTAGTTGGGCGTGCCGTAGGAGCGGAGGTTGTCGAACCAGATCATGTCGGGCGTCCACTGCCACGCGTCGGCGTGCGCGAGCAGCGGCGCGTAGGACGACATGACGACCACGTCCGAGTTGCGCTCAAGCCCCGTCATGAAGGCCGCCTCGGCGAGCGCCGTCTCCCAGTTGTTGCGGTTGTCGGGCTTGGCGATGCCGCTCGACTGCGCGGCGTACTCCCCTGCGAAGACCCTGGGGCCGTCGCGCGGGTAGTCGTCGTAGCGCCCCGCGTTCGAGAGGAACCACGCGGGCGCCATGTAGTAGTGCTCGTCCACGATGTCGGCCTTCAAGGCGCGCATCTCTTTCCAGAGGTAGTCGAACCGCTCGCCCTCCGCGCTCGGGCCGGCGCTCGTGACGAGTTTTATCTCCGGGTGCTTCTTCTTGAGCGCCGCCGCGAACAGCTTGTAACGCTCGACGTACTGCGGCCCCCACTGCTCGTTGCCGACGCCGAGCATCTTCAGGTTGAACGGCCGCGGGTGGCCCATCGCCGCGCGCCTCCGCCCCCACGGGTTCGTGACGGGCGCGTGGGCGAAGGCGATGAGGTCGAGCGCGTCCTGTATGTAGTGGCCGAGGTCTTCCAGGGGCGCCAGCTCGCCCGTGTTGTACTGGCAGGCCATGCCGCAGTTGAGGATGGGCAGGGGCTCGGCGCCGATGTCTTCGCTGAGGAGGAAGTATTCGTAGAAGCCGAGGCCGAAGGACTGGTAGTAGTCGGGCGCGGGCTTGTGGCGGAACTCGTAGTTCCAGCGGTTGACGAGGAGGCGGCGGTCGTCGGGGTCGCCGATGGTCGTCTTCCACCGGTAGCGCCGCTCAAGGTGGCTGCCCTCGACGATGCACCCGCCGGGGAAGCGCAGGAAGCCGGGGCGCATCTCCTTCAAAAGCTTCACGAGGTCGGGCCGCAACCCGTTCTCGCGCCCCATCCACGTCTCCTTCGGGTAGAGCGAGACCACGTCCACGTCAACCGTGCCCTCGCCCTCGACTATCAGGTTCAGGTGGGCCTTCAAGCTCGTCCCCGAGGCACGGAGCACGGCCGAGTGTTTCTTCCAACCGCGCGTCAAGCCCGCGACCTGCGCGCGGCCGAGACTCTTCCCGCCCTCGTCCTCCAGCTCCGCCCGCAGCGTCACCGGCCCGCCCTCGACCAGCCGCGCCCTCAGAGAGAAGGTGTACGCCTCGCCCTCGCGCACGCCCATCCCGCGGAAGCCCTCGTTGCGCAGCCCCGTGCCCTTCGCGCCCGGCGGGGTCTTGACGCGGGCGTAATGGGCGTTGGCCACGTCCGCGACCGAAGAGCGGTCGAGCACCATGACCTCGCCCCTCGGCCCCTCGCCCCTCAACTGCTTCCAGCCCATCAAGGGGTCGGCGAACTCGAACGACCTGTTCTTCACGCGCTCCGGGTACAGCCCCCCGTCGGCCCCGAAGTTGATGTCCTCGAAGAAGAGCCCGAACAGCGTCTCCGGTATCGGCGCGCCGGGGCGGTTAACCTGCACGGTGATGGACTGCGCGAGGGCCGCGAGCGGCGCCTGCAAGCCAAGGCACCATACGCAGAGGATGACGATCCACTTTTTAACCATCGCTCTAAGAGCCTTTTTAAAATCCCCGAAGGGGATACAGATAATAGCCGGGGGTCAGCGAGGGAGCATGTGCGACCGAGCACCACCCCCGGTCCGCATCGCAATAAGAATCCGACCCTGAAGGGGTCGCACTACGCGCGCCGGTGCGACCCCTTCAGGGTCGGAAATGCTTTTCTCGCCAGTACCGGGGGCGGCGCTCACTGTCGTTCGCTGGCCCCCGGCTATTGTCGGCGACCCCTGCGGGGTCACACGCCTCGGCGTTCGTCAGCGTCCTGCTCATCAATCACCCCCGCTCACGGCTTTAGCGCGCGGTGAGCGCCTCGATCTCTTCGACCTGTTTGGGGGCGGCGTCCGTCAACACCTTGTGGCCGTCGGGGGTGACGAGCACGTCGTCCTCGATGCGGACGCCGATACCGCGGTACTTGTCGGGGACGCCTTCCGCCGTCTCCGAGATGTAGATGCCGGGCTCGACCGTCATGACGATGCCGGGCTCGACGGCGCGCGGCTCGCCGTCCTGTTGATACGAGCCCACGTCGTGAACGTCCATGCCGAGGTAGTGGCCGAGGCGGTGCATGTAGAACTTCTTGTACTGCTCCTCCTCGATGAGCTTCTGAACGTCGCCTTGCAGGAGGCCGAGGCGGACCATGCCTTCGGTCAGGATTTCGACCGAACGCTTGTGCATGTCTTCGAGCGTGACGCCGGGCGCGACCATCTCGATGCACTGCTGCTGGCAGTCGAGCACCAGCTCGTAGATTTCGCGCTGCGGCTCGGTGAAGCGCCCCGCCACGGGGAAGGTGCGCGTGATGTCGGAGGCGTAGCCCTCGTACTCGGCCCCGGCGTCCACGAGGAGCAGGTCGCCCGGCTTTATCTCGGCGTCGTTGTTGATGTAGTGGAGGATGGTGGCGTTCGAGCCCGCGCCGACGATGGAAGAGTAGGCGGGGGCGCCCGCGCCGCTGCGGCGGAAGACGTATTCGATGAGGGCTTCGACCTCGTACTCGCGCATGCCGGGCCGGGCCTGCTTCATGGCCTCGCGGTGGGCCTCGGCGGCGATGTCGGCGGCGCGCTGCATGTGGCGCATCTCCTCGTCGGTCTTGAAGAGGCGCATCTCGTGGAGGATGGTGCCGGGGTCGATGACGGCGTGCGGGGGCTGGACGCCGCGGCGCCCCATGGAGCGCATCCGCGCGAGCTGCGAGATGACGGCCTGGTCCATGTCGGGCTGGCCGCCGAGCCGGTAGTAGAGGTTGCGCGCGCCGTTGAGGATGTCGCCGAGCTTGGCGTGGAACTCTTCCACGGGGAAGGCGGCGTCGGCGCCGAAGGTCTCTTTGGCGCCCTCGACCCCGGCGCGGCGGCCCGTCCAGACCTCCTTCTCGGGGTCGCGCGGGCGGACGAAGAGGGTGAAACGCTCGTCGCGGCCGGGCGCGATGACGGCGACCGAATGGGGCTCGTTGAAGCCCGTCAGGTAGTAGAAGTCGGAGTCCTGCCGGAAGCGGAACTCGGTGTCGTTCGAGCGCGTCACCTCGCGGCCCGAGGGCAGGATGGCTACGGAGTTCGGCTCCATGCGTCGCATGAACTCCGCGAGCTGCGGTCTAGGCATCAACGTACTCTCCCTGAAATCTGTTTGGCGTTCTTCAAAAAGATTCTAACCGACCGGCGGAAATTCACAAGGATGGGCCGGGTGGACGGGCTATAATCCGTGCGCGAGGTGAACGCGAATGGCGACTCAGGTCTCGGAAGTTAAGGCGCGCGAGGTCGTCTCCTACGACCCTTCGACGGGCGAGGAGGTGGGGCGCGCGCCGCTCGGCACGGCCGAGGACGTGGCGCGCGCCTTGGCCCGCGCGCGCGCGGCGCAGAAGGGTTGGGCGGCGCTCTCGTTCGGGGAGCGCGCCCGGGTCATCATGAAGGCGCGCGCGCTCGTGCTCGAAGAGATGGACGACATCGCGCGGCTCATCTCGCGCGAGACGGGGAAGCCGGAGGCCGAGGCGCTGGCGATGGAGCTGGTGCCGACGCTCGACCTGATGCAGTTCTTCGCGCGCAAGGCCGAGCGGATGCTCAAGCCCGAGAAGATCGACATCGGGCTCTACCGCTTCCTCGGCCGCTCGTCGGTCATCGAGTACCGGCCGCTCGGCGTCGTCGGCATCATCTCGCCCTGGAACTTCCCCTGGGCGACGCCTCTGGACGAGGTCGTGATGGCGCTCGTGGCGGGCAACGCGGTCGTCCTGAAGCCGAGCGAGCTGACGCCCCTCGTCGCCCTGAAGATCGCCGACGTGTTCGCGCGCGCGGGGCTGGCCGAGGGCGTGCTGGAGGTCGTCACGGGCGACGGCTCGACGGGCGCGGCGCTCGTGGAGGCGGCGCCCGACAAGGTGATGTTCACGGGGAGCGTCGGGACGGGGCGGCGCGTGGCCGAGGCCGCCGCGCGCAGGCTCATTCCCGTCGTGCTTGAGCTGGGCGGCAAAGACCCGATGATCGTCTTCGAGGACGCGGACCTCGAAGCCGCTTCGAGCGCGGCGCTGTGGGGAGCCTTCGCCAACTCGGGGCAGGCGTGCGCGTCGGTCGAGCGGTGCTACGTCCACGAGTCGGTCGCCGAAGAGTTCACGTCGCGCGTCGTCTCGAAGGTGCGCGGGCTCAGGCAGTCGGCGCCGTGCGAGGGCGGCGA
Organism: Pyrinomonadaceae bacterium; assembly: GCA_035296285.1. Classification (GTDB taxonomy): domain Bacteria; phylum Acidobacteriota; class Blastocatellia; order Pyrinomonadales; family Pyrinomonadaceae; genus QHXN01. The sequence continues at coordinate 6,439 of DATHBF010000051.1, read as the reverse complement.
CATCGGCGCGATGTCGAGCGAGCGGCAGTTGCGGACGGTCGAGGAGCACGTCGGCGACGCCGTCTCGCGCGGCGCGAAGGTGCTGGCGGGCGGCGGGCGCCCCGCGTTCGCCGGCGACGGGCGCGGCTTCTTCCACGAGCCGACCGTGCTCGCGGGCGTTGACCACACGATGACCGTCATGCGGGAGGAGACGTTCGGGCCGGTCCTGCCCATAATGACTTTCAAGACGGAGGAGGAGGCCGTCCGCCTCGCCAACGACAGCGAGTTCGGGTTGACGGCGAGCGTTTGGACGCGGGACCTAAGGCGCGGCCGGCGCGTCGCCAGTGCGATAGAGGCCGGCACCGTCATGGTCAACGAAGTGCTCTACACGCACGGCATCGCGCAGACGCCCTGGGGCGGCGTCAAGCAGAGCGGCATGGGGCGCACGCACGGCCGCCTGGGCTTGCTTGAGCTGGTCGCGCCCTACCACGTCCACGTCAACCGCCTCGCGCGCGTGCCCGACCCCTGGTGGTTCACCTACACGCCCGGCGCCGCCGCCCTCTTCCGCTCGCTCGCGCGCCGCTTCGCCACCGGCTCGCTGCTCCAGACCCTCCTCCTCTCGCCCCAGATGCTCGGCCGCTTCCGGGAGATGAAGAAGAAAAAGCGGTGACGGGTGTCAGGTACCGGATAAAGGCCAGTTGCTTTCACCCGACGCCTAACACCTGACACCCATCACCGGCTTTTGCTTTTCCCCGGCGGCTTTGCTATATTCCCGCTCCCCCGAGACAGTTTTCTGCCCGTAGACATCTTGCCCTCGCTTCATCCGACAAGACGATTGGGTGAGCGTTAACGAAGCCTCCGCTCTCACTGCGGTCAGGCTTCCGGCGCCGGTTCTTTCTCCGGCGGGCGCGCGCCTCCCGACTGGCTCGCCCGCCAAGGCACACAACCCACCCACCTATCCGGAGAACTTGAATGAAAAGATTCATCGCTTCGCTCGGCGTCGCGGCTCTCGTGCTCGCCGCCGCCCTCGCCTTCTCGAATAACCCCTCACTCGTCTCCAGCGGCCAGGGCAAGAGCGCCGTCCACAAGAAGCAGCGCCCCGTGCCCGGCCAGTACATCGTCGTCCTCAAGGAGTGGGCCGCGCAGCCCTTCGGCGAGAACTCCTTCGCCGGCCGCATCGCCGAGGACGTGGCCGCGCAACACGGCGGGCAGGTCCTCGCCGTCTACAAGCACGCCCTGCTCGGCTTCTCCATCCGCCTCAACGAGCGGGCCGCCGAGGCGCTCGCCCACGACCCCCGCGTCGAGTCCGTCGAGGAGGACGGCGTCGTCACGGCCTCGGCCACGCAGACCAACCCGCCCTGGGGCCTCGACCGCATTGACCAGCGCGACCGCCCGCTGAACGGCCAGTACAACTACACGCCGACCGGCGCGGGCGTCCACGCCTACATCATCGACACCGGCATCCGCGCCTCGCACACGCAGTTCACGGGCCGCGTCGGCAACGGCGCCACCGCCATCAGCGACGGCAACGGCACGAACGACTGCAACGGCCACGGCACGCACGTCGCCGGCACCGTCGGCGGCACGACCTACGGCGTCGCCAAGGGCGTCACGCTCCACCCCGTCCGCGTCCTCGACTGCGCCGGCAACGGCACCGACTCCGGCGTCATCGCGGGCGTTGACTGGGTGCGGGCCAACCGCGTCCTTCCCGCCGTCGCCAACATGAGCCTCGGCGGCGGCGCCTCCTCGGCCCTTGACACGGCCGTCAACAACGCCATCAACGCGGGCATCACCTTCGTCGCCGCCGCCGGCAACGACTACGGCGCCAACGCCTGCAACTACTCGCCCGCGCGCGTCGCCAACGCCATCACCGTCGGCTCGACGACGAGCACGGACACCCGCTCCGACTTCTCCAACATCGGCACCTGCCTCGACATCTTCGCCCCCGGCTCCTCCATCCAGTCGGCCTGGTACACGTCCGACACGGCGGCGGCCACCATTGACGGCACCTCGATGGCCTCGCCGCACGTCGCGGGCGTCGCCGCGCTCTACCTGCAAAACAACACGTCGGCCTCGCCCGCAACCGTCGCCAACGCCATCATCACGACGGCGACGACGAACCGGCTGACCGGCATCGGCACCGGCTCGCCCAACCGCCTGCTCTACTCGCTGCTGACGACCGGCGGCAACGACGGCGGCGGCGGCGTGCCCACGACCTGCTCGGGCGGCACGCTCTACACGGGCACGCTCTCCGGCACCGGCGCCTCCCAATACCAGCCCGGCGGCAGCTACTACTACAGCTCCGTCTCCGGCTCCCACAGGGGTTGTCTGGTCGGCCCCTCCTCGGGCGCCGACTTCGACCTCTACCTCCAGCGGTGGAACGGCTCCTCGTGGGTCACCGTCGCCCGCGGCGAGACCGCCACGTCGAACGAGACCGTCTCCTACTCCGGCACGGCCGCCTATTACCGCTGGCAGGTTTACTCCTACAGCGGCTCCGGCAGCTACAACCTCTGGATCGTCCGCCCGTAAGCGGCTGGTCGAAGGTTAAAAGTCGAGAGGCCGCGGCGTCGAAGCGTTCGACGCCGCGGCCTCTTTTGACTTTCGTCGGGGCGGGCTTTTACGATTCGTGGGAAGTTTACGAGAAAGGCTTACACAAGGGATTTGCTTGGACGCATCATCAGGGCTCAGGAGCGGCGGCGCGCGACGCGCGACACCAACCGCGTCGTCCGCCCCTTCGAGTGGGGCGCCGAGTTCGTCGTCGAACACCCGAACGGCGACGACCCCCGCGAAATCTTCGCCCGCCACACGCGCGCCGTGATGCGCGACAGCGAGAGCTTCTACGGCGAGCCGCGCGTCGGCGACTACGCGCTCGAAGGCGACCGCCTGACCTGGACGAGCGCCGTCCGCACGCCCACTGAAGAGAACAACCTCGCCCGCGCGCGCTTCTTCCCCGCCGACGAGAGGCGAAGCGGCGACGGCCGCCGCGCCGTCCTCGTCCTCCCCCAGTGGAACGCCGACGCCGAGAGCCACGTCGCGCTCTGCAAGATTCTGGCCCGCCTCGGCATCGCCGCGCTGCGCCTGACTCTCCCGTACCACGAGCAGCGCCGCCCCGCGGAGTTGGAGCGGGCCGAGCACCTCGTCAGCTCCAACGTCGGCCGCACGATTCAGTCCTTCCGCCAGGGCGTCCTCGACTCGCGCGCGGCCGTCTCCTGGCTCGCCTCCCGGGGCTTCGACCGCGTCGGCATCGTCGGCACCAGCGTCGGCTCCTGCACCGCCTTCCTCGCCTTCGTCCACGACGAGCGCATCCGCGCCGGAGTCTTCAACCACGTCTCCGGCTACTTCGCCGACGTGGTCTGGCACGGCATCTCCACCCGGCACGTCCGCGCCGGCATCGAGGGCAAGCTTTCGCTCGAAGAACTGCGCGAGGTGTGGCTGCCCATCAGCCCGATGCCCTTCGCCGAGCGGCTGGCGGCGAAGCGGCCGCGCCCCATGCGCTTCATCGCCGCGCGCCACGACCTGACCTTCCCCGCCGACCTCTCGCGCGACGTGATCCGCAACGCCCGCGCGCACGGCCTCCCCGTTGACGTGTCCTGGCTCCCCTGCGGCCACTACACCAGCGGCGAGCGCCCTTGGGTCTACCTCGACGGCTGGAAGATAGTCTCCTTCCTCAGAAAGAACCTGTGAGGCTTCTTGACTCGCCGCCTGATTTGGCATAGAAGCATCTGGCATCTTTCTTAAAACCACACGGAGGACCGACCGATGGCTGACGAGACAAGGGACGAGGGGAAGACCTGCGCGAACGCGCCGTGTACCTGCCCCGTCGAGAAGGGCGAGAAGTTCTGTGGCGTCCACTGCCAGAGCACCGGCAACGCCACCCAGATTGACTGCGACTGCGGGCACACCACCTGCGCGGGCGACTTCTAAAAAAGCAAAAAGGTTTTGGGTGTCAGGTGCCGGGTGCCGGGTAAAGGCGAAGTCGCTTCTACCCCAAACCCGGGACCCAACACCCAAAACCTTTTTCAGCCTCTGACTTTGACGGCGAGCCCGGCGACGAGTTCGACGAGGCGGGCGGGGTCAACGGGTTTGGGGACGTGGAGCTGGAAGCCGGCTTCGAGGGCGAGGTCGCGGTCGGCCTCCCCGGCGTAGGCCGTGAGCGCGATGGCCGGCGTCTGGCCGCCGCGCTCGGGGCCGAGGGCGCGGACGCGGCGCACCAGCCCGTAGCCGTCCTCGTGCGGCATCCCGATGTCGCAGAGCAGCACGTCCGGGCTCGCCTCCTCGAAACTCGTCATGGCCTCGGCCGCCGAAGACACGGCCGTCACGCTCGCCCCGCCCCGCTCCAAAACCACCTTGATTAAATCGAGCGCGTCCGGCTCGTCGTCCACGACGAGCACGCGCAACCCCTTCAAGATCGCGGATTGCTGATTCTGGATTGCGGAATCATCAGCGGAGCCGCTTTCATCAATCCGCAATCCGCCGGTCCCAGTCCGCAACTCCTGAAGGGGCAATTCAATCGTGAAGGTAGAGCCTTTCCCCACGCCCGCGCTCGCGGCCGAGACGGTGCCGCCCTGTAGCTCGACGAGGTGGCGGACGATGGCGAGCCCGAGCCCGAGCCCGCCGTGAGTGCGCGTCGTGGACTGGTCGCCCTGGCGGAAGCGGTCGAAGACGTGCGGCAGGAAGTCGGGTCGGATGCCGGCGCCCGTGTCCTCGACCGAGAGCCGCAGGTGGCCGCCCGCGACCTCCGTCCGCACGCGCACCTCGCCGCCCGGCGGCGTGAACTTCACCGCGTTCGAGAGGATGTTCCAGACGACCTGCTGGAGCCGGCGCGGGTCGGCCGCGACGGGCGCGGGCCGCGGGTCGAAGCTAAGGTCGAGGCGGATGCTCTTGGCCGTGGCCGCGGGGCGGACCGTGTCGGCGGCGGCCTCGACGACCGAGCGCACGTCCAGGGGCTCGGCCTCAAGGCGGAGCTGGCCCGTGATGATGCGCGACACGTCGAGGATGTCGTCCACGATCTGCTGCTGCGTGCGCGCGTTGCGCTCGATGATCTCGACGGCCGCGGCCTGCGTCGCCTCGTCCAGCCGCTCGTCCTTCATCATGTGGGCCCAGCCGAGGATGGAGGTCAAAGGCGTGCGCAGCTCGTGCGAGAGCGTGGCGAGGAACTCGTCCTTCAGGCGGTTCGCCTCCTCGGCCTCGGCGCGGGCGCGCGTCTCGAACTCAAGGAGCCGCATGTTCTCGATGGCGACGGCCGCGAGGTTGGCGGCCATCTTCATCGCCGTGACGTGCTCCTCGCGGTAGGCGTGGTTCTCGTAGGACTGCACCTCGACGGTGCCGACGATGCGGCCCATCATCGCCATCGGGACGACCAGAGACGACTGCGGCCGGAGCCCGTTGTCGGGGCCGACGAGGACGCCCATCTGCCCGCGCCCCTTCTGCTTCATCTCCCAGTAGTCGTTCGTGATGACGACCTGGCCCGTGCGCACGGCGCGGCTGTTCGGCCCGTCGGCCGAGATGGGCATCGGCGGCAGTCGGGAAAGGTCAACCTCTTCGCCGTCGCCCCAGCCGTAGCGCGCCGTGCGCGCGTCGCGCTCGGCGTCGTAGAGCGAGATGAAGATGCCGATGCAGGGGACGGAGACGACGGCGAAGTCGCGCAGGTCGCGGAAGACGGTCAGGTGGTCGCGGGCCGTGCCGAGCGATTCGGCGAGGTGCGTCAGCCGGTTCAGAAGCGTCTCGTACTGGCGCAGCGCGCGCTGCTGCGCCTCGCGCAGCTCGCGCTCGGCCCGCCGCCGCCGCGTCACGTCGCGCACCGTCACGACGCTGCCCCGGACTCGGCCGTCTATGACGACGGGCGCGACCGCGTACTCGGCGGGGAAGAAAGTACCGTCGGCGCGCCAGAAGATTTCGTCGTCAACGCGCGCGGCCTCCCCCCTCTGCGACGATTGATGGAGGGGACACTCTTCCAAGGGGTAGGGCGAGCCGTCGGGGCGCGTGTGGTGGACGAGCGCGTGCAGGGTGCGGCCGAGTATGTCCTCGGCCGGGCTGCCTATCATCGCGGCGGCCGCCTGGTTGGTGAAGACGCACACGCCGTCGCCGTCCATGCCGAAGATGCCTTCGGTCGTCGAGTCGAGCAGCGCCTGCCGCTCCCTCAAAAGCCGCTCGCGCTCCTCCTCCATCCGCTTCTGCGCCGTGATGTCAACGGAGACGCCGACGACGCCCGTCAGCTTCCCGCCCTCGATGATGGGCGTGTCGGTGACGAGCGCGGGGAAGCAGGTGGCGTCGCGGCGGCGGACCATGAACTCGCCCGTCCACGTCTGGCCGGCCCCGAGCCGCCGCATGATCTCGGCCGCCTGCTCGCGCGACACCTCAGAGGGCGTGACCTCCAGGATGTCGCGGCCCAGGACCTCTTCGGCCCGCCAGCCGTAGAGCCGTTCGGCCTCGCGGTTCCAGTAGATGATCTTCCCCTCGA
>DATHBF010000050.1:0-3986 GCA_035296285.1 Pyrinomonadaceae bacterium | reverse complement strand
CCCCGTCTTCCATGCTCGACATGATCGAATAACAGCCCGCGACTCCACACCATGATAGTTACCTGCCACAACTGCGCGACCCGGCTCCAGCTCGACGACTCGAAGGTCCCGACGCGTGCCTTCAGCGTGCGCTGCCCGAAGTGCCAGCAGCTCATCAACGCGCAAGGCCCGCAGGAGCCGGCGCCGCGCGACGCGCTCGGCGCCGTCGGCGACGTGCCCCCCTCGGGCCGCACGCAGAGGGAGGCGGCCTCCACGCCCTTCGTCCCGCCGCCGCCCGTGACCAAGGCCCCGCCCGCCCCCCCGCGTGGCGCCGAAGAGCCCGAGGACGAGCTGCTGCGCGCGCTCGTCTCGCTGCTCAGGCGCGCGGGCTCGGAGGAGTCGGGCGGGAGGCGCTCCCCTTCGGGGCGCCGGGGCGGCTGGGAGCCGCGGCGCGTGCTCGTCTGCGCGAGCCAATCCTACGTCGGCGAGCTGAAGCGCGTGCTGGCCGACGACGGCTACGACGTGTTCTACCAGGTCTTGGTCGCGGCCGACGCGGCGAAGGCGACCGACCTGATGAGGGAGGAGCGGGTGGACGTGATCGTCCTCGACCCGGAGTTCGACATGGGCCGCCAGGGCGCCGCGCAGGTCGCGCGCGAGCTGGCGACGATGCGGATGCCGGAGCGCCGCCGCGTCGTCCTCGTGCACCTCACGCCGTCGGCCCGCACCGGCGACGCGCACGCGGCCTTCCTCGCCGGCGCCAACCTCGTCGTCAACACTTCCGAGGTCCGCACGCTCCCGGGCGCCCTCGAAAAGAACATCCAGGACCTCAACGAACTCTACCGCGACTTCAACCGCGCCCTCGGCGTCGCCGAACTCTGACGCCGCCCGCCCACTGTCCGGCCCGCGACTAATCTGCTAAGCTAGCGCGTCCCGGCGGGGACCAACCCCGCCCCGCCGGGGCTCTCCCGCGAGCGCAGATGGCATCCCCGAACGGACACCGACACGAGCACGGAGCCGCCGGCCACGCGCACGGCGCGGCGGCGGAGCGCAGCCGCCGCAGGCTCGCGCTCGTGCTCGTGCTGACGGCCCTTTACATGCTCGCGGAGGCGGCCGGCGGCTGGCTCACGGGGAGCCTCGCGCTGATGGCCGACGCCGGCCACATGCTGGCCGACGTGGCGGCGCTCGCGCTGGCGCTCGTGGCCGCGCGCTTCGGCGCAAGGCCCGCCAGCCCGACGAAGACTTTCGGCTACTACCGGCTGGAAATACTAGCGGCCTTCACGAACGGCGTGGCGCTCGTCCTGGTCTCGTTCTTCATCTTGTACGAGTCGTATGAGCGCTGGCTCGCGCCGCCCGAGATAGCGCGCGGCTGGACGGTGACGGCGGTCGCGGCCGGCGGCCTCCTCGTCAACCTCGCGTGCGCGTGGCTCCTGCACGGCGAGCACGAGCACGACCTGAACGTGCGCGGCGCGTGGCTGCACGTCATGGGCGACGCGGCCGGCTCGGTCGGCGCCATCCTCGCGTGCGCGCTCGTCGCGCTCTACGGCTGGCAGAGGGCCGACCCGCTCTTTAGCGCCATCATCGGCCTGCTCATCGTCTGGAGCTCGTGGAAGCTGATTCGCGAGGCGACGAACGTGCTGCTGGAAGGCACGCCCGCCCACATCAACCTCGCCGCCGTCGAGGAGACCATACGGGAGACGGGCGGCGTCGAGGACGTGCACGACCTCCACGTCTGGACCATCACGTCGGGGCGCGACGCACTCTCCGCGCACGTCGTCCACGGCGTCTCCGTCTCGCAGCCCGAGCTGCTGAAGTCTTTGCGCGCGAAGCTCCACGAGCAGTTCGGCGTGGGCCACCTGACGATCCAGATGGAGACGACCGAGTTCGAGGACGAGGAGTTCCACTTCTGCACCTCGGGCACGGCCTGCTTCCGCTCGTCGAAGGAATAATGGAAATCAGCCTGCTTCTCGTCATCGACCTGCGCGAACAGGCCGCCCTCCAGGCGGCGCTGGTGACGCACGGCGCGCCCGACTGCCTCGTGACGCTGGCGCTGACGGGCGCCTGCCGCATCCCCACGCTCGACGAGGCCCGCCAGCTCCGCCGCTGGCTCGCCGACACGCGCGCCTCCGGCAAGACCGACTTCGCCTCGCTCAACGTCATCGAGCGCGAGCTGGTGCGCTTCGGCGTCTGAGGTTCACATGCCGACGATCAACCTCGGATACGGCCGCGCCTCCCTCCCTTTCGAATTTGAAGGCGGGCGTTTCGGCGTGCTCGAACCCGAAGCGCGCGACGAGCGGCCGCTGACGGACGGCGAGCTGGGGGCCGTCATCGACGACCCCTTCGACTCGCAGCCGCTCGAAGACATCGTCAGCCCCGGCGAGAGCGCGCTCGTCGTCGTCTCGGACGCGACGCGCTCGACGGGCAGCGCGCAGGTCGTCAACCTCCTCGTCCGCCGCCTCGTCCAACTGGGCGTCGCGCCCCACGACCTCCGCATCATCTTCGCCACCGGCATCCACCGCCGCGTCACGCGCGAGGAGAAGGCGGAGCTGCTCTCGCCCTTCGTCGTGCAGCGCGTCCGCACCATCAACCACGACCCGCACGACGCCGCGCAACACGTAAACTTGGGCGAGACCGAAAGCGGCACGCCCGTCGAGCTCAACCGCGCGCTGCTCGAACACTCGCACGTCGTCCTCACGGGCGGCGTCGGCTTTCACTACTTCGCGGGCTTCACCGGCGGCCGCAAATCCGTCTGCCCCGGACTGGCCTCGGCGCGCACCATCGAGGCGACGCACCTCCGGGCGCTCGACTTCGAGCGTGGCGGGCGACGGGCGGGCGTCGGCGCCGGGCGTCTCGACGGCAACCCCGTCCACGAGGAATGCGAGCGCATCGCGGCCGAGGCGGCCCCGTCCTTCCTCATCAACACGGTCGTGGACGAGCGCGGCCGCGTCGTGCGCGCCTACGCGGGCGACTGGCGCGGCGCGCACCGGCTGGCCTGCGCCGAGTATGCCGACTCGCACGCGGTCAGGATAGAAGGCAAGCGCCCGCTCGTCGTCGTCTCGGCGGGCGGCACGCCGCACGACCTGAATCTGATTCAGGCCCACAAGGCTCTGGAGATGGCCTCGCACGCCTGCGAGGAGGGCGGCCACGTCGTCCTCGTCGCCGAGTGCGCCGACGGCCTCGGCCGCCCCGACTTCCTCAAGTGGTTCGACGCCGGCGACTCGCGCGAGCTTGAAGGGCGGCTGCGCGAAGCCTACGAGGTCAACGGCCAGACCGCGTGGTCGCTGCTGACGAAGGCCGAGCGATACCGCGTCCACCTCGTCTCCAACCTCGACGAAGACGACGTGCGGCGGATGCGCATGAGCCCCGCCCGCTCGGTCGAGGAGGCCCTGTCGCAAGTCCCGCCCGACGCGCCCGGCTACCTTCTGCCGAGGGGCGCGGCCTTCATGCCGGTCCTGTCCGCGGGACTCTGATAAACTGCCGGCGATGAAGAAGAGGCTGAACCTACAAGTTCAGGTCCGAGCAGTACGGCGTGCTCAGGCGCGCGAAGCCGAAATCTTAGTGTGACGGGGGCCGAACGGATGAGTTTAAGAAATCTTCTTGGCGGGTCGCTTTTAATCCTGGCTCTGGCCGCGGGCGCGCAGGCGCAGGAGCAGCAGCAGCAGACGGCGACGACCACTTCGGGCGAGGTGCGCGCGAGCGAGGCGCGCGTGCCCCTGGCTCAAGCCGCGACGGCCTTCGACGTGGCGGGGCGCGAGGCGCTCGCGGGCCGCCTGCGGACGCAGGCGCTCGCCGGCACGCCCGACGCGCCCGTGCGCAACACGCGCATCGTCATCGAGAACCGCAGCCCTGTCTTCTTCACCTATGCCACGGGCTGGGCGACCTTCTACGCCGAAGACGGCGTGCGCTGCGGCGAGGGCCTCTGGAAGCTCGAAGCCCTCGCGCCCGCCGAGCAGGCCGAGGTGGACACGCCGGGCCTGCGCCTGACCTGCACGCCCTCGACCTGGCGCGTC
>DATHBF010000049.1:0-16645 GCA_035296285.1 Pyrinomonadaceae bacterium | reverse complement strand
GCCCGCCGCGGCTTCGCCCGCGTCCGCCCGGGCGGTCAAAAGCCCCGCCAGCAGCAGCGGCGGCCCCGCCGCCAGCAGCCACATCATCGAGGCGAGCCCGTACCGCTCGGCGAACGCCCCCAACGCGAGCGGGACGAAGCTGCCTGCGAGCCCCGAAAGGTTGTGCAGCGTCAGCGCCGTCCCGCTGCGCCCGGGCATCACGGCGTAGAGCCGCGCCTTGAGGATGGCGTACCAGCCCGCGTTCGAGAGCCCGAGCAGGCCGAGCAGGGCGAGCTTCGCGGCGTAGCCCGGCGCGAGCAGGAAGAGGGGGAAGAGCGCCGCCTGCACGGCCGTGCTCACGCGCAGGTAGTTGACGCCCCGCACGCGTTCGAGCAGGGGGAGCAGCAGGAAGTCGCCGGGCAGCCCCACCAGAGTCCAGACGATGACGGCGAGGGCGGCGCCCGCCTCGCCCGCGCCCACCACGTCGGCGAAGTAGAGCGCGAGGAAGCCGCGGAAAACGTCCGCCGTCAGGTCGCCCACCTCCAGCAGCACGAGCCAGCGCCAGACCTCGCGCCGCCGCAGCGCGCGGCCCGCCTCGCGCAACCCTTCGGCGAGCCCGGCCCGCGCCCCGGCCTCGTGCGCCGCGGGCGTCGGGAAGGGCGCGCGCCACGCGAGCGCGAGCACGGCGAGCGAGAAGACGGCGAGCCCTAAGAACGGCGGACGCCAGCCCGCGCCGGCCGCTGCCACCCCCGCGACGACGAGCGGCCCGACCAGATTGCCGAGGGAGCCGGCCAGCGCCCAGCGGGCCATGTTCTGCTCGCGGCGCGCGGGCTCGGCGTCCATCAGAGACGCCTGCGACAAATTGACGAACGCGCCCGAGGCCGGGTTGAACAGCGCGAAGGCGGCGAGCAGCGCGACGAAACTCTGGCTCAGCCCGACGAGCAAGGCGGCGAGCGCGAAGGCGAAGCCGCCCGCCAGCGCGACCGCTCGCCTGCGCCACACGTCGGCGAGGATGAAGAGCCACGGCTCGACGAGGTTGCCGACGAGGGCCGGCACGGTCAGCACGGCGCCGACCTCCGTGTAGGAGAGCCGCAGGTCTTCGCGGACGAGCGGCCAGGCGGCCCCGCGCACGCCGTCAACCAGCTCGTCGAGGAACTCGACCAGGAGGAACGTCAGCGCGAGCGGCAGCAGGGCGCGGCGCGCGACCCCGGCGCCGGAGGCGCGTTTACTTTCGGATGACACGGGTGGTGATTCTCCTTTCGCGTGAAGGGACGGGACGTTTGCGATTGGTGGGCGCGATTAACGTCCGGCCGCGGAGGAGGGATCACCGAGCGCGCGAGGGCGTACCAAACCTTACGCGGCGCGCGCGCGCGCGTCTTGCACGCGCGCGCCGCCGCCGTCAGGTTAGCCCTTGCGTGGGAAGCTTACCAGGGAGGGAAGTTTGAAGTGTTTGCTCTCATCGTCTTAACTCACGCCCCGGCGCCCGAGGCTTGCGCGCCGCCGCGCACGCGCTCGGTCTCCGACTCGAAGATGAAGGACAGCGACTTGTAGATGAGCTTGGCGCAGAGGAAGGCCGAGGCGTCGAACCCCTCGACGTAAGAGTACTCGGTCAGGTCCATGCCGACGACGCGGCGGCCGCTGCGCGCGAGCGCGCGGACGAGCCCGACGACCTCGTACCAGCCGAGCCCGCCCGGCTCCGGCGTCCCCGTCTGCGCGACGAGCGACGGGTCGAGCCCGTCGATGTCTATCGTCAGGTAGACGTTCTCGGTGAGGCCCGAGACGGCGTCGTCCCACCAGTCGGTGCGGCCGGCGATGTCCTTGGCCCAGAAGACGCGCGTCGGGAGCCGAGCGAGCGAGCGCGCCTCCTCGGCCGAGATGGAGCGGATGCCGACCTGCACGGCCGGCAGCTTCAAGTCCTTGACGACGCGCGCCATGATCGAGGCGTGCGAGTGCGGCGTCCCGTCGTAGGCGTCGCGCAGGTCGGCGTGCGCGTCTATCTGGAGGACGGACAGGTTCTCGTACCGCTCGGCGTGCGCCTGGATGACGGGGCCGCTGACGGAATGTTCGCCGCCGATCATGCAGACGAACTTGCCGGTCGAGACCAGCTCGCGCGCCTTCCCGAGCAGCGCCTTCATCATGGCCTCGGGCGGCTCGGCGGGCGGCGTCACGTCGAGCGTGTGGATGCCGAGGCGGTAGACCTCGGCGTCGGTCTCCTCGTCGTACAGTTCCATGTTGCGCGAAGCCTCGATGATGGCCTCCGCCCCGCGCCCCGTCCCCGTCCCGTAAGAAACCGTTCCCTCATAAGAGACCGGCCAGACGACGACGCGCGCGCCCTCGAAGCCCGACAACTCCTCGTCGGCGATGCCGCCGAAGTTCATAGGAAGATGCGCTGATTCTGACATGGCCGGAAGTATACAGCAGGCGGCGGGCGCGAGACATCCGCCGGAGGAGGCGCGCGGGCGCGGCTACAACTCGGACCCCGTCTGCCGTATCATTGTCGCCCAAGTATGGTAACGCTCCTGTACGTCGTGCTCGTGTTCCTGCTGGTCCTTGCGAACGGCTTCTTCGTCGCCTCGGAGTTCGCGCTGGTCGGCGTGCGCCGCTCGCGGGTCGAGACGCTGGCGGCCTCCGGCAACCGCGCCGCGCGGCGGCTGCTCGGGCTGCTCGACGACCTCAACGCCTACATCTCCGCCACGCAGCTCGGCATCACGATGGCCTCGCTGGCGCTGGGCTGGATAGGCGAGCCCGTCGTCGCGCACATCCTGGAGGCGCCGCTCAAGCCTTACTTCTCCGAGGCGGCGCTCCACACCATCTCGTTCGCCGTCGCCTTCACCATCATCACCTTCCTGCACATCGTCCTCGGCGAGCTGGCGCCGAAGACGATGGCGCTGGAGATGGCCGAGCGCGTGGCGCTGGCCGTCTCGTGGCCGATGCTGGCCTTCTACAGAATCTTCCGCTGGCCGATACGCCTGCTCGACTGGGCCGGCACGCGCACCGTGCGGCTCTTCGGCCTGCGCCCCTCGCAGGACCACGCCTCCGTCTACACGGAGGAGGAGCTGCGCCACCTCATCGGCGCCTCGCAGAAGGGCGGCCACATCCGGGACGACGAGCGCCAACTGCTCGACCGCGTCTTCGACTTCGGCGACGCCGAGGTGAGGGAGGCGATGGTGCCGCGCACCGAGGTCGAGGCCCTGCCCGCCTCGGCCACGCTCGAAGAGGTGCGGGCGGCGTTCCTCTCGTCGGGCTACTCGCGCCTGCCCGTCTACCGCGAGCGGCTCGACGACATCGTCGGGCTCCTCTTCAGGAAAGACCTGGACATGGGGCGCGCGCAACCCGCCGGCTTCGACCTGCGGAAGCTGGTGCGCCCTCCGGCCTTCGTCCCGGCCACGGCCTCGCTCGGCTCCGCGCTCAAGCAGATGCAGGCGTCGCGCGTCCACTTCGTCTTCGTCCTCGACGAGCACGGCGGGCTCGAAGGCATCCTGACGCTCGAAGACTTGCTCGAAGAGATAGTCGGCGAGATAGACGACGAGTACGACGAGGAGACGCGCTCGCAACGCGTCGAGCAGCCGGACGGCACCTTCCTCCTCGACGGGATGCTCGCCGTCCGCGACGCCAACCGGCAATTCCACCTGGAGCTGCCCGAGGACGCCGGCTACACGACGCTGGCCGGCTTCCTGATGGCGCAGGCCGGCCGCGTCTTGAAGCCCGGCGACGTGGTGGAGTACGACGGCGCGCGCTTCGAGGTCCAGCTCGTCAGCCGCTTCCGCATCCTCCGGGTCAGGTTCACGCCCCCGCCCCCCGCCCAATCACCGCCCGAGGACGGCCGCCCCGCCGCCCACGCGCTCCTCCCCCTCCTCGTCACCGCATGGGCCTCGCACGCGCCGGAGCTGGCCGCCTGCGCCAGCCTGCTGCCGCCCTGCGCCTGACGCGAACATCTTGAAAGCCCGCCCCGCCGTGGGCGATAATCATGGCTCATGAGTGAGGAATCCGCCAGAAACCTCTCCCACGACGGCACGGAGCAAATCCTCGCGCGCCTCGACTCAATTGAGTCGCGCCTGACATCACTCGAAGACAAGATTGACCAATGGCTCGACTTGGAAGCCGGAATGCTGGCGAAGAACGCGATAAAGGTTCAAGCAGACCGAGACGAGTTAACCGGCTGAATGGACCAGCTTAGGGCGTAGCCGGCTAGATGAGAGGAAAATTCTGCCTGTGAAAGTCCTGAACTATACCGTGATAATGACGCCCGACGAGGCCGGCGGCTACGTCGTTACGTGCCCGGCGCTGCCCGGTTTGGTGACGGAGGGCGACACGCTCGAAGAGGCGCGCGAGATGGCCGCAGACGCGATTCGGGGCTACATAGAAAGTCTTGGCAAAGACGGCGAACCAATTCCCACCGAAAACCCCATTGTCGAAAAAGTGACCGTCGAGGTTGCATAACACCTTCCGGCGTCAGAGTAAATCTAAGAATTCCTCAACTGTTAGCTCCGCCTGCTCAATGATTGACTTGAGCGTGCCCGGCTTCAGGTCTTTTTTGTGATAGGCCACTGTCACGCGCCGGACGCCCTTCTTCATGATGTAGTGACTGCCGGTCACATGGTGAACTTCGAATCCGCCCCTCTCAAGGGCCTTTATAACCTTCTTGGGCTTTAGAGCGGGAAGCTTGCCTGCCATTCTCAGCCTCTTAAATGTACCCGAAATAGAAAAGCCACCCGGAAGAATGGGTGGCTTTTCCGCAAGTCAGAGGCTCGCGCCGGGATTTTAGTAAAGAATCTTTTAGCCCTCTACGGCACTTCGACCGTCAGCTCTTTGCCGGTGAAGACGAAGTTGGGGCGCTTGCGGCCCTTCATGTATTTGGCGGCCGTCTGGGAGAGGGCGGTGACGAGGATGGGGAGCGCGATGGTCGGGTCGCAGTTGACGAGGGCGGTGGAGGCGCCGCGCTGGAGCTTGCCGAAGACGAGCGAGTCTTCGTCGGCCCCGGCGACGGTGCGGCCGCCGAGCTGCGGCGGCTCGGCCGAGAACTGGATGCCGTACTTGTGGCCGCGCGGCTGCGTCTTGATGATGTTCGAGGCGGCCTCGATCTGCCCGACGAAGCTGCGACTGGTTCCGCCGCCCAAATTGATGACGCCGGTGACGCGCGAGCGCGAGCCGATCTGGAGCATGTCGAGGATGTCCTGGGCGAGGTCGAAGCAGAACTGGTTCTTCTTCTCGAAGCGGGCCCCGGCGATGCCGACGGCAATCGAGCTGTCGGAGATGGTCGGGCAGAAGATGGGGATGCGCGCCTTGTAGCTCGAAGTCAGGACGCCGTCGTCGGTGGCTATCTCGGCCAGCTCGCGGCCCAGGAGGTGCAGGAACTCGCGGGTGGAGTAGGCGCGCGACTGGTCGAGCTGGTTGGTGAAGCCGCCGACCCACTCGTCTGCCTCACGGTACTCCTCGTCGCTGGCGAGCACGTCCCAGGTGCGGCTGATCTGCGAAGCCTCAAGCTCGGCCTCGGTCATCGAGGGGTGGGCCTGGAAGTGCTGGCGGCCGAGGGTCTCGTGCAGGTCCTGGAAGAGCATCTCGCCCGAGCAGATCATCACGTCCACGAAGCGGTTCTTGATGACGTAGGCCAGGAGGCGGCGCATGCCGGCCGGGATGAGCGGGCCGTCGGCCGAGACGATGACGGTCGTGTTGTCGCCGAGCATGTCGAGCCAGATGCGGTGGGCCTCGGCCATCTGGCGCGCGCCCAGGCCCGCGCCCTCCATCTTCTCAAGGAGCCCGGCCACCGAGCGGTCGCGGTCCACCTGCACGGGGCGGATGGGCGCGGTCAGGTACTTGGTGGCTCGCGGTTTACGTTGGGTGACCATATTTTTAAATGATGAGTGCGGGACGATGAATGACGAATGGGCGGGGCCGGTCCGGTTCAATTCATCGTTCGTCATTCATCGTTCCGCATTCCCTTTCACCGCTTCCGGCGTTTCTCCTCGCCCGCGCCGTTGACGGCCAGGTAGGTGTAGGCGTTGATGCGCGACTCGTAGAAGTCCACCATCTCGGCGCCCTCGGCCTCGGAGAGGTCGCCCCGCTTGACGCGCTGGGCGACGAGGCGGCGGAAGCCCTCGTGGAGCTGGCCGCGCTCGTAGCGCACCCGGTGCAGGGCCTCGCCGACGGTGGTGCCCCGGACGACCTTCTTGATCAGGTAGCCGTCGTCGTCGATGTGGACGTGCGCCTCGTTCGGCGCGCCGAAGAGGTTGTGGTTGTTGCCCATCACCTCCTGATAGGCGCCGACGAGCATGAAGGCGATGTAGTAGGGCTCGTCCTCGACGAGGGCGTGCAGCTCCAGGACCTGCTTCACGTCGTGCAGGTCGACGAACTTGTCCACGACGCCGTCGGAGTCGCAGGTGATGTCGCAGAGCGTGGCGTACTCGGTCGGCTTCTTGTTCAGCCGGTGGATGGGGATGATGGGGAAGAGCTGGTCTAAGGCCCAGTGGTCCGGCACCGAGCGGAAGACGGAGAAGTTCGTCAGGTACTTGACGCGCAGGAGCCGGCGCAGCTCCGTGAACTCTTCCGACACGTACTCGGCCTGCTGGGCGTAGCGGTCGGCTCTCTCGCACACGTCCCAGAAGAGGACCTCGCCCTTGGCGCGGTCTTCGAGCGTGATGAGGCCGAGGTTGAAGAGCGTGAACAGCTCGTCGCGGTGCTCCAACGCGTCGTGGTAGAACTCGCGGTAGTTCTTGACCGTGATGCTCTCGCGCAGGTCCGCCAGCTCGGTGACCACCTGCGGGTCGTCCTCGTCCACGGCCATCGGAGTGATGTCCTCGACGACGGTCTCTATCTCGCTCTGGACGTTGGTGACGAGGATGGCGTGGTAGGCCGTCAGGAACCGTCCGGACTCCTGGATGATGGTCGGGTGCGGGACGTTCTCGTCGTCGCAGACCTGCATGATGGTGTAGACGACGTCGTTGGCGAACTCCTGCGCGTTGTAGTTGGCCGAGGAGTCGAAGGCCGTGTTCGAGCCGTCGTAGTCAACGGCCATGCCGCCGCCCACGTCGAGGAGCTCGATGGGCACCTTCATCTGGTGGACCTTGGCGTAGACGCGCGCCGCCTCCTTCATGGCGTTCTTGATGCGCTTGATGTCGGTGAGCTGCGAGCCGATGTGGAAGTGCAGGAGGCGCAGCATGTCCACGCGGCCGGCGTTCTGCAGGCGGCGGATGACTTCAAGAATCTCGGTCGTCGTCAGCCCGAACTTGGAGGCCTCGCCGCCCGACTTCTCCCAGCGCCCCGAGCCCTTCGAGTAGAGCTTGACGCGGAGGCCGACCATCGGGAGGTCGCCTTCGGCGTAGCGGTCGGCGATTGTCAGGACGTGGTCCAGCTCGTTCAGCTTCTCGATGACGATGACGACGCGCTTCCCCGAACGCGCGCCGATGAAGGCCAGCTCGATGAACTCCTCGTCCTTGAAGCCGTTCAAGACGAGCAGGCTGTCGCCGGACTGCTCCATGGCGAGCGCGCCGTACAACTCGGCCTTCGAGCCGGCTTCCAGCCCGAAGTCGTAGCGCGTGCCTTCGCGCAGGTACTCCTCGACGACCGCCCGGTTCTGGTTGACCTTCATCGGGTAGACGCACATGTGGGAGCCCTGGTACTCGTACTCGCGGATGCTGCGCTGGAAGGCGCGCTGGAGCTTGCGGACCTGCGCGGCGAGGAGCTGCGGGAAGCGCAGGAGGACCGGCGTCGAGATGCCCCGCCGCGCGAGGTCTTCGATGATCTCGCGCACGTCGGCCGCGCGGTTCTGGTCGGATTCGGAGGGGTGGACGACGAGATTGCCTTTGCGATTGATGCCGAAGTAACCGGCCCCCCAGTCCTCTATGCCGTAAGTCTCAAGCGTCTGTTCGATGGCCGTGGTCAACTTCTAGCTCTCCTGCCTCCCTGCGTGTTCGTGCGCGATTGGTGACGGCGAATCCCGGCGCGGTCAAACCCCACGGCTGCTGTCGCCTTTAGCGGTTTTCTAAGACAAAAGGATTGGACAACTTAAGCGCGCAATGTAACAGAAAAACAGGGGCACGGTCAAAAACTATTTTTCCGGCGCCCGAACGTACGCGCCGCCGCCTTAAACCCCACGGGGCAAGAGTTTAAGGCGCGCGCCGCGGGGCTTCGTGCGGGCGCCCGGCCGCGCCCCGGGCCCGATTGTCTTGACAGTCGCAAAGGCCCGGCTATAATGCGCTCTTTTTACAACGCCGCGACTGCTTTATGGCGTACGACCCGGTTCTTTCACGCACGAGCCCCGCGCCGCCCCACGAGCGGCGGCCGGCCCCTCCGACCCCCCGCATAAACTTTCAGGAGAAATTATGGACGCGAAAACGGCCTTGAAGTATGCCGAAGACCAGGAGGCGAAGTTCGTCTCCGTACGTTTCACGGACCTCGTCGGGGCGTGGCACCACCTGACGTTTCCGATGCACGAGCTGGACGACGGCTCGTTCGAGGAGGGCTTCGGCTTCGACGCCTCCTCCCTGCGCGGCTGGGCCTCGATTCACGAGTCCGACATGCTGCTCATCCCGGACCCCTCACGCGTCTGGATGGACCCGTTCTCGGAGGAGCCGACGCTGTGCCTGATCGCCAACGCCGTTGACCCCATCACGAAGGAGGGCTACGGGCTCGACCCGCGCTCGGTCGCGCAGCGCGCCGAGAACTACCTGCGGTTCACGGGCATCGCCGACACGGTCTACTTCGGCCCCGAGGCCGAGTTCTTCGTCTTCGACGGCGTCGAGGTCAACAACGAGCCGCACCACAGCGGCTACCGGCTGCACTCGGAGGAGGGCGCGTGGAGCTCCGGGCGGGGCGAGGACGAGTTCCGCGGGCCGAACCTCGGTTACCGCATCCGCAACAAGGAGGGCTACGTGCCGGTGCCCCCGGCCGACTCGCTCTCCGACCTGCGCTCGGAGATTTCGCTGACGCTCGAACAGGTCGGAATCACGGTCGAGTGCCACCACCACGAGGTGGCCACCGCCGGCCAGTGCGAGATAGACTTCCGCTACTCCACCATGCTCGGCACCGCCGACAACCTCCAGCTCTTCAAGTACATCGTCCGCAACACGGCCTACCAGTACGGCAAGGCTGCGACCTTCATGCCGAAGCCGATGTACGGCGACAACGGCAGCGGGATGCACTGCCACCAGTCGCTCTGGAAGGGCGAGAAGCCCTTGTTCGCAGGCGACGGCTACGCCGGCCTCTCCGACCTCGCCCGCTGGTACATCGGCGGGTTGCTCAAGCACGCGGCCGCCGTCGTCGCCTTCGCCGCACCCACCACGAACAGCTACAAGCGGCTCGTCCCCGGCTTCGAGGCGCCTGTGAACCTCGCCTACTCTGCGCGCAACCGCTCGGCTGCCATCCGCATCCCGATGTTCTCGCAGAGCCCGAAGCTCAAGAGGCTGGAGTTCCGGCCGCCCGACCCCAGTTGCAACCCGTACCTGGCCTTCTCGGCGATGCTGCTGGCTGGGCTCGACGGCATCCAGAACCGGACGGACCCCGGCGAGCCGCTCGACAAGGACATCTACGACCTGGCCCCGGAGGAGTTGAAGGCGGTGCCGTCGTTGCCCGGCTCGCTCGACGAGTCGCTGAAGGCGCTCGAAGCCGACCACGAGTTCCTGCTCAAGGGCGACGTGTTCACCCCGCAGCTCATCGAGAGGTGGATTTCTTACAAGAGGGAGAAGGAGATTCAGCCGATGCGGATGCGCCCGCACCCGCTCGAATACTCGCTCTACTTCGACATCTAAAGAACAGTAGCCGGAAGACGTTGGCCGGTAGTCAGTAGGCGCTCCGCGGCGTTCTCCTGCTGACTACCGGCCAACGTCTTCCGGCTGCTTTCCTGTTGGCCCGCGCGGCCGTCGGCCGCGTAATATATCAACACCTTGCGAGAGCCGGACGAAATAATCGGGCCGCTCGTCCGTGAGCTGCCGGAGCCGGAGGGCGCGCGCCTCTTTTACGAGCGGCTGACGACGGAGCACCCGCGCGCCGCCCGCGCCTTCGAGCGCGACGCCGGCCTGCTCGCCGACGCGCTCGCCCTCGCCGCCTGGAGCCCGCTGCTCGCCGCCACGCTCGAACAGAACCCCGAATACCTCGCCTGGCTCACGCGCGAGCGCGCCCACCCGCGGCTGCGCGAGCCCGAAGAGCTGGCCGAATCCCTCGCCCGCTTCGCCCACACGCACATGGAGGTCGGCCCACAGGCGCATCTCGCACGCTTCCGACGCCGCGAGCTGCTGCGCGTCTACCTCCGCGACATACGCCGCTCGGCGACGCTCGTCGAGTTGACCGAAGAGCTCTCCAACCTCGCCGACGCCGCGCTGCGCCACGCGCTCGCCGTCTCGCAGCAGGAGCTTGAAAACCTCTACGGCGCGCCGCAGGCCGCAGACCCCCGGGGCCGGAAGACGACGGCCTCCATCACCGTCGTCGCCCTCGGCAAGCTCGGCTCGCGCGAGCTGAACTACTCCTCCGACATCGACCTCCTCTTCATCTACTCCGACGACGGCGAGACGACGGGCAAGGGCGAGCGCGGCGCCGTCACCAACCGCGAGTTCTTCTGCAAGCTCGCCGAGCGCGTCTCGAAGACAGTCGGGGGGCAGACGGGCGAGGGCGCCGCCTACCGCGTTGACCTGCGGCTGCGCCCGCACGGCCGAGACGGCGCGCTCGCCGTCTCGCTCGAAGAGGCGCTGCGCTACTACCGCGAGGCGGCGCACGCCTGGGAGCTACAGGCGCTCATCCGCTCGCGCGCCTCGGCCGGCTCCGCCCCACTCTTCGCGCGCTTCGCCGAAGCCGTGCGCGGACGCGTCTACCGCCCCGAAGAGACGGTCGCGCGCGCGCTCGAACACGTCCGCCTCGCCAAGCAGAAGATAGACCGCTTCCACGCGGAATCCCCGCGCGGCTTCAACGTCAAGCTCGGCCGCGGCGGCATCCGCGAGATAGAGTTCATCGCGCAGGCGTTGCAGCTCGCCTACGGCGGACGAGACGCTTGGCTGCACGCGCCGCACACGCTCATCTCGCTCGGCCGGCTCGCCGACCGCGGCCTCCTCACCGAGCGCGAGCGCAGCGAGCTGTCGGACGCCTACGACTTCCTCCGCACGCTCGAACACCGCCTCCAGATGGAGCACGGCCTGCAAACGCACGCCGTCCCCGAAGACCCGGACCGCCGCGCCCTCGTCGCTCGCCGGATGCACTTCCAGGGCGCCAGCGCCCTCGAACTCTTCGAGCGCGCCCTGCGACTCCACACCGAGAACGTCAGCCGCGCCTACCGACGCGTCTTCGGCGCCGACGAGGCCGCCGGCGAGCCGGCCGAGGAAGTCCGCACAGCCGACCTCTCAAGCTCGACCGCCGCCGAGCCGGTCAGGATTGACGACGCCGCCTCGTCCGCCGCTCACGTCTTCGCGCGCCACACGGAGGGCGGGGAACCGTCGGGCGAGGGCGCGGACGTTCTTGCCGAAGCCCTGCGCGAAGCCTCGGCCCGCTCGCTCAACCCGAAGCGCGCGCTGACGCTGCTCGCGCGCGTCGCCGCCTCGCTCGACAAGCACGAAGACCGGTGCGTCGTTCCCGAGTCCGCCCTCCAAGACCTCGCGCTCCTCTGCGGCGCTTCCGAGTTCTTCGGCGAGATGATCGCCTCGAACCCGACGCTCGCGTGCTCCGTCTCGACCCCGGCCGACCGAGTCAGGGGGCGCGACCACCGCTCGCTGATGCGCGCGGCCGTTGACGCCGAGCACGGCCTCGGCGCCGAACTGTCGGCGCTACGCCGGGCCTGGGCGCACCTCTTCGTCGAGCTTGGAGCCGCCGACGTGCTCGGCCGCATCGACGCGGCGGAGGCCAACGCGCTCCAGACCTCTCTGGCCGCGGCAAGCGTCAACGTCGCGCTGCTCGTCGCGCGCCGCGAGCTTGCGCGCCGTTACGGCCGCCTCGCCTCCGGGCCGCGCCTCGCCGTCCTCGGGCTCGGCCGTTTGGGCAGCGGCGGCGTTGACTACGGCTCGGACCTCGACCTCGTGCTCGTCTACGACCCGCGGGTGCCCTCGCCCGTCGCGGGGCTCACGCAGGACGAGGCTTACGCGCGACTGGTCGAGCTGCTCGTCGTCTCGCTTTCGAGCCTCACGCGCGACGGCCTGCTCTACCGCGTTGACCTGCGACTGAGGCCCGACGGCAGGAACGGCCCGCCGGCCTCCGCCTCGCACGCCTTCGTCCAATACCTGCGCGAGCGCGCGGACGTTTGGGAGTGGCTAGCCTACGTGAAGCTGCGCGCCGTGGCCGGCGACATGGAGTTGGGGCGCGCGGTCGAAAGGCTCTCGCGCGAGGCCGTACACGAGGGGGCCGCGCACGCCGGGGCCGACCGCCTGCGCGCCGAGACGCGCCGCGTCCGCGAGCGGCTGGAGCGCGAGCGGGCGACGCCCGCCCGCGCCCGCGACATCAAGTACGGCCCCGGCGGCATGCTCGACGTGTACTTCGCCGCGCGCTACCTCCAACTGCGCGACCGCCTGCCCGACGCGGGCGACGACCGCTCGACCGCCGCCACGCTCCTCCGGCTGCGCGAGGCCGGCTCGCTCGCCGAAGAGGATTTCCACGCGCTCGGCGAAGGCTACCGGCTGCTGCGCCGCCTCGACCATCACCTGCGCCTGCTCGTCGGCCGCTCCACCCGCCTGCCATCAAGCCCCGACCACCCCGTCCTCGCCGACCTCGCGCGCCTCGCCGGCTACGACACGACCTCCGCCCTGACCGCGGACCTCGCCGCCCGCACCGCCGCCGTCCGCGCCGCCTACGAACGCATCACGGGCTCTTAGCGCCTGCCTCAAGCCTTCGCGCGTCGGCCCTTGACCGCGCCGCGGGCGGGCGTGCGAGTTATCTCCCAGAGCGCGCCGCTGGCGGGCGTCTTCTTGAAGAACTGCGGGAAGTGCTCGGCGCCGTAGCGGCCGAAGTGCGGGCGGCGGCCGTCCACGTCGGCGAAGCCGTACTCGTCCGAGAGCGCCCACGAGCTGTAGACGCCGCCGGACTTGCTTAAAACTTCCGGGTCGGAGGCCAACGCCGCCACGGCGCGACCGACGAAGCAGGGCGTCTCGGAGCCCGCGAAGCCGTAGCCGCGCGCCTGCGGGTTCGTCTCGGCCACCTCCGGCCAGTTCTCCTCCGTCGCGCCGAACTGCTCCAGTATCGCCTCCGTGCGCATGAAGCCGGGCGTCAGGGCCACGGCGCTGACCCCGTGCGGCGCGAGCTCCTCGGCCAGCGCGTACGCGACGCGCTTCAGACAAGTCTCGAAGAGGTCGAAGAAGAACTCGCCGTGATAGCCGACCGTGTCCTGCTCGACGATCTCGACGACGAGGCCCGACTTCTGCTTGACCATCAAAGGGACCGCGTGCCGGCACGTCAAGACGTGCGGCCACACCCAGCCCTCGACCTGCGCGCGCCCCTTCTCCACCGACTGCTTCCAGAAAGGCCCCCACGACTCGGCCGGCGAGCCGGTCAGGACGTTGACGAGCACGTCGAGCCGCTTCGCCTCGCGCGCGACGCGCTTGAAGAGCCGGACGACCTCCGGCCCCTCCGAGTGGTCCACGCGCACGGCTATCCCGCGCCCGCCCGCCGCGTCCACCATCTCGGCCGTCTCCTCGATGGTCTCGGGGCGGTTCGCGTAGTGGTGCGTGTGCGTGCGCGGGGCACCGCGGCTGCTCCGGCCCGTGCAATAGACTGTCGCGCCCGCCTCGCCCAGCATCCGCGCTATCCCGCGCCCCGCCCCGCGCGTCGCACCGGCGACGACCGCCACCTTGCCTTCCAGACTCTTCATCAGGGAAACCCTCCTTCCGTTTTGTCGGAGAGAAGATACTCGCCGATTGATGACACCTCCTGACATGTTTCTCGGATAAAATTCGCTGGCGAAAGGACGGGCGAAAGGAGGGGCAGGATGCGGGCGGACAGGTTGCTCTCAATCGTGCTGCTGTTGCAGTCGCACGGACACCTGACGGCGGGCGAGTTGGCGAGGCGTCTCGAAGTCTCGGCGCGGACGATCCTGCGCGACATGGACGCTTTGAGCGCGGCCGGCATCCCCGTCGTCGCCGAGCGCGGGGCGGGCGGCGGCTGGTCCCTGCTCGGCGAGTACCGCACGAGCCTCACGGGCCTGAACGAGGCCGAGGTGCAGTCGCTCTTCGTCACGCGCCCGGCGCGCGTGCTCGCCGACCTGAATCTTGAGAAGGCCGCCGAGGGCGCGCTGCTGAAACTCCTGGCGGCGCTCCCGGCCGTCTACCGCCGCGGGGCCGAGCAGGCCCGCCGACGCGTCTACCTCGACGTGTCGGGCTGGGGCCGGGGCGACGAGCCCGCGCCGCTCCTTCACGTCCTACAGGATGCCGTCTGGCACGAGCGCAAGCTGCGGATGACCTACCAGCGCGGCGGCGGGTGCGACGCGGTCGAGCGCGTGGTTGACCCCCTCGGGCTCGTGGCGAAGGGCGGCGTGTGGTACCTGGTGGCGGGCGTCGGGGGCGAGGCGCGCAGCTACCGCGCGTCGAGGATTCAGGAGGCCGCGCCGACGGGCGAGCCCTGCGAGCGGCCCGAGGAGTTCGACCTCGCCGAGTTCTGGGAACGCTCCGCGTCGCAGTTCAAAGCCAGCCTGCCGCGCTACGCCGCGACCCTGCGCGTCTCTCCCGAAGTCTTCCCCCGCCTCAACTACGCCGGCCGCTTCGCCCGCGTCGAGCGCGCGGGCGACCCGGACGAAGAAGGCTGGCTCCCCGTCACCGTCCGCTTCGACACCGAAGAGATGGCCTGCGAATACGCCCTCAGCTTCGGCCCCCGCGTCGAAGTCCTGGAGCCGGAGGCCCTGCGCGCGCGCGTCGTCGAGCTGGCCGAAAGCGTCGTCGCCTTCTACGCGGGCAAGTGAACGCACAGGGTTTTCTCAGGCGGTGCGGGGCGTCGGGGTCGCTTCTTCGTGCCAGCAGCGCGTGCAGAAGAGGTGGCGCGCGGCGCGCTCCGCGGGCGTGAAGTCGGCCGAAGCGGGCATCCGCGCCGCCGCCTCGCGCTCCTCCCCGCTCAGCTCGTACCACGCCTTCAGAGGCCCCTCGCCGCAGCGCGGGCAGCGCCCCTCGCCCTGCTTGCTGTGCGGGTAGTCCGTCGCGTCGCTCATACTTTCGCCCCCTCTTTCGCTAAAGCTTCGGCGCGCGCCTTCAGCGCCTCGTTCATCAGGTCGTAGCCGCGCCGCGACTTCCGCAGCGTGCCGCCCATGAAGGGGAGCAGTAAGCCTTCGATGTGCTCGCCGTGGACGAAGCGCGTGGCGCGGCCGCCCTCGGCCGGCTCAAGCTTCATGAAGTGCTCGCCGCTAAAGAATCCGGGGACGGCCAGCCGGCCTATCCAGCGTAGCTCGCGCGCGCGTTCGGCGCGCAGGACCGTGGGCTTGAACTTCACGACGGGGCCGTCGGGCACCTTGACCGTGATCCTGAGCCGCGCGCCTTCCTCAGGCTCGCCGCTTACGCTCGTCACGAAGGGGTTCCAGTCGGGGAAGGCTTTGAAGTCCGTCAGCACGCGCCAGACCACCTCGGGCGGGGCGCCGATCTCGATCTCTGTGTGGATGTCTATCATAGGCTCCGGCCGGCCGCGGCGGAGAGATTTTGGAAACAATCGCGCGGCGGGTTAATATCGCTGGCGCCTTTAGCATACCCGAAAAACAGAAGGCTTGCCTCGGCCATGACCAAGTACGCTCGCCCGCTCGCGGGCCTGGCGCTCGCCCTCCTCGCCCTCGCCTCCGGCCCGCCCGCGCGGGCACAAGAAGGACGCGAGACGCGCTTCGACTTCTACGCGCGCGGCCCCTATCAGCAGCCGGTGCCGCGCCCGCAGTCCATCCTGCGCTACGACGTGGGCGACTTCCACACCAACTACGCGATGATGGAGCGGGTCGTGCAGGCCGTCGCGCAGGCCGCGCCCTCGCGGGTCCGCGTCTTCGACATCGGACTGACGAACGAGTACCGGATGCAGCACGTCGTCGCCGTCAGCTCGCCCGAGAACATCGCGCGCCTCGACGAGATACGCGCCAACGCCCGCCGCCTCGCCGACCCGCGCAACCTGACGGAAGCCGAGGCGCAGCGCATCATCTCGACGCAGCCCGTCCTGCTCTGGCTCCAGTACACGATTCACGGCAACGAGTCCGCGTCGTTCGAGGCGATGATGCAGGTGCTTTATCAGCTCGCCGCCTCCGACGAGCCCGCGACGCTCGACATCCTGCGCAACAGCGTCGCCCTCATCAACGTCTGCGCCAACCCCGACGGCCACGAGCGTTTCGTCACCTGGTACAACTCCTACGGGATGGGGAACCCCGAGCCCGAAGCGGGCGAGCACGACGAGCCCTGGTCCGTCTACGGCCGCGTCAACCGCTACCGCTTCGACCTCAACCGCGACAACATCGCCACCTCTCAGGTCGAGACGCGCAACATGCAGCGCGCCTACCTCGAATGGAACCCGCAGGTGGCCGTTGACCATCACGGCCAGCCTTCACAGTTCTTCTTCCCGCCGGCGGCGCTCCCCGTCAACCCGAACCTGCCGCCCGAGCAGACCGAGCGCTGGCTGACGGCCTTTGGCCGCGCCAATGCCGCGCAGTTCGACCAGCGCCGCTGGGACTTCTACGTCCGAGACATCTTCGACCTCTTCTATCCGGGCTACTGGGACTCCTGGCCCTCGCTGAACGGCGCGACCGGGATGACCT
>DATHBF010000048.1:0-50008 GCA_035296285.1 Pyrinomonadaceae bacterium | reverse complement strand
GCGGTGCCCGTGCAGTTCGGCGAGTACGCCGAGCGTCGCCAGAGGCCCGAGAGGCTGGCGAAGAGGGCCGACGACGAGTCTTTCTGGCTGGCGCGTCTGGGCGACGCCCCGCCACACTCCGACCTCCCCGGCGACCGGCCGCGCCCGGCCGTGCAAACCTATACGGGCGCGCGGCTGCACGCGACCTTTGACGGGCGGCTCTGCGAGGAGTTGAAGGGGCTCGGCCGTGCGCACGGCTGCACGCTCTTCATGACGCTGCTGGCGGGCTATCTAGCGTTGCTTCACCGCCTGACGGGGCAGCCGGACTTGGTCGTCGGCGTCCCTGTAGCGGTGCGCGCGGCCCGCGACGAGGCGCGGCTCGTCGGCTTCTGCACGCGCCCGCTCCCCGTCCGCAGCCGGGTCGAAGGCGACCCGACCTTCGCCGAGTTCATGACGCAAGTCCGCGGCCTACTGCTCGAAGCATATGACCACGCGGACTTCTCCGCGCTCTCACTGATTGAGAAGCTGCGACGCCCGCGCGACGCGAGCCGTTTTCCGCTCTTCTCCAACACCTTCAACATGGAGCCGCTCGCCGTCCCGCCGCTGTTCGGTCTGGAGGTCGAGTGGGTTTCGCCGCCCGTCGGCCACAGCAAGTTCGACTGCGGCCTGAACGTGATGGAGCGCGGCGAAGGGCTGCAACTCGACTGCGACTTCAACACCGACATCTTCGACGCCACGTCCGTCGGGCGCGTGCTCGGCCACTTCCGCACGCTGCTCGAAGACGCGGCCCGCCACCCGGCGCGGCGTCTGTCGGAGTTGAATCTGATGACGGAAGCGGAGCGGCGGCAAGCCGTCGTCGGGTGGAATGAAGAGGCGCGAGGCGCGCGCGAGTTCCGCTGCATCCACGAAGAGTTCGAGGAGGTCGCGCGCCGCGCGGGCGAGCGCGTGGCCTTGGTCTGCGGCGGCCTCAGTCTGTCTTACGCGGAGCTGAACGAGCACGCCGACCGGCTCGCGCGCCGCCTCCGCTCGTTAGGCGTCGGGCCGGGCGTGCTGGTCGGCGTGTGCGTGGAGCGTTCGGCCGAGATGGTCGTCGGCCTGCTCGGCGTCCTCAAGGCCGGCGGAGCCTACGTCCCGCTCGACCCTTCGTACCCACTGGAACGGCTCTCGTTCATGCTCGACGACGCGAAGGCCCACGTCCTGCTCACGCAGTCGAGCCTCTCGGAAAAGTTCTCCGACTACTGGGGCCACACCATCTGCCTCGACGCCGGGCCGGAAGCGGCCGAGGTCCTGGAAGAGGGTGGCGACGCGGGCGGCGCGCGCGCGGCCGGGGCGGAGAACCTCGCCTACGTCATCTACACTTCCGGCTCGACGGGTCAGCCGAAGGGCGTCGCCGTCCCACACCGGGCCGTCCACAACCTCGTCCGCGGAACGAACTACGTCAGCCTCGAAGAGTCGGACGTGGTGGCGCAGGTCTCGAACAGCTCCTTCGACGCCGCCACCTTCGAGATATGGGGCGCGCTACTCAACGGCGCGCGTCTCGTCATCATAGACAAGGACGTGGCGCTCTCGCCCGGCGGGTTCGCCGCGCAGCTCGAAGAGCACGGCGTCACCGTCATGTTCCTGACGACGGCGCTCTTCCACCACATGGCGGGCGAACTCCCGGCCGCCTTCCGGGGGCTGCGACATCTTCTGTTCGGCGGCGAGGCGGTCGAGCCGAGATGGGTCAGGGAGGTTCTGGAGAAGGGGCGGCCGGGGCGGCTCCTGCACGTCTACGGCCCGACCGAGACGACGACCTTCGCCACCTTCGAGGAGGTCGCGGGCGTCGGCGAACGGGCGCACACCGTCCCCATCGGCCGGCCGCTGACGAACGTGCAAATCTACCTGTTAGACGAACACCTGCGCCCCGTCCCCGTGAGCGTGGCGGGCGAACTCTGCGTCGGAGGGTCGGGGCTTGCGCGCGGCTATCTCGACCGGCCCGCGCTGACCGCCGGGCGGTTCATCCCCGACCCGTTCTCCGCGGAGCCGGGCGCACGCCTCTACCGTTCCGGCGACCTTGCGCGCCGCCTGCCCGACGGCCGGATAGAGTTCATCGGCCGCCGCGACGAGCAGGTTAAGATTCGCGGCTTTCGTGTCGAGCCCGGCGAGGTCGAGGCGCTGCTCTCGGCACACCCGAAAATCGCGCGGGCGGCGGTCGTCGCGCGAGAGGACTCGCCGGGCGAACGCCGCCTAGTGGCTTACGTCGTGTTGAGGCGCGGGGAGGATTGCGGCGCGGGCGAGTTGCGACGCCACCTGGGCGCGCGGCTGCCGGAATACATGCTCCCGTCGGCGTTCGTGCAGCTCGACGAGCTGCCGCTGACGCCGGGCGGCAAGGTTGACCGGCGTCAGCTTCCCGCGCCCGACGAAGGGCGTCCCGAGTTGGAGACGAGGTTCGTCGCGCCGCGCTCGGCGGTCGAGCGGAAACTGGCCGAGTTCTGCTCCGAAGTCCTCGGGCTTCAGTCCGTCGGCATCGAGGACGGCTTCTTCGAGCTGGGCGGTCACTCGCTCCACGCCACGCAGGTCATCTCGCGCGTGCGCAACTATTTCAAAGTCGAGCTGCCCATCCGCATGTTCTTCGAGACCCCGACGCTCGCCGACCTGGCCCGACACGTCGAGCTGAGCGCGGACCGCGGTCTCTAGCCGCCGTTGGATTGATTCAACTGATAGAGCCGCCAGTAGAGCCCGCGACGCCGCAGCAACTCCTCGTGCGAGCCGGCCTCGCGCACCTCGCCCTTATGCAGGACGATGATTCTGTCAACGAACTTGACGGTGGAAAGCCTGTGCGCGATTAGAATCGAGGTGCGCCCGTCCATCGAACGTTCGATGGCGCCGTGGAGTAAGAACTCCGTCTCCGCATCGACCGAGCTAGAAGCCTCGTCCATGATGAGGATGCGCGGCTCGAAGGCGAGCGCGCGCGCGAGGCTGATGAGCTGCTTCTGCCCGACCGACAGGCCCGCCCCCCGCTCGCGCAGCTCGCTCCGGTAGCCCGCGCCCAACCGCCGGATGAAGCCGTCGGCGTTGACCTTCAGCGCCGCCTCCTGCAAACGCTCGTCGCTGATCTCCGCGTTGCCCAGCCTGATGTTGCCCGCGATGTCGCGCGAGAAGAGGAAGCCGTCCTGCGGCACGACGGCGAAGTGCGAGCGCAGCTCCTCCGCGCCGAGGTCGCGGATGTCAACGCCGTCGAGCAGAATCTGCCCGCGCTGGACATCGTAGAAACGTAGTAAGAGATTCGTCAGCGTGGTCTTGCCCGCGCCCGTATGGCCCACGAACGCGACGTGCCGGCCCGGCTCGATGACGAATGAAACGTCCTTCAGCACCCAGTCTTCGCCGCGGTAGGCGAACCAGACGTGGCGGAACTCTATCCGCCCGCGCGCGAGCGGGGCGCGCCCCGGCCCCGCCGCCTCGCCTCCGGCCGCCGGCTCGTCGAGCACCTTGAAGACCCTCTCGGCGGCGGCCATGGCCGACTGCCAGAGGTTGTATTTCTCGCTGATGTCGCCGACGGGCTCGTAGAACATCTCCACCAGTTGCACGAACGCGATGACGGTGCCGAGCGTCGCGACGCCCTGCACGACCTGCCCCCCGCCGTACCAGATGATGAGCGCGACGCCCGCCGCCGCGATGACTTCGACCGCCGGGAAAAGGACTGCGCCGTAGAAGGCGGTGTCGAGGCTGGCGCGGCGGTTGGCCGCGTTCAGTCGTTCGAAAGACTCCGCCTCGCACTCTTCGCGGTTGAACAACTGCACGACCGACATGCCGGTGATGTGCTCCTGCAAGAAGGCGCTGATGTTCGCCACGCAGGCGCGAACCCGGCGGTGGGCCTGTCGCGAGTGACGCCGGAACCACAGGGTCAGCCAGACGAGCAGCGGGAGGATGGAGAAGGTGACGAGGGTCAGTCGCCAGTTGGCATAAAACATCCAGACGACGATGTAGAGGATGAGGGCCACGTCGCCGAAGACCGAGACGGCGACCGTCGTGAGCATCTCGTTGAGCGCCTCCACGTCACTCGTCAGGCGCGTCATCAGGCGGCCGACCGGGTTGCGGTCGAAGAAGCGCATCGGCAGCCGGTGCAGGTGAGAGAAGAGCGCGTTGCGCAGGTCATACATGATGAGCTGCCCCATGCGCTGCAAGATCGCCAGCTCGGCGTAGGCCACCAGCGCCGCCGCCATCTGCGTGAGCAGAAACAGTGCGGCGATGAAGAAGACGCCGCCGAGCGGCGTGTCGCCGAAGCCGAAATAGTCCGCGCCTTCTTTAACCAGCAGCGTGAAGCCCGCGGGCGGGCGCGAGGGGTCGGGGACGAGGTAGAGGTCTACGGCCGCGCTGACGAGCGTCGGCCCCGCCACCGCCAGCGGCGCGCCCGCTATTGTCAGCACGAGCGCGGCCACGACGTAACGCTTGTACGGCGCGAGGTAGCGGGCCAGCCGCCACACCAGGCGTGCGTCGTAGATGTTGCCGTTCTCTTCTTCCGCTTCGTTTTCAGGCATGGCGCCGCGCTTTAGTTGGCCGCAAGCTCCTCCTCAAGTAGCTGCCTCGCGTACAGGCGTGCGTAGGCGCCGCCCTGCGCCATCAACTCTTCGTGCGAGCCGACCTCGGCGACCTGACGGTCTTCGAGCAGGACGATGAGGTCGGCGTCCTTGACGGTGGAGAGGCGGTGCGAGCTGACGAGGTTCGTCCGCCCGGCACGGACGCGGCGCAACTGCGACAGAATCTTCGCCTCGGTCCGCGTGTCAACGGAGGAGAGCGCGTCGTCGAGGATGAGGATGCGCGGCCTGCGGATGAGGGCGCGCGCGATGGCCGTGCGTTGTCGCTGCCCGCCGGAGAGCGCCACCCCCCTTTCGCCCACGAGCGTTTCGTACCCTTGCGGGAACTCTTCGATGTCCTCGGCCAGTCCGGCCTCGGCGGCGGCCCGCTCCACCTCCTCGCGGCTCGCCCCGGCCGCCCCCCACGCGATGTTCTCGCCAATCGTCATGCTGAACAGGAACGTCTCCTGCGGCACGTAGCCGATGGCCGAGCGCAGCGCGCCGAGGGAGATTTCGTCGGCCGGCTCGCCGTCGATGAGCAGCTGGGAAGAGCCGGCCTCGTACATCCTGGGCACGAGGCTCAGGAGCGTCGATTTACCGGCGCCGACCCCACCGACGAAGGCCACCGTCTGGCCGGGGCGGATGCGCAGGTTGATGTCTCGCAACGCCGGCTCGGCCTCGCCGGGGTACGTGAAGGTGAGGCCGCGGAACTCTATCTCGCCCTTGATGTCGGCGCCGCGGCCGTCGCCCGAAGCCGCGTTGGCGGCCGGCTCGGCGGACATGATTTCGTGGATGCGCCCCATCGAGGCCATGCCGCGCTGGTAGAGGCTGACGACCCAGCCGAACTCGTGGAGTGGCATCACGAGGGCTTCGAGGTAGAGGGTGAACTGGACGAACTGACCGACGCTGATCTCGTCGCGGAGCGTGAGGCTGCCGCCGTACCAGAAGGCCCCGAGGAACCCCAGCGCGACGAGGAAGCGGAGGACGGGGTAGTAGGCGGCCGTCAGGTGGATGAGCTTCACGTTGCGTTTGACGAGGTCGGCGTTGACGCGCCTGAAGCTCTCCACCTCGGCCCGCTCCTGCCGGTACGCGCGGACGACGCGCACGCCCGAGAACGACTCCTGCGCCCGGCTGGCGACGAGTGACGCGTGCTCCTGCACCCGCCCCGACTCGTCGTGCAGACGCGTCGCCATCACCCGCGTGGCGACGGCGACCAGCGGCAGCGCCGCGAAGGAGGCGAGCGTGAGCCGCCAACTGATGGTCGTCATCAGCGGCAGGATGAGCGCCGTGGCGAAGACCGTGTTGGTCGAGTACATGATGACGGTGCCGACGATGACGCGCACGGCCGCCAGGTCGCTCGTCGCGCGGGTCATCAGGTCTCCCGTCCGGTGGCGCTCGAAGAACTGGAGGGGGAGCCTTTGCAGGTGCGCGTAGAAAGCGACGGAGAGGTCGTATTCGAGGTTGCGCGCCGCCAGCGCCATCAGGCGGCGCTGGAAGAAGAGGAACGCCGCGCGCGCGAGCGCGACGCCGAGGAGCAGGCCGCCGTAGCCGAGCAGCTTCGAGCGCGAGACGCCGGCCGTCAGGTCGTCTACCGCGTAACGCACAATCGCCGGCCCGGCCAGCATCGCCAGGTTGGCCGCCAGGACGCAGGCGATGCCGAGCGCGATGACGCCCTTGAAGGGCGCGACGTAGCGCCAGAACATCCGGCGCGGCGTCAAAGTCTGCGGCCCGCCCGGCCTGAGTCTCACGGTCGGCCCCCTTTCACGCGCTCGTCGGCTGGTCGAAAACGATGGAGCAGCAGTCGTGCTCGGCCCCCACCTGTAAGGTCTCGCCGGCGCGCACCGCCGTCTCGTGTTCGAGGCACTGGACGGCCTGCTCCCAGTGCGTCGTCGAGCCCGGCTCGTTCGAGATGGAAATCTCCGCGTCGAGCTGCATGTCGAACCAGAAGACGACGGCGTGGCACGAGCCGTCGCGCGTGACGGGGACGGCGAGCTTTTTACGCGCCGGGCTAATGAGCCCGCGCGCGAAGTCGAAGCGGAAGACCTCGAACGGCTCGGTCAGCGCCGCGTACTCGAAGGCCGCCAGCCGCACGGGCAGGTAGTTGAGGGTCTTATACTGTTGCATCAGCCCCACGTCGAACCCCGCGCACCTGTTCACGTAGTTCAGGCCGCGCAGGCGTTTGCTCTCGACCACCATCGCGTAGACGGCCGCCGCGCGCGGGATGACGCGCGCGTCCTCGGTCAGCAGGTTGGCCCGGGCGTGCGTGATGGAGGGGACGATGCCCTCGCCCAGCAGCCCGCAATCGACCGTCTCGGTGACGAGCAGGTTGGCCCTCTCCGGCATGTCGCCGCCGACCGAGAGGTCTGTAGACTTCTTCCCCATGATGCGGACTCTACCCGCGAGGCCGTTGCGCGCGACCACCTCGCGGGCGAGGTCGGCGAGCGGGGCGACCATCTCGCAGGAGAACGTCTCGCGGGCCCCGGCGCGCGCCGCCATCATCGCCAGCAGCCCCGTGCCCGAGCCGATGTCGAGCACCAGCGTGTCGGCCGTGACGACCTTCGCCAGCGCGCGCTCGAACGCCTCGTTCCGCCGCTCGTCGTTGAGCATCTCGAAATGCCAGCGCGGGATGATGGTACACATGGCGCGGCTGCGGCCTATCTGCGCCCGCCGGTTTTCGGGGTCGATGTAGAGCGCGGACTCGAAGCAATCGACCGCCGAAGAGAACTGCTTGCTGTCGAGATGCGCCTCGCCCATCGAGATGAGCCGCGCCACCAGGTCGCTGAGCCGTTCGGCCTTCGAGACGCCCGCGCCCGCAGCGAGGGTGTTGATGACGGCCACCTGTAAGAGGCTGTTCAGATGATTGCTCCGCAGGGAGCCCTCCTCTTCGGCCATTGCTTGAGTCCTCCTGTACGTGCGGCGGCGTCCGGCGAGGCGGCGCCGCCTGTCTGTCGCCCGCGCGGGGCGTCCGGGCTCCGAAAGAATCAGTTCTCGCGGCCGCCGGGCTGCGCGAGGATGTGCTTGCGCGCGAAACGAACCTCGGCGTGCGGCTCGGCGTCGAGCACGGCGGTCACGCGCCCGCCGCTGTAGACGAGCGGCGCCCCCTGCCGGCGCAGGACCCGCTCCGGGTACCGGGTCTGGTGTGAGGGGCACACCAGCGCCCCGGCGCCCGCGTCCCACCCCCCGAGATGGAGGGGGCTCCCCCTGTGCGCGCAGCGGTCTTTGAACAGGACGCGGCCGCCGCCGGGAAGACGCAGCAGGAAATATGCTTCGTCGCCGGCCACCACGAAGTTGAATTTTTCGGGGTCGAAGGTTACGACGATCATGCCTTGCCGTCCTTAAGCTCGTAGGTGTGATAGAGGCACCGGGGCGAGGCGCTCGACAGCCCGTGCAGGCGGCGGCGGGGGATATGCAGACCCTCGCCCTCGTTGAGTTGAAGTGACTGCCCGTGCCCCGCCACCACGTCGAGCGCGCCGGACTCCACGCGGCACAGCAGGTCGGTGTCGCAGACGCGCGTGATGACCGCGTCGCCCTCGTGCGCGACGCCGGCCGTCTTCGTCGCCTCCGCCTCTTCGCCGAGGCCGCCCCCGAAGAGTTGCGCCGCCTCGTCGCGGTGCTTTTTCAGTCCGCCCGCCCACGCGACCTGCGCCATGAAATCCTCGTCGGCCAGGGTGGTGATTAACTGCAACTCCTCCATCCCGCGGACGATCTCGGGGATGACCGAGTCGCCGTACCTGGCGACGGCCGGGGCGACCACGTTCTCGACGGCCATGCGGCCGTGGTGCGCGTCGATGTGGTAGTGCTCGTCGAAGTAGTAGGTGTCAACCTTGTCGCCGAAGACGGCGCGCAGCATCTCCGAGACCTTGCGGCAGGTGTGGGCGAACAGCGACTCGCCGACGGCGACGGCCCCGAGCGCGCGGAAGAACTTGCTGTGGTCGCGGCAGACGTAGTGGTAGTAGTTGTTGAGCGCGAGCGAGCCCGTCAGGTAAAAGTGCCAGTAGGCGTGCGCGTCCGCAAGGAGCCCGCAGGTCGTCATCGTCTTCTCGAAGAGCGTGCTGTGTTTGGCCTGGTGCACGCCGTGCCCGTAGTCGTCGATGGCGATCTTGAACAGCTCGGACTGGACCGGGCCGAATTTGCCGAGCAGGTTGCGCGCCGACGAAGACGACTCAGTGAGGAAGTCTCCGGCGACCTGGATCATCAGCGCGGCGGCGGCGCGCTCGGGGTCGGGAGAAGAGAGGACGAGCTGGAGGCTCGCGAGTTCCGTGCGCTCGTGGCTTTCGACGATTGACTGTAAGTACGACTTTACGGCCGCGCCCGACCACTTGCCCGAGACTTCTATCTCGTCTTCGAGGAACCCGAAGAGGTGCGTCTCAAGCGCGGGCCGGATGAGTTCGCCGAGCAGCTTGTTCTCGTTCGAGTAGAAGGAGTCGAAGTCGCCCCGCTTCGCGGCGAAGTCCTTCTCGGGCAGGAAGACGAGGTCGGTCTCGTAGACGTTGAACAGCATGCGCTGAGCGGCCAGGGCGCTCGCGCCCAGCGCCTCTTCCCGCTTCAGCGGCCGGCCGAAGTCGTGCCGCGTGACCGTCTCCTGGTCCACGGGCCGGCGGTAGGGGTTGTCCGCTATCACCCACTCTTTGAGATACCCGAACAGGGGGTTGGCGGCGTAGAGCCGCACGTATCGGCGGATGTCTTCGGGCGCGAGCGGCGGGCCGGGTTCGGTTACGTCCGCGACCGCCGCCGGGGGTTCGGGCGCGAGTCCCGCGGCGCTTGAAGTGGGAAGAAACTCTTTCATGTTCGTGCTCCTGATAATCCGTCTCAAAGTGGTTCGAGGCTGCCTTTCTAGGCGCTGCTGACGGCCCCTTCTTCCGCGGCGTCAACCGAGAGCGCGCCCTCGACACACGCGCGCAGACGCGCGGCCAGCGACTGCGCGTGCGGCATGTCAATCATCGAGTAATGGGTGCCCGGCGTGACGTGCAGCTCCACCCCCTCGGAGGCGAG
The DNA here is from genome assembly GCA_035296285.1 of Pyrinomonadaceae bacterium. Classification (GTDB taxonomy): domain Bacteria; phylum Acidobacteriota; class Blastocatellia; order Pyrinomonadales; family Pyrinomonadaceae; genus QHXN01. The sequence goes on along the minus strand of DATHBF010000048.1, from coordinate 40,484 downwards.
CGCGCCCCACCCGTCCAAAGGGTCGGAAGGCGAGTCTGTGAACCGCTGCCGCGCGCGGAAGAGAGTGATGCGGCCCGGATACTTTCGCGGCTCGTATTCGACCAGCGCCCGGACGTTGGCCTTGAAGACTCGGAACAGGCGTTCGACGTGCCGCGGGTCGGGGCCGGCGGGCAGGGCACCGGTCTCGACGGCAAGCTGACCGAGGCGCGACAGCTTTTCGTCGAACGTGCGGCCGCGCAAGTCTTCCAGCTCGAAGCCGTGGCGTCGCCCCAGATTGCCGGCAAACATCCCGAGCAGCGTCTCGTCGTCCGTCGGAATGGCCCTTGCGGCGTCGCCCGGCGCGTGGCTGTCCAGCACCGCCAGCAGCGCGACGGGCTGGCCCTGCCTGCGGAGTTGCTGCGCCATCTCGAATGCCACGGGGCCGCCCATCGACCATCCGCCGAGCAGGTACGGACCCCGCGGCCGGATGCTCCGCACGGCTTCGACGTAGAGGGCGGCCAGTTCCTCGAAGTTCGTCAGCGGCTCGTCCCGGCCGTCGAGGCCCGGCGCCTGCAACCCGTAAAACGGCTGCCCCTCGCCGAGCTGCCGCGCCAGCTCGGCATAGCAGAGGGTGTTCGCCCCGGCCGGGTGGACGCAGAAGAAGGGCGGCCTCCGGCCGTGAGGCTGAAGCATGACGAGCGTCGAGGACGGTGAAGGGCTTGCCCGCCGAGGCTGAAGTCTCGCCGGGTCGTCAACCGTCTGCGCCCGCGCGCCGTCCGGGGCGGGCACGCCTTCCACGCTCGCCCGGGCGACCTCGCCCGGTTCGACCTGATACCCGAGTGCGGCGGCCATCTCCCACGTCTCGGCCGCCAGGTCGTCCTGGCCGCGCTGCCCTCTCCACCTCGCGCCCACGCTGGCGTCGATGCCGGCGTGGCGGTGAAACTTGACATCCCCGAGCATGCGCGATTCGGCGTGGACGCCGTCCGTCATGCGCCGGCCCCGGTCTTGATAGGGGCTGCACATCTCCGCCGCGAACTCTATCCCGAGGAATCGGCACAGTTCGCGCAGCACCGCCTCGGGCGTGTCGAGCAACTCTTCGAAGCGCACGCGGTGCTGCCGCTCGCGCGGCACCCGTTCCAGAAAACGGGCGATGTTCTGGTGGCTGACGAGCCAGGTCAACTCCGCCAGCTCGCGCCGCGTGAACGGATGCTCGTGCCTGAAGAATATTTGCTCCATGCGCGCCTCTTCGAACGAGCGGATCATGCCGAACGGGTGCCGAATGAGGTGGACGTAGAGGGGCGCGTCGAAGTCCTCTTCGGCCTTCGCCAGCGCCGACGGGTCGAACGCGTAGGAGGGCGTTTTATCAACCAGCGTTCTCTCGCCGAGCCACTCCTGCAACAGTCGGCAACACTCCTTCGTCGTCAACCCGCGCGCTTCCAAGTCCTCCATCACGCGCTTGGCCTCGGCCGCGTCGCAGCCCTTCAACTCCATCACGGCGCGGACGAGCCCCTCAAGCCAGAAGCTGTTCGCGCCGGAGAAGGCCGCGCGTCTCTCCCGTAGCGTGTCGAAGGAGAGCAGTTCGAGTTCAGGCGGGGCGAAGAGGAGCGGGTGGCCGGCGAGCATCACCCGCAGGAGCGTCGAGCCCGAGCGGGGCGGCGACAGGACGAACACCGCGCGCGGATTCTTTCCCGACGTGTCACGCGCGCCACGACGCGAGGGGCGTCCGAGCAGCTCCCGCATCTGCGCGAAGCGCAGCGCGCGGGGCGGCGCGGCGGTCGGGGTCGCAAGGAATGCTTCCTGCGTCGGCTCGTCCGTCGTCAGCCTCCGCACGGCCCCGCCGTACTGCTCGTCGAGGTACGCCGCGAGTTGACCGACGGTCGGCCCGTTGAAGATGGTGATGACGTGTACGATCTCGCCCAGCCTCTCCTGGAGGCGGTTGATGAAGACCGCGCCCTTTATCGAATCGCCGCCCAGCTCGAAGAAGTTGTCCGTGACCCCGACGCGCTCCACGCGCAGGATTTCGGCCCACATCGCCGCTAGCGCCGCCTCGGTCGGCGTGCGCGGCGCGACGTACTCGCGCCGCGCGGCGGCGTGGGCCGCGTCGGGCGCGGGCAGCGCCCCGCGGTCAACCTTCCCGTTGGGCGACAGCGGCAGCGCGTCGAGCATGACGAAGCCCGCGGGCACCATGTACTCCGGCAGCCGGCCGCGCAGGTGCTCGCGCAACTCGCCCGCCTCGGGCCGCGTGCCGGCCGCGCCGACGACGTAGGCGACGAGCCGACGGTCGCCCCCCTCCTCCCTCACCGTCACGACGCACTCGCGCACCGACGGGTGCTCGCCTATGACGGCCTCTATCTCGCCCGGCTCGACGCGGAAGCCGCGAATCTTGACCTGATGGTCGAGGCGGCCGAGGTACTCAAGCTCACCCGCGGGCAGGTGGCGCGCGAGGTCGCCCGTCTTGTAGAGGCGCGCGCCCGGCTCCGCGGAGAACGGGTCGGGGATGAACCGCTCGGCCGTCAGGCCGGGACGGTTCAGGTAGCCGCGCGCCAGCCCCGCGCCGCCGAGGTGCAGCTCCCCGGCGACGCCCGCGGGCACGGGGTTGAGGTGCTCGTCGAGGACGTAAGTGCGGGTGTTCGCAATCGGCCTGCCGATTGGCACGGCCGTCCCTTCGGCGTCGCGCCGGCATTCCCAAGCCGTCACGTCCACCGCCGCCTCGGTCGGCCCGTAAAGGTTATGAAGCTCCGCCCCCGAGCGCGCGAAGAATCGCTGCTGGAGGGCGAAGGGCAGCGCCTCGCCGCTTGAGATGACACGCCGCAGGCTCGTGCACAAAGGGACGCGCGGCTCTTCCAGGAAGACCTGCAACATCGAGGGCACGAAGTGGAGCGTCGTGACCTGACGTTCAAGAACCAGGTCGGCGAGATACGTGCTGTCCCTGTGCCCATCGGGGCGAGCCACGACGAGCGCGGCCCCGGCCAGCAGCGGCCAGAAGAACTCCCACACCGACACGTCGAAGCTGAAGGGCGTTTTTTGCAGCACGCGGTCGTCCGGCGTCAGGCGGTACTCGTCCTGCATCCAGAGCAGGCGGTTGCAGATGGCGCCGTGCGTGTTCATCGCCCCCTTCGGCTTGCCGGTCGAGCCCGACGTGTAGATGACGTAGGCGAGGCTGTCGGGCGTCGCCAGAGGCGCGAGGTCTTCATCGCCGAAACCGACAAACGCCGACGGGTCGTCCACACAGACGACTTGCCCGCGTCCCATCGGGAGGCTGTCGAGCAGTCTCCGCTGCGTCAGCAGCACGGGGCAGGCGGCGTCTTCGAGCATGAAGGCGAGGCGCTCGCGCGGGTACGAAGAATCGAGCGGGACGTAGGCCCCGCCCGCCTTGAGGGTGGCGAGCAGCGTGACGACCAGCTCCGTCGAACGTTCCAACATGACGCCGACCCGCGTGTCAGCGCCGACGCCGAGCGCGCGCAGGCGGCGTGCCAGACGGTTGGCTCGCGCGTTCAGCTCGGCATATGTCAGCTCCCCCCGCTCGAAGATGACGGCCACGGCTTCGGGCGTGCGCGCGGCCTGCTCTTCGCAGAGCTGGTGCAGGCACTTCTCCGGCGGGTACTCGCGCGCCGTGTCGTTCCACTCGATGAGCAGTCGCCGCCGCTCGCCCGCGGTCAGCAGCGGCAGGTCGGAGATGCGCGCGTCCGGCGCGGCGACCACGCCTTCGAGCAGGACGCGGTAATGCTCAAGCATGAGCCGGATGCGCTCCGCGTCGAAGAGGTCGGTGCTGTAGCGTATCGAGATGCTCAACCCGTCGGGCATCTCCAGTGCCGACAGCCGCACATCCAACTTCGCCGCCCCCGTCTCCACCTCCAGCTCCTCGACGCCCACCCCGGTCAGCTCAAGCTCTTCGCTCGAAGCGTTCTGCAACGCGAGCATGACCTGAAAGAGAGGCGCGTGGCTCGTGTTCCGTTCGGGCCGCAACTCTTCGACCACCCTCTCGAACGGCAGCTCCTGGTGTGCGAAAGCGCCGACCGTGGTCTCGCGCACGCGCCGCAGCAGCTCGCGGAAGCTCACCCGGCCGTCCAGCTTTGTCCGCAGCGCCAGCGTGTTGACGAAGAAGCCGATGAGGTGCTCGACCTCCGCGCGCGTCCGCCCGGCCACCGGCGTCCCCACCACGACATCGGTCCGCCCCGTGTACCTGTAGAGCAGCACGTCGAAGGCCGCCAAAAGCACCATGAAGAGCGTCGCCCCGCCCTCGCGCGCCAGCGCCCGCAGCCCTTCCGTGACGCGCTCGTCCACCCCCAAAGGCACTTCCGCGCCGCGGTACGAACGGACAGCCGGGCGCGGCCGGTCGGCCGGCAGCTCCAGGACGGGCAACTCCCCGCCGAGCTGCTCGCGCCAGTAGCGCAACTGCTCCTCCAGCACCTCGCCCGTCAGGTACTCGCGCTGCCAGACCGCGTAGTCGGCGTACTGCACGGGCAGCTCCGGCAGCTCCGGTTGCGTGCCCTGCTTGAAGGCCGCGTACAGCGTTGACAACTCACGCACGAGCACGCCCATCGACCATCCGTCCGAGACGATGTGGTGCATGACGAGCAGCAGCGTGTGCTCGCGCTCGCCGAGCCTGAGCAGGCTGGCCCGCAACAGCGGGCCGCGCGCGAGGTCGAAGGGGCGGCGAATCTCCTCTTCGACGAGGCGCTGCGCCGCGGCCTCTCGCTCGCCCGGGGGCAGCCTCGTGAGGTCAACGATGGGGAGGCGCACGGGCCGCGCGTCGGCGATGAGCTGTCGCGGCTGGCCGCCGACGATGTCGAACGTGGTGCGCAGGGTTTCGTGGCGGCGCACCAGCTCGCCGAGGCTGCGTCCGAGCGCGTCCGTGTCCAGAGCGTCGGTCAGGCGCAGCACGCTCGGCAGGTTGTAGGCCGGGCTCTCCGGCTCCAACTGTTGGAGGAACCAGAGACGCTGCTGCGCGAACGAGAGCGGGGGCGGCCCGCCGTCGTCGCGGCGCGGCATCATCACCGCGCGCGCGACATCGACGCGCTCCCGCTTCATGAGCCGTTCGAGGAGCCTCCTCCTGTCGGGCGACAAGTCCGCGATGCGTTTAGTGATATTGCTCATTGGCCTGTCCCGCCGCCGCCCGTTCGCCCTTCGCCCTCCGCTTCGAGGAGTGCCCGCACTTCCTCTTCCGAAAGCTGTTCCAGCCTGTCCAGCATGCCGCTCAGGCGGTCTACGTCCTCCTGCTCCCGGCCGGCGGCCCGGACGTGTTCTGCTATCCCCTCGACGGTCGGCGACTCGAACATCACGCGCAGAGGCAGTTCGACGCCGCACCTCTCGCGCAGGAGGTTGACCACGCGCGTCGCCAGCAGCGAGTGGCCGCCGAGGTCGAAGAAGTTGTCGTGGACGCCGACGCGCTCGCGCCTGAGCACTTCTTCCCAGATGTCCGCCAGTTGTTGTTCGAGCGCGTCGCGGGGCGCGACGAAAGAGTCCCGCCGCGGGGCATCCGGGGGCGGGAGGTTTTGCAGCGCGCGGCGGTCGGTCTTGCCGTTCACCGTGAGGGGCAGCTCGTCGAGCATCACGAAGCCCGTGGGTATCATGTACTCGGGCAGCTTCGCCCTGAGGTGCGCGCGAAGCTCGGCCGCCGTCAACGAAGACCCCGGCTGCCGCGCGACGTAGGCGACCAGGTGCTTCTCGCCCGGCGCGTCGCCGCGCGCAATGACGGCCGCGCCGCGCACCCCCGCGTGCGCGCCGAGCGCCGCCTCTATCTCGCCCGGCTCGATGCGGAAGCCGCGAATCTTGACCTGCTGGTCGGTGCGGCCCAGGTACTCAAGCTCGCCCGCGGGCAGGAAGCGCGCGAGGTCGCCCGTCTTGTAGAGGCGCGCGCCGGGCGCGTCGCCGAACGGGTGCGGGATAAAGCGTTCGGCCGTCGCGGCGGGGCGGCTGAGGTAGCCGCGCGCGAGCCCGTCCCCGCCGAGGTATAGCTCACCCGCCACGCCCAAAGGCGCGGGCTGCCCGTGCGCGTCGAGCAGGTAGACCTCACTGTTCGAGATGGGGCGGCCGATTGAGGGCTCGCGCCCGTCGCCGTCGCCGCCGCGCCCGACGTGCGCCTCCGTCGAGTAGGTCGTGTCCTCCGAAGGCCCGTAGAGGTTGTGGACGCGGCGGACGTGCCCGCGGCTGTAGACCTTTTCGGCGAGGGAAGCCTTGAGCGGCTCGCCAGCGAGGTTGACGACGCGGACGGAGTCGGGCAGCCCGCCGCCCCTGACGAGTTCGGCCATCGCCGACGGCACGGTGTTGACGAGCGTTACTTCACGCGCCGCGCGCAGAGACGGGAGCGCCAGCGCGTTCTCCGCCAGCACGACCGAGCCGCCGCACGAGAGCGGCGCGAAGAGTTCAAAAATCGAAAGGTCGAAGCAGATCGAGGTCGAGGCCAGCGTGCCCGAAAGCTCCGCCTCGGTGTAGCGCCCCGTCGCCCAGTGGAGGAAGGCGACGGCGCTGCGGTGCTCGATGGCGACCCCTTTGGGCCGTCCCGTCGAGCCCGACGTGTAGATGACGTAGGCGAGGTTATCAGGAGTCGCCGAGGGCGTCGGGTTCTCCGCGCCTTCCGCTCCGCCCGCGTCGGATGTCTCGTCCCCTTCGTCTAGAAAGACGACGCGCGCGCCCTGCGCGGGCAACGCCGCGGACAGGTGTCGCCGTGTGAGCAAGACCGGCGCGGCCGTGTCCGCCAGCATGAACGAGAGGCGCTCGCGCGGGTACTGCGGGTCGAGCGGGACGTATGCGCCGCCCGCCTTGAGCACCGCGAGCAACCCGACCAGCATCTCCGCCGAACGCCCCGCGAGGACGCCGACCAGCACCTCGGGGCCGACGCCGGCCGCGCGCAGCCGGTGCGCCAGCCGGTTGGCGCGCAGGTTCAGCTCGGCGTAGGTGACGCGTTCGTCGCCGAAGGTTAGCGCCACGCGCTCGGGCGTGCGCGCGGCCTGCGCCTCGAAGAGTTGGTGGATGCAGAGGTGCCGCGGGTAGGGCGCCCGGGTCTGGTTCCAGTCTACGAGCATCAGATGCCGCTCGCCCGCGGTCAGCAGCGGCAGGTCGGAGATGCGCGCTTCCGGCGCGGCGACCACGCCTTCGAGCAGCCGGACGTAGTGCGCGTGGAGCCGCGCGACGCTCGCCTCGTCGAAGAGGTCTGTGCTGTAGATGACCACGCCGCCGAGCGCCTCGCCGCTCTCCCAGACGTAGAACTCAAGGTCGAACCTCGACGTATCGCCCCCGACATCGAGCGGCGTCATCGTCAGGCCGGACAGCTCGAAGTCCTGCCCGGGCGCGTTCTGCAAACCAAACGCGACCTGGAAGAGCGGGTTGCGGCTCATGTCGCGCTGCGGGTGCAGCTCCTCGACCAGCTTCTCGAAGGGCAGCTCCTGATTGGTCTGCGCGCCGAGCGCCACCTCGCGCACGCGCCCGAGCAACTCCCTGAAGGTGGGGTTGCCGCCGAGGTTCGCGCGCATGACGAGTGTGTTGACGAAGAAGCCGATGAGGTGCTCGACCTCGCGCCGGTTGCGCCCGGCGGTGGGCGCCCCGACGACGATGTCGGTCTGCCCCGTGTACCTGTAGAGCAGCACGTCGAAGGCGGCCAAAAGCACCGTGAAGAGCGTCGCCCCGCCCTCGCGCGCCAGCGCCCGCAGACCCGCGCCCAGTTTTTCCGGGAACTCCAGATGGTAGTAAGCGCCGCGGTAAGAGGGCATGGGCGGGCGGGGGCGGTCGGCCGGCAACTCCAGGACGGGCAACTCCCCGCCGAGCTGCTCGCGCCAGTAGCGCAACTGCTCCTCCAGCACCTCGCCCGTCAGGTACTCGCGCTGCCAGACCGCGTAGTCGGCGTACTGCACGGGCAGCTCGGGGAGGGAGGGCTCGCGCCCCGCGCCGAAGGCTTCGTAGAAGGCCATCAGCTCGCCGGCAAGCACGCCCCTCGACCAGCCGTCGCTGGTGATGTGGTGGGTGCACATCAGCAGCACGTGCTCGTCTTCGCCGAGCCTGAGCAGCCGCGCGCGCAGCAGCGTGTCGCGGCTCAGATCGAAGAGCCGCTCCGACTCCTCCTCGGCGAGCCCCAACACCTCGGCCTCTCGGGCCGCGGCGGGCAGATGCGTCAGGTCCGTGACCGGCAGCCGGAAGGGCACGGGCTCGTTGACCAACTGCCGCGGCTCGCCGCCGACGGTGACGAAAGTCGTGCGCAGCGTCTCGTGGCGGCGCACGAGCGCGTCGAAACTCCGCTCAAGCACGCCGACATCAAGACGCCCTTCGAGGCGGTAGGTGTCGGGCACGTTGTAGAAGGGGCTGTCGGGCTGCAACTGGTTGAGGAACCAGAGACGCTGCTGCGCGAACGAGAGCGGGAACGAGACGACGCCCGGCGCCCGCGGCCTTATCTGCCGGCGCGCGCCGTCCCCACGCTCCCGCAGTCGCCGGAGCAGTAGCGCCTGTTTCTCCGGCGAGAGACCGGCGATGCGTGCTAACTGATCGCTCATTACCCGACCTCGCCTCCTCGCGCCAGGATGGCCGACACGTCCTCTTCGGATAACTGTTCCAGCTCGCCGAGAGCTTCGGCCAGCAGCTCGGCGTCGGAGTGCGCTGCGCGCCGCTCGACGACGGCGACCGAGAGCCCGGCGACCGTCGGCGACTCGAACAGGCAGCGCAACGGCAGCTCGATGTCGAAGGCGTCGCACAGGCGCGAGACGACCTGCGTGGCGACGAGCGAGTGGCCGCCGAGGTCGAAGAAATTTTCGTGGACGCCGACGCGCCTGACGCCGAGCACCTCGGCCCAGACCGCCGCCACCTGCGCCTCGACCGGGGTGCGGGGCGCGACGAAGCCCTCTTCCAGCTCGGGCCGCGGCGCGTCGGGCGCGGGAAGCTGACGGCGGTTCACCTTGCCGTTGGCGTTAAGGGGCAAGGCGTCGAGCATGACGAAGGCCGACGGCGTCATGTAGTCGGGCAGGCGCTCCTGCAAGAAGCTGCGGAGTTGCGGGATTAGCTGGCGCGCACGCGCGCGCCGCAGCGGGTTGTTGCCGTAGTCCTGCCAGTCATGGTCGCGCGCCTCCGGGGCGGGGAGGTCGAACGCCGCGCGCCGGCTCTCGTATTCGGCCGGAGCGGGCCGGAGCAGCACGTCGAAGCGGCCGTCCGCGCCGTGCCGCGCCCAACTGATGTCCACGTCGTAAGCGAGCTCGCCGCCGAGCGCGTACAGGTCTTCCGGGTCAACGCCGGATGCGGCCCGCCCGGCGAGCGCGCGCAGCTCTCCGGCCGTGTGAGTGCTCTCGTCGTCCGAGAGCAGCTCAAGGGTCTTGACCTCGGCGGCGAGCCGCGCGTTGGGAACGCGCGCCAGTGCGAGCGAGGCGGGCCTCTCGGCGACGAGCAGGCGGCGCAGCGCGTCGAGCGTCAGCCCCTCCGCGTCCCAGTCGAGCCATGACGGCGACTCGCCGCCCGGCTCCGGCCCGTCGCCGACGTGGCCGACGTGAATCAACACCTGATAGCGGAAGCGGGTCAGCTCGTTGTGATAGCGGCCGCGCTTGGGGCGCACCTCGACGCGGCCGAGGTGCGGCAGGCGCCGCCGGAGCATGAAGAAGAAGGCCGGGGCGACGGCGAGTTCGTTCTCCTGCGCGGCGCGCGTCCGCACCTGCTCGCGCAGTTGCGCGAGCGGCAGGGAGGGCGGCGCCTTGAACAACTGAACCGAGGCGTGGAAGGCTTCGAGCAGCGGCAGACTGCGCACGTCGCCGACGAAGATGAAGCCGCCGGGCCGGACCGCCCGCGCCGCGCCTTCCAACACGCGCAGCAGGTAGCCGATGTCAGGGAAATACTGGACGACGGAGTTGAGGATGACGGCGTCGAAGCTCCGCGGCTCGATGCCTTCGAAGTCGTCGGCCGCGCGCCGGAGGAGCGCCACGTCGGCCGCGATTCGGCCCCGCGCGAGGACGTTTGCGCGGACGTATTCGAGCGCCACCTTCGACACGTCCGTCCCCCAGTAACGCTCGCAGCCGGGGGCCAGTCGCGCCAGTAGAAGCCCCGTCCCGCACCCTATCTCAAGCACGCGGCGCGGCGCGGCCGCCTGAATCGGCGCGAGCGTGTCCTCCAGCCAGACGCGCATCTCTTCGGCCGGCAACGGCTCGTCCGTGTAGTTGCTGTTCCAGCCCGTGATGTTGAAGGAGGGGTCTGCCTGAGTCGAGGACTGGCTGTAGATGTGGTCGTCGAAGATTTTCTGCCAGTGCTCCACTTGGCCGGCGTGCAGGCCGCCGCCCGTCGTCACCTCCGCGTTGGCGTTCGCCGTTTCCGCCGCGCCGACGACGTAGGCCACCAGCCGGCGCTCGCCGGGCCGGTCTTCGCGCGCCAGCACGACGCACTCGCGCACCGACGGGTGCTCGCCTATGACGGCCTCTATCTCGCCCGGCTCGATGCGGTGGCCGCGCACCTTGACCTGGTGGTCAACGCGGCCGACGAACTCAAGGGCGCCGCCCCGCAGGAAGCGCACGAGGTCGCCCGTGCGGTAGAGCCGCGCGCCGGGCTCGGCGGCGAAGGGGTGGGGCACCAGTTTCTCGGCCGTCAGTCCCGGCCGGTTGAGGTAGCCGCGCATCAACCCGTCTCCGCCGAGGCACAACTCTCCGGCGACGCCGACTGGCACCGGCCGTAAATCGCCGTCGAGCACGTACGCCTGCGTGTTCGTGACGGGGCAGCCGATGGGGACGGTCGGCGCGTCCTCCGGCACCGCGCCGACCGGGTGCCACGTCGAGAAGGTCGTGTTCTCGGTCGGGCCGTAGACGTGCAGCAGGCGCCGCGGCTTGCCCCTGGTCAACGCCTCGCGCACCCACTTCGGGTCGGCGGCCTCCCCGCCGAACAGCAGGCAGCGGAGCGGCCCGAAGGCTTCGGGCCGGGCGGCGGCGAGCTGGTTGAAGAGCGCGGTGGTGAGGAAGAGCACGGTGACACCGCGCTCCCTGATGTGGGCGGCCAGCGCGGACGGCGAGAGGGCGGTGTCGCGGGGGACGATGTCGAGCCGAGCGCCGTGCAGCAGCGCGCCCCAGATTTCAAAAGTGGCGGCGTCGAACGTGGCCGTCGAAGCCTGCGCCACGCAGTCCGCGGCCGACAGCTCGACGTAGTTCGTCCCGCAGACGAGGCGGTTGACGGCGCGGTGCTCGACGGCGACCCCTTTGGGCCTCCCCGTCGAGCCCGACGTGTAGATGACGTAGGCGAGGCTGTCGGCCGTGGCCGCGCGGGGCAGGCTCTCCGCGCTCTCGCGGTCGAGCTCTTCCCGGTCGCCGTCGAGGCAGACGACCCGCGCCCCGGAGTCGGGCAGCACGCCGCGCTGCTTTCGCTCGGTCAGGAGCACGCGCACGTCGGCGTCTTCGAGCATGAACCGGAGGCGCGGCTTCGGGTACGCGGGGTCGAGCGGGACGTATGCGCCGCCCGCCTTGAGCACGGCGAGGAAGGCGACGACTATTTCAGGCGAGCGTTCCATCAGGACGCCGACCCGGCCCTCCGGGCCTACGCCGAGCGCGCGCAGTCGGCGGGCGAGACGGTTGGCGCGCGCGTTCAGCTCGGCGTAGGTGACGCGCGTGTCGCCGGAGACGACGGCGAGGGCGTCGGGCGTGCGCGCGGCCTGCGCCTCGAACAGCTCGTGAACGCACGCGCCGCGCGGGTAGCCGCCTCGCGTGTCGTTCCACTCGGCGAGCACCTGTCGTCGCTCGACATCGGTCAGCAGCGGCAGGTCGGGCAGCCTCGTGTCCGGGTCGGCGACGACGCCTTCGAGCAGGTTGCGGAAGTGAACGAGCATCTGCTCGACGGTCGCGGCGTCGAACAGCTCCGTGCTGTAGATGAGGCTGCCCGTGATTGCGCCGCCGCCCTCCCACAGGTGGAACTCCAGGTCGAACCGCGTCACGTCGTTGCCGATCTCGACCGGGCTGACGCGCAGGCCGGGAAGCGTGAACTCTTCGAGCGGCGCGTTCTGTAGAGAGAACATGACCTGGAAGAGCGGGTTGCGGCTCAGGTCGCGCCCGGGCTGAAGCTCCTCGACCAGCCTCTCGAAAGGCAACTCCTGGTGGGCGTAGGCCCCGAGCGTCGCCGCCCTCACGCGGCCGAGCAGCTCGCGGAAGCTCGGCCGCCCCGAGAGGTCTGTGCGCAGCGCCAGCGTGTTGACGAAGAAGCCGACCAGACCTTCGACCTCGCGGCGGGTGCGGCCGGCGATGGGGGCGCCGATGACGATGTCCTCCTGCCCCGTGTAGCGTTGGAGGAGCGCGTTGAAGGCCGCCAGCAGCGTCATGTAGAGCGTCACGCCCTCGCGGCGGCTGAGGGCCTTGAGCCGCTCCGTCAGCTCTTCCGGCAACTCGAAGTGTCGGTCAGCGCCCGCGTAGCTAAGGACGGCCGGGCGCGGCCTGTCCGTCGGCAGGTTGAGGATGGGGAGTTCGCCGCCGAGCTGCCGCCTCCAGTAGCGGAGCTGCCCCTCCAGCACCTCGCCTTGCAGCCACTCGCGCTGCCAGACGGCGAAGTCCGCGTACTGGACGGGTAGCTCTTCGAGCGGCGAAGGCTCGCCCCGCAGGTGCGCCGCGTAGAGCGCGGAGAGGTCGCTGAGGAAGACGCCGACCGACCATCCGTCGCTGACGATGTGATGCGTCGTGATGAGCAGGACGTGTTCCCGCGCGCCGAGGCGGAGCAGACGCGCGCGCATCAGAGGGGCGCGCGTGAGGTCAAACGTCCGGTGCGCCTCCTCGACGGCGAGGCGCACGGCCTCCCGCTCGCGCATCGCCTCGGGCAGCCCCGACAGGTCCGTCACCTCAAGGCCGAGCGGCGCGGGCTCGTTGACGATTTGCACGGGCCGCCCGCCGTCGGTCGTAAAGCTGGTGCGCAGCGCCTCGTGACGCCGGACGACTTCGTCGAAGCTGCGCTCAAGGGCGTCCACGTCGAGGCGCCCGCTGAGGCGCAGCGCCTCGGGGATGTTATAGAACGGGCTGTCGAGCGCGAGGCGGTCTATGAACCAGAGGCGCTGCTGCGCGAAGGAGAGCGGGAAGGCGCGCGCACCGCCTCGCGACGCCGCGCGGATGGGGGACAACTCTCGGGGCGCCTCCTGCCCCGCGCCGACGCGCGCCACCGCGTCCGGGTAATGTTCGCCGAGGTAGGCGCAGAGCGAGGCGATGTCGGGCGCGTCGAAGAGCGCGACGACGGAGACGAGCGAGCCGAGACTCTTCTGAAGAGTGTTGGTGAAGATGGCGGCGTGGATGGAGTCGCCGCCGAGGTCGAAGAAGTTGTCGTGGACGCCGACCTCCTCGACGCGGAGGAGGTCGCGCCACATCTCACACAACATCTGCTCAAGCGCGGTGCGCGGCGCGACGTAGGTCTGCTCAAGTTGCGGCCTCGCCCCGCCGGGCGCCGGCAGTCGCTGGCGGTCTACCTTCCCGCTCGGCGTGAGCGGCAGCCGGTCGAGCGCGACGAAGGCGGACGGAACCATGTATTCCGGCAGCCGCCCCTTCAAGTACCGCCGCAGGGCGTCCGCCTCCGGCGCCGTCTCGCCCGCGGGCGACGTGTAGGCGACCAGCCGCTTGTCGCCCGTCCCCTCTTGAAGCGCGACGACCGCGGCTTCCCGTATCTCGGGGTGTGTGGCGAGCGCCGCCTCTATCTCGCCCGGCTCGATGCGGAAGCCGCGCACCTTGACCTGCTGGTCGTTGCGGCCGAGGTACTCCATCTCCCCGTTCGGCCGGAGGCGCGCGAGGTCGCCGGACTTGTAGAGCCGTTCCCCGGCCCTGTGGCTGAAGGGGTGCGGGATGAACCGCTCGGCGGTCAAGGATGGGCGGCCGAGGTAGCCGCGCGCCAGCCCCGCGCCGCCGACGTAAATCTCACCCGGCACGCCCAACGGGACCGGCCGAAGGTGTCGGTCGAGCAGGTAGACCTGTAGGTCAGGAAGCGGGCCGCCGATGGGGCTCCCGTGCGGGGCGTCGAGGTCGGCCATGTTGACGGCGCGGTGGGTGACGTGGACGGTCGTCTCCGTGATGCCGTACATGTTGACGAGCTGCGCGGAGTCTTCGCCGTAACGCTCGAACCACGGCCTGAGGCTCGGCAGGTCGAGCGCCTCGCCGCCGAAGATGACGAGGCGGAGGCTCAACTCGCGTCCCTCCGACGCGCCGTCCACGGCCCGCAGCAGTTGGCGGAAGGCAGACGGCGTCTGGTTGAGGACGGTGACGCGCTCGCGCGACAGCAGAGCGTGGAACGCCTCGGGCGAACGGCTGACCGCGTGGGGCACGACGACGAGGCGGCCGCCGTAGATGAGCGCCCCCCACATCTCCCAGACCGAGAAGTCGAAGGCGAAAGAGTGGAAGAGCGTCCACACGTCGCGGTCGCCGAACTGACACCAGTGTTCCGTCGCCTTGAAGAGCCGCGCGACGTTGGCGTGCGTGACCACGACGCCTTTCGGCCGACCCGTCGAGCCGGAGGTGTAGATGACGTAGGCGGGGTTGTCGGCCGTGGCGATTGGCGGGAGGTTCCCGCTCGTATGACCCTCGATGGCCGGCCGCTCGTCGTCCAGTCGGATGACCCGCGTGCGGCCTGCGGGCGGCAGGCCGGCGAGGCCCGGCCCGGTGAGCAGCAGGCGGGCGCCGCTATCCTCCAGCATGAAGGCGAGGCGGTCGGCCGGGTACGCGGGGTCGAGCGGGACGTATGCGCCGCCGGCCTTGAGCACCGCGAGCAGCGCGACGACCATCTCCGCCGAACGCTCGAAGTAGAGGCCGACCATCTCTTCCGGCCCGACGCCCAAGGCCCGGAGGCGGCGCGCGAGGCGGTTGGCGCGGGCGTTCAGCTCGGCGTAGGTGATGTGGTCGCCGCCGCCGCTCAGGGCGAGGGCGTCGGGCGTGCGCGCGGCCTGCGCCTCGAACAGCTCGTGCAGGCACGCGCCTTCGCCGTACGTCGCCCGCGTCTCGTTCGCCCCGACAAGCAGGCGCCGCTCGTCGTCGCCGAGGATGTCGAGCGCCGAGATGCGCCTGCCGGGGTCGGCGACGACGCCTTCCAGAAGGTTCTGGAAGTGGGCGAACATGCGCTCGATGGTCGCGGGCTCGAAGAGGTCGGTCATGTAGTTCCAGTAGGCCAGCAGGGAGCCTTCGGACTCTTCGATTGAGACCACGAGGTCGAAGTGCGACGTGCCGATGTCGATGTCGAGCTCGCTGAAGGAGAAGGCCAGCTCGGAGGACGGCGCGTGGTCATCCATCGGCGCGTTCTGGAGAACGAGCATCACCTGAAAGAGCGGCGAGTGGCTGGCGCTGCGCTCGGGGTGCAGCTCGCCGACGAGTTTCTCGAAGGGCACGTCCTGGTGCGCGTGGGCTTCGAGCATCATCTCCCTGACCCGCCCGAGCAGTTCTCGGAAGGTCGGGTCGCCGGAGAGGTCTGCGCGCAGCACGATGGTGTTGACGAAGAGTCCGATGAGCCCCTCGGCTTCGGGCCGGCTGCGCCCGGAGATGGGCGTCCCGACGCTGAGGTCGGTCTGCCCCGTGTACCTGTAGAGCAGCACGTCGAAGGCGGCCAGCAGGGCCATGAAGAGCGTCACGCCTTCGCGCCGGCAGAGCCTCGTCAACCCCTCGGTCAGCCGCCCCGACAGCGGCAGACACAGTGCGCCGCCGCGGTGCGTCAGGGCGGACGGGCGCGGGTGGTCTGTCGGCAGGCGGAGGGCGGGCGGGAGGTCGCCGAGCTTCTCCTTCCAGTAGCGTAGCTGGCGCTGCACCACTTCGCCCCGCAGCCACTCGCGCTGCCAGACGGCGAAGTCGGCGTACTGGATCGGCAGCTCGGCGAGCGGCGAGGGGCGGCCCGCGTTGAAGGCGTGGTAGAGCGCGCTCAGCTCGCTCATGAGAATACCGAGCGACCACGCGTCGCCGACGATGTGGTGCAGCACCACGACGAGGTAGTGCTCCTCTTCGGACACCTTCAGGAGCTGGGCGCGCACGAGCGGCCCGCGCTCCAAGTCGAAGCTCTGCTGCGAGAACTCGTCCGCCAGCCGGCGGAGTTCGGCCAGGAGGGAGTCGCGGTCGTCCGCGGCCGGCAGCTCGACGACGGGCACGCCGAGGGTCAGCGTCGGCCGGACGACCTGCACCGGCCCCCCGTCCCGAATCGTAAAGGTCGTGCGCAACGCCTCGTGACGCCGGACGACTTCGTCGAGGCTGCGCTCCAGCGTCTCAACGTCGAGCGCGCCGCGCAGTTCGTAGGCGATGGGCAGGTTGTATGTGGCCCGGTCGGCCCCGACCTGCGAAAGGAACCAGAGGCGCTGCTGCGCGAATGAGAGCGGCGCGGGGCCGGCCTCCCCCCGGCGCGCGATGCCGGCCTCGGCCGCGGCCTCGCCCGCCTGCGCCATGCGCCTCAGGCGCATCGCCAGCGCCGCGCGCTCCTTCGGCGAAAGGGCCGCCAATCGTTCGGAAACGTCACTCATGACTGCACACGCTCTCCGCGGTCAAAGCTAATTCGGCGAAGCGCCCAGCTCCACGCCCGGCAGCTCCTCAAGCAGTTGCGCGACGTTCTGCTTATCATGGCGCTCGATGACGCGCTGGGCCACGACGAGCGACAGGCCGCCGACGGTCGGCGACTCGAAGATATCGCGCAGTTGCAGCTCCACGCCGAACGACTTGCGCAGGCGCGAGATGACCATCGTGGCGAGCAAGCTATGGCCGCCGAGGTCGAAGAAGTTGTCGTGGATGCCCACCTGCCGAATGCCGAGCAGCTCCTGCCAGATGTCGGCCACCTCCTGCTCCAGCTCGTTCTCGGGGGCGACGTAGGCGCTCGCCAGCTCGGGCCGCGCGTGCAGCTCCGAAGCCTCCACTCTGTGTTCGGGCTCCGCGACGGCCGCGGGGGAGGGCTTGAGCCAGCGGTCGAGCCGGGCCTGCAAGTCGCCGGTCGAGACCACCACCTGCGAGGCCGGCGGCATCGAGAGGATGCGGCCGAACGCCTCCGCGCCCTCGTGCGGGAGAATCCACAGCTCCTCGGCCTTCGACCTCCGCGACCGTCTCTCCTCCGCCACGCCGTCGAGGTTCCAGCCGTCCCAGTTGACGCTCGTCCAGTTGCCGCGGCCCTCCTGGTTGTGTCTCTGCACCAGCGCGTCGGCGAAGATGTTCGAGGCCGCGTAGGCCGTGAAGTTCAGCCCGCCGAGGATGGAGGAGAGCGAAGAGAGCACGAGGCAGAAGTCTATCTCCCGGCCCCGGAGGACCTCCTCCAACACGAGCAGGCCGCGCGCCTTGACCCGGAAGTGACGCTCGCAGTCGGCCGGGGTCATCGCGGCGACCTCCTTGTCCACGTCGTCGCCGTTGAGCGCCGCGCCGTGGATGACGCCGTCGAGCGCCCCGAACCGTCTCTCGGCGTGGTCGAGCGCGTCGCGCATCTGCCCCGCGTCGGACACGTCGGCGCGCAGCACGAGCACTTCCGCGCCCAGCGCCTCCAGCTCACGCACGCGGACGATGCGGCTACTCACCTCGTCGTCTTCCGCGTGTGCCGCAATCCACGCGTCCCACTCGTCGCGCTCGGGCAGGCCGCCGCGCCCGGTCAGCACGAGTCGCGCACGAGCCGCCCTCGCCAGATAGCCCGCGAGCACCAGCGCGACGCCGCTCAGCCCGCCCGTGATGACGTAGACGCCGCGTTCGCGCAGCCGCGCCGCAGACACTTCGGCCGCCCCCGCCCTGACCGGCTCGAAGGTCTGCACCCATCGGTGACGCCCGCGGTAAGCGATAGTCGAGTCGCCGCCGTCGGCCGTCAGCTCGCTCGTCAACTGCGCGGCCAGCCGTTCGCGCCGGTCGCTCCCGGCCGGCGGCACGCTCACGTCTATAGTTCGACAGGCGATGCCGGGGTGCTCCTGCGGTATCACCCTGCACGCTGCCATGACGGTGGCCTTCTCCGGGCGCAGCACGTCACCGTCGCCCACCTCCTGCGCGTGGTTCGTGACGACCGTGAGGCGAGGCCGCGTCCCCTCAGAATTTTCCGCCAGCGCCTGCGTCAGAAATATCAGGCTGTAGAGCCCCAGCTCCTGCGCGCGCTCGAACCCTCCGTCATCGGCCTGCGGCCCCTCGTCGCCCGTGACGCCCCACAGGTGAACCACGCGCTCCGGCGTCAGGCGCTCGGCGGCCAGCGCGCCGAGCAGCGTTTTGTAATCCTCCTTCCGCCGCGGGTCTATCGTGTAGGCGCGCCCGCCCATTTTCATGAACCGCCCGCCCGCGCGGACGGTGACGACCTCGTCGCCCGCCGCCCCGAGGCTCGCCGCCAACTCCGCGCCGAGGCCGCACTCGTCGGCCATGACCAGCCACATGAGCCGTGAACCGCGCGGCCTCTCCTGCGCCGCCGCGCCGGGCAGAGGAAGGCGTTTCCAGGAGGGCAGATAGAACCATTCGGCGACGGGGTTTTTGCGCAGCGCCGCGCGGCTCGGGGTCGTCGCCTCGCGGGTCGCGGGCCGGGGCTCGACGTAGTAACGCTTGCGCTCGAACGGGTAGGTCGGGAGTGTGACGCGGCGGCGCTGCTCGTCGGCGGTGAAGCCCGACCAGTTAACCCGACCCCCGGCCAGCCAGAATTTGCCGAGCGTGTTCAGCAGAGTCTCAACGTCCGTGCGCCGTTCGCGCGGGTGACGCATGGAGGTCAGAATCACCTGGCCGACGCTCTTCTCAGGGTGTTGTCGTGCGTAGCCGCTCAGCGTATGCCCCGGCCCGACCTCCAGCAGAATGCGCTCGGACTCACGCAGCAGTTCGCCGAGCCCTGCATCGAAGCGCACGGTCTGACGCAGGTGTCGCGCCCAGTAGCGCGGGTCGGTCGCCTCAGCAGTGGTAATCCACGTACCGGTCACGTTCGAGACGAAAGGGATGCGCGGCGCGCTCAAGCCGACCCCCCTGACGAGTTCCGCGAACTCATTCAGAATCGGCTCCATCATCTCCGAGTGGAAGGCGTGAGACGTGTGAAGTAGTTGCGAGTCAATCCCACGGCTAGCGAGGGCGGACTGGAATTGAGTGACCGCCTCCGTCCCGCCCGCGACGACGCAACTGTTCGGCGTGTTGACCGCCGCCAGCGAGAGGCCGGGCGGGAGGAGGGCGTTGACCTCCCTTTCCGGCAGCGGGACGGCGAGCATGAGGCCCGCGGGCAACTGCTGCATCAGTCGCCCGCGCTCGGCCACCAGCATCAGCGCGTCGTCGGCCGTGAGCACGCCGGCCAGACACGCCGCCACGTACTCGCCCACGCTGTGCCCTATCATCGCCGCCGGCCTCACGCCCCACGACATCCACAGACGCGCCAGCGCGTACTCGACGACGAAGAGCGCGGGCTGCGTGACGAACGTCTGCTTCAACAGCCGCGCCGCCTCTTCCGCGCCCGCCTCTGCGGGGTAGAGCAGGTCGCGCAGGTCGCGGCCGAGGCGAGGCCGCAGCAGTTCCGCGTGCCGGTCTACCTGTTCGCGGAACAGAGGCTCGGCCTCGTACAACCCCTGCGACATCCCCGCGTGCTGAGCCCCCTGGCCGGGGAACATGAAGACGTTGGGGCGGTGGCGCGGCTCCTGAAAGTTCGTCAGGAGTCTCTGGGGGTCGCGCGACGAGAGCGCCGCGGCCGCGTCTTCGGCGTCGCGCGCGACCAGGACGCGCCGGTGCGCGAACTCCCTCCGGCCGGTCTGCAACGTGTAGGCGACATCGGCCAGATTCGCGTCGCCGTGCGCGCCCAGGTACTGGCCCAGGTTCGCGGTCGCGGCCTCAAGCGCCGTACTCGTCCGGGCCGACAGGACGAGCAGTTGAGCGGGGCGCGTCTCGCCGGAAGGCGGGTCCGGCGGGGGCTCTTCGAGGATGACGTGCGCGTTCGTCCCGCCGATGCCGAAGCTGCTCACCCCGGCGCGCCGCGGCGCGTCGTCAGTCTCCCAGGGCGTCAGACGCGCGTTGACGAAGAAAGGGCTCTTCTCGAAATCTATCTTGGGGTTGGGCCGCTCGTAATGCAGGCTCGGCGGTAGCTCGCCGTGCCTGAGCGCGAGCACGGTCTTGATAAGGCCGGCTATACCCGCGCCCGCGTCGAGGTGGCCGACGTTCGACTTGAGCGAGCCGATGGCGCAGAAGCCGCGCTTCTGCGTGACAGCGCGGAAGGCTTGCGTGAGCGCCGCAATCTCGATGGGGTCGCCGAGCGGCGTGGCCGTCCCGTGCGTCTCGACGTAAGTAATCGTCTCGGCTTCGACGCCGGCCAGCGCCAGCGCCTCGGCGATGACCTCGGCCTGGCCGTCAACGCTCGGCGCCGTGAAGCCGACCTTGAGCGAGCCGTCGTTGTTGACGGCCGAGCCTTTGATGACGGCGTGGATGCGGTCGCCGTCGGCGCGCGCATCTACGAGGCGCTTGAGCACGACGAGTCCCGCGCCTTCGCCGCCCACCGTCCCGCGCGCGGCGGCGTCGAAGGGACGGCAGTGCCCGTCGGGCGACATGATGCCCTCCTCCTGGTAGAGGTAGCCCTCCCTGTGCGGGAAGGTGATGGAGCCGCCGCCGGCAAGCGCCATGTCGCTCTCGCCGTTCAGAAGGCTCTGGCAGGCGGCGTGGACGGCGACGAGCGAGGTCGAGCAGGCCGTCTGCACGTTGATGCTCGGCCCCTTCAGGTTGAGCTTGAAGGAGATGGTCGTCGGCACGAACTCGCCGTGGTTCCCGATGTCAACCTGATAAGCGCCGACCCGCTCGATGAGGTCGGCGCGCGAGGCGAGGTTGGCCGTCAGGTAGCTGCCCGCGCTCACCCCGGCGTAGACGCTGACGCGGCCCGGAAACCTTTCGGGGTCGTAGCCGGCGTCCTCGAACGCCTCGACGGCGCACTCCAGCAGCACGCGGTGCTGCGGGTCGAGCATCTCGGCCTCGCGCGGGTTGTAGTCGAAGTAGGAGGCGTCGAAGAGTTCAACGTCTTCGAGCACGGCCTTGGCCGGGACGTAGTTGGGGTCGGCCAGCTCCTCCGTGCCGGCCCCCTCCGAGCGGAGTTCTTCCGGCGTGAAGAAGGTGACGGACTCGACGCCGTTCTTCAGGTTGCGCCAGAACTGTTCGAGGTCCTTCGCGCCGGGGAAGCGGCCGGCCATGCCGATGACGGCTACCTCCGAAGCCTCGTGCTCGTCGCCGGGCGCGTCCGCCCCGTATGCGTCTGACGGTTGTTCTTCACTCATCGGTCGCCCCCTTCTGCTGCCGCCTGACCTGCTGCCGTTGCCGCAGATGTCTCTGCCTGTCCAACGCCTCGCGCCGCGTCTGCGCAGTGTTCCTGGACGGCGCGGCAGGTTCCGCCGCCGCCCCCTCACGGCTCAGGTGTTCGGCCAGCGCGCTGACGCTCGGGTACTTGAACATCTCGATGATCGAGACCTCGGCCTGCAAGACCTCGCGCAGCTTGCTGTGCACCTGCACGAGCAGCAGGGAGTGGCCGCCGAGGTTGAAGAAGTTATCGTGGACGCCGACCTTCTCTATCCTGAGCGCCTCCTGCCAGACGCCCGCGATGACGCGCTCGATCTCGGAGCGCGGCGCGACGTAGACCTCCTCCAATTCCGGGCGCGCGCCGTCCGTCTCGGGCAGCCGCCGCCGGTCCACCTTCCCGTTCGGCGTCAGAGGCAGGGCGTCGAGCGTGACGAAGGCCGAAGGGATCATGTACTCGGGCAGGGTGTCCTTGAGATGTCGCCGCAGCTCGCCCGTCGTCGCCGCGCGCCCCTCGCTCTCGACCACGTAGGCGACGAGGCGGTTGCCGCCCTGGCCGTCAGGGCGGGCGACGACCGCCGCCTCGCGCACCCCCTCGTGCCGGCTGAGCACGGCCTCTATCTCGCCCAGCTCGATACGGAACCCGCGGACTTTGACCTGCTCGTCCACCCTGCCCAGGAACTCGACGTTGCCGTCGGGCAGGTAGCGCGCCAGGTCGCCCGTGCGGTACATGCGCTCGCCGCCCGCGGCGGCGTAGGGGTTCGGGGTGAAGCCTTCGGCGGTCTGCGCGGGGCGGCCGTGGTAGCCGCGCGCCAGCCCCGCCCCTCCGATGCACAACTCGCCGGCCACGCCGATTGGCACCGGCCGCTGCGACCGGTCGAGCACGTAGACGGAGGCGTTCATCACGGGCCGCCCGATGGGGACGGCGCCCGCCCCCGGCCTCTCCGCGCCCCGCCGCGGCTCGTAGTTGCTGGCCGTGATGGTCGTCTCGGACGGGCCGTAGGCGTTATTCCACGTCACCTGATGGCCGACCGCGCTCTGCCATTTCGCCAGCGACTCCGGCAGCGTCTTCTCGTTGCCCACGACGACGCGGCGCAACTGCGCGGGCACGCGGCACCCGCGCTCGGAGACGGCCGTCGCCCACTCGGCCCAGAAGGACGCGGGCAGGTTGACGAGCGTCACCCCCTCGTCTTCGAGGAATTGCACGAACTGCTCGGGCGTGTTGACTGAAGGGTCGGGGTGCATCACCAGCCGCGCACCGCCGAGCCAGGCGGCGAAGAACTCCTCCGCCGCCACGTCGAAACTGAGCGAGGCGAACTGGAGGATGCGGTCCTGCTCCGTCACCCCGTGGTGCGTGATGAAGGCGTAGACGGCGTTGACGAGCGAGCGGTGCTGGATGAGGATGCCTTTGGGCCGCCCCGTCGTCCCCGAGGTGTAGACGAGGTAGGCGAGGTTGTCGGCGGCGGCGACGCGCGCCGGGTTCTCTTCACTCTCGGCGGCGACGCGCGGCCACTCGTCATCTATGAGCACGACCCTCGCCGAGTGCCCGGTCAACTCATCGGAGAGCCGCCGCGTGGAGACGAGCGTCACGACGCCCGCGTCCTCCATCATCTGGCGCAGGCGCTCGGGCGGGTAGAGCGGGTCGAAGGCGACGTAAGCGCCCCCGGCCTTGAGCACGCCAAGGAGCGCGACGGCCATCGCCGCGGAACGTTCGAGCAGGAGGCCGACGCGCGCCTCCGGCCCGACGCCAGCGCGCCGCAGGTAGTGCGCGAGCTGGTTGGCGCGGCGGTTCAAGTCCGCGTACGTGACCTGCTCGCCGCCGAGCGAGAGCGCGACGGCGCCGGCCCGCCTCTCGGCCTGCTCCTCAAACAGCTCGTGGACGCACCTGTCGCGCGGGTACTCGCGGGCCGTGTCGTTCCACTCGACGAGCATTTGCTCCCGCTCACGCTCCGTCAGCAGCGGCAGCCCGAGCAGGGGGCGGTGCGGGTCGGCCGCCACCTCCTCCAGCAGCCGCAGGTAGTGCCCGAGCATGCGCCCCGCCGTCTCGTGGTCGAAGAGGTCGGTGTTGAATTCGAGCGCGCAGAGGATGGAGTCGTCGCGCTCCATCAGGTCGATGGTCAGGTCGAACTGCGCCGACCTCGTCTCGTCGTCCGTGAGCCGCATCAGGACGCCGCCCAACTGCCTCGAAGGCATCGGCGCGTTCTGCAAAGAGAACATGACCTGGAAGAGCGGCGTGCGGCTCGTGTCGCGCTCGGGCTGAAGCTCCTCGACCAGCTTCTCGAACGGCACGTCCTGGTGCGCGAAGGCCCCGAGCGCCACTTCGCGCACCCGCCCAAGGAGCTGAGCGAAGGTGAGGTCGGGCGCGAGGCGCGTGCGCAGGACGAGGGTGTTGACGAAGAAGCCGATGAGGTTTTCGACCTCCACCCGGTTGCGGTTGGCGATGGGCGTGCCGACGACGATGTCCTCCTGCCCCGTGTAGCGGTAGAGCAGGGTCTTGAAGGCCGCCAGCAGCGTCATGTAGAGCGTCACGCCCTGAAGGCGGCCCAGCTCCTTCAGCCCCCTGGTCAGCTCAGGCCCTATCTCGCGCTCAATCATTGCGCCCCGGTAAGACTGCACGGCCGGGCGCGGCCGGTCGGTCGGCAGGACGAGCGCGGGCGGCGCGCCGCCGAGGGCCTCACGCCAGTAGGCGAGCTGCTGTTCGAGCTGTTCGCCGCTCAGCCATTCGCGCTGCCACACGGCGAAGTCCTTGTACTGGATGGCGAGCGGGGGCAGCGCCGCCGGCCGGCCCGACGCGTAGGCTTCGTAGAGCGCGGCCATCTCGGTAATCATGACGCCGATGGACCACCCGTCCGAGATGATGTGGTGCATCGTCAGCAGGAGCTGGTGTTCGTCCTCGCCGAGGCGGAGCAGGCCGGCGCGGACGAGTGGGCCGCGCGACAGGTCGAAGGGGCGCTGTAACTCCGACTTGTGTCGCTTGACCTCAAGCGCCCGCTCGCCCTCGGGCAGCCCGCTCAGGTCTTGAACCGGCATGGCGAGCGAAAGGTGGGGCGCGATCATCTGCACGGGCTGGCCCTCGATGACCGCGAAGCTCGTCCGCAGCGCCTCGTGCCGGCGCACTATCTCGTCGAGGGTCTGCCCCAGCGCCCCCACGTCGAGCCGTCCCTTCAGGTGGAAGTTGGCCGCGATGATGTAGGGGCTGTTGGGCTCCATGACGTGGAGGAACCAGAGCCGCTGCTGCGCGAAGGAGAGGGGGAACGGGCCTGACTCCCTGTGCCGGGTGATGGCTTCGCGCGCGGCCGAGGCGTCGGCGCTCCCCCTGAGCCGCATGGCGAGCGCCGCGCGCTCCTCGGCCGAAAGCACGGACGTGTCCTTCATTACTTCGCTCATGTTCGCTTGCACCTTTAAGCCTTCCCGGCCGACGAACGGGTCGGGGATGAATCTCTCCGCCGTCAGCCCGGGTTGATCGACGTAGCCGCGCGCCAGCCCGGCACCGGCCACGTACAACTCGCCCGGCACGCCGACGGGCACGGGCCTGAGTCGCTCGTCGAGGATGTAAACGCGCGTGTTTGCGACGGGGTGGCCGATGGGGGGCGCCGCCCCGGCGTGCGGCGCGCGCCCGACCGCGGCCGACGTGCTCACCACCGTGTTCTCCGTCGGCCCGTAGTGATTGACCAACCGGAAGTGCAGCTCGCGCGCGGGGTGGCGGTGCAGCTTGTCGCCGCCCGTGAACAGGTAACGCAGCGCGTGATCGCGCGCGCATCCGGGCGCGTCGGCGGAGCCCGCGGCCGTCTCGGCCAGCGGCAGCAGCGACTCGGCCAGCGCCGTCGGGAGGAAGCAGTGCGTGATGCGGTTGCCCCGCAGCCACTCCCAGAGCCGCGCCGGGGAGAGGACGGTCTCCTCGTCCGCCAGATGGACCGAGGCGCCGGCCGTCAGGTACGGCCACACTTCCCACACCGAGGCGTCGAAGGACTGGCCGGCGACCTGCGAGGCGCGCGCGCAGGCGTCGAGCCCGTAGCTCTCGCGGTGCCACGCGACGAGGTTGACCAGCCCCGCGTGCGGCACGGCGACGCCTTTCGGCCTGCCTGTCGAGCCCGAGGTGTAGATGACGTAGGCGAGGCTTTCGGGCCGCGCCGCGCGCGCCCGGTTCGGGTCGCTCTCGCCCGCGGCCCACTCGGATTCCGCGTCGAGGCAGATGACCTCTGCGCGGCACCGCGGCAGAGTGTCGAGCAGGCGGCGCTCGGTCAGCAGCACCGGCGCGGCCGTCTCTTCGAGCATGAAGGCGAGGCGCTCGCGCGGGTACGAAGGGTCGAGCGGCACGTATGCCCCGCCGGCCTTGAACACGCCGAGCGCGCCCACGATCATCCGCGGCGAACGTTCGACGCAGACCGCGACCGGCGTCTCGGGGCCGACCCCCGCCGCGCGCAGGCGCCCCGCCAGTCGGTCGGCGCGCGCATTCAATTCCGCGTAAGTCAGCCGCTCGCCGCCCGCGGCCACCGCGCACGCGTCGGGCGTCATCTCGGCCTGTCGCTCGAATAACTCGTGGACGCACGCCTCGCGCGGGAAGTCTCGTCGCGTGTCGTTCCAGCACGAGACCATCCGGCGGCCTTCGTCCGGGGTCAAAAGCGCGAGTTCAGACAGACGCCTGTCAGGGTCGGCGACGATGCTTTCGAGCAGCACCTCGAAGTGCGAGACCATGCGCTCGATGGTCGGGGCGTCGAAGAGGTCGGCGCTGTACTCGGCGGCCACCTTCAACTCATCCCCGCCGTCCTCGACGAGAAGCGCCAGGTCGAACTTCGAGGACGACGTGTGTACGTCGAGCAGCGCCGACTCCAGCCCGGCCAGTTCGAGCCCCTGCCGCGGCGAGTGGTTGAAGGCGAAGACCACCTGAAACAGCGGCGCATGGCTCAGGCTGCGCTCGACCTGCAACCCCTCGACGAGCCTTTCAAACGGCACCTCCTGGTGGGCGTAGGCCGCGAGCGTCGTTTCGCGCACGCGCTTCAGCAGCCCGCGGAAACTCGGGTCGCCGGAGAGGCGGGTTCGGATGACCACCGTGTTGATGAAGAACCCGATGAGGTTCTCCGCCTCGGCCCAATCGCGCCCGGCCAGCGGAGTTCCGACGTTGATGTCTGCCTCGCCCGTGTAGCGGTGGAGCAGCACGTTGAAGGCCGCCAGCAGCGTCATGTAGAGCGTGACCGATTCGCGCCGGCTCAAAGCCTTGAGGTCGCGCGTCAGCGGGGCCGGCAGCCTGAAGTAAAGCGTGTCGCCCGCGTAGCTCTCCACGGGCGGGCGGGGCCGGTCGGACGGCAACTGCAAGACGGGTCGGCTGCCCTCCAACTGCTCACGCCAGTAGCGCAACTGCTCGTCGCCGACCCCTTCGGCCAGCCACCGTCGCTGCCAGGCGGCGTAGTCGGCGTACTGCACGGGCAACGTCGGGAGTGACGACGCGAGCCCCCGCGCGCGGGCGGAGTAGAGGGCGGAGAGTTCGCGCGCGAGCACGTCCAACGACCAGCCGTCGCTGATGATGTGGTGCATCACCACGGCGAGCAGGTGCTCCTCCGCGCCGAGGCGCACGACGACGGCACGCCACGGCGGACACCGCGTCAAGTCAAAGGGCGCGCTCAACGCCTCGCGCAGCGCACGCCGCGCGGCCCCCTCGCGCGCGCCATCCTCCGCGTCGCTCAAGTCTACGAACGCGAGCTTCACCGCCGCCCCCTCGTCAACGACCTGCGCGGGCTCGCCCCCGATTTCGACGAATCTCGTGCGCAACGCCTCGTGACGTTCGGCCAGCTCGGCGAGAATCGCTTCGAGCGCGGTCACGTCCAGCGCCCCGCGCAGACGCGCCGCCAGCGGGAGGTTGTAGAAGGAGCTTTGGGGCTTCATCTGGTGGAGGAACCAAAGGCGCTGCTGCGCGTAGGAGAGCTGGAAGGTGCCGCCCGCGCCAGTCCGGGTCGGCGCGGGCGGCACCGCCCGCGCCTCGCGCGCCCGCCGCGCCCCGATGCCTGCCGCGAGCCGCGCGACCGTCGGAGAGTCGAAGAGGTCGGAGACGGATACTTCCGCACGCAGGTCGCGGCGCAGGCGCGAGACGAGCTTCGCGGCGAGCAGCGAGTGGCCGCCGAGGTCGAAGAAGTTGTCGTTGACGCCGACCGAGGCGAGTCCCATCACCTCGCACCAGACGCCGGCAATCAGCTCCTCGACGATGTTCCGGGGCGCGGCCGACTGTCGCTCGTCGTGGGCGGCGGGCGGCGGCGCGGGCAGCCGGAGGCGGTCAACCTTGCCGCTCGTCGTGAGCGGCCATTGCTCAAGCCAGACGTAGGCCGAGGGCACCATGTAATGCGGGAGCCGCCCGCGCAGGAAGGCACGCAACTCTCCGTCGGCCGGACGGCCGCCTCCCGCTTCGTCGGCCAGGAGGTAAGCGGCCAGCCGCTTGTCTCCCGGCGCGTCTTCCCGGGCGAGGACTACGGCCTCGCGCACCGACGGGTGTTCGACGGCGGCGGCCTCTATCTCGCCCAGCTCGATGCGGACGCCGCAAATCTTCACCTGATGGTCGATGCGCCCGACGTACTCGATGGCCCCGCC
Organism: Pyrinomonadaceae bacterium; assembly: GCA_035296285.1. Lineage (GTDB taxonomy): Bacteria > Acidobacteriota > Blastocatellia > Pyrinomonadales > Pyrinomonadaceae > QHXN01. The sequence goes on along the minus strand of DATHBF010000048.1, from coordinate 12,819 downwards.
GGGCAGGTAGCGCGCCACGTCTCCGGTCTTGTAAAGACGCCCGCCGGCTTCCTGCGAGGAAGGGTGCGGGATGAAACGTTCGGCGGTGAGCGCCGCGCGATTGAGGTAGCCGCGGGCAAGGCATATCCCGCCGATGTGTAGCTCGCCTTCGACGCCGACGGGGACGGGCCTCAGTTCTTCGTCGAGCAGGAGAATTTCCGTGTTGGCGATGGGGCGTCCGATGGGCACCACGCGCAGGTCGCCCGCCCGCTCGCATTGCCAGAAGGTGACATCGACGGCCGCCTCGGTCGGCCCGTAGAGGTTGTGCAGCTCCGCGTCGAGGCGGCTGAAGAAACGGCTCTGAAGGTCGTAAGTGAGAGCCTCGCCGCTACAGACGACGCGGCGGAGCGAGCCACACCTCCTCCCCAGCTCCGGCTCTTCGAGGAAGAGCCGCAGCATCGAGGGCACGAAGTGGAGCGTCGTGATGCGCTCGGCTTCGATCACGTCGGCGAGGTATGCGTTGTCGTGATGGCCGAGCGGGCGGGCCACCACCAGCCGCGCGCCCGTCATCAGCGGCCAGAAGAACTCCCACACCGACACGTCGAAACTGAAGGGCGTTTTTTGCAGCACGCGGTCGCTCGCATCCAGCCCGTAAGCCTCCTGCATCCAGAGCAGGCGGTTGCGGATGGCGCGGTGCGTGTTCATCGCCCCCTTCGGCTTGCCGGTCGAGCCCGACGTGTAGATGACGTAGGCGAGGTTGTCGGGCGCGACGCCGACCGCCGGGTTGTCGCCCTCCTCCGCTTCAATCTCCCCCCGGTCCGCGTCGAGGCAGACGGCGCGCGCGCCGTGTGCGGGCAGGGCTTCGAGCAGCCGCCTTTGTGTGAGCAGCACCGACGGGCTGCAATCCCGCAGCATGAAGGCGAGTCTTTCCGCGGGGTACGCCGGGTCGAGAGGCAGGTAGGCCGCCCCGGCCTTGAGGATGCCGTAGAGCCCGACGACCATCTCGATAGAGCGCTCGACACAGATGGGGACGACCCCGTCAGGCCCGACCCCCGAGCGGATGAGAAGGCGTGCCAGCCGATTGGCCCGCTCGTTTAACTCCCGGTAAGTGAGGTGCCGCCCCTCGAAGGTGACCGCGACGGCGTCGGGCGTGCGCGCGGCCTGCGCCTCGAATAGTTGGTGGAGACCCTCGCCCTGCGGGCGGGCGTCGGGCGTCTCGCCGCGCCCCTCGGCCATTCGTCGCCTCTCAGCCTGCGCGAGCGTCGGCAGTTCAGCCGCGTGAGGCACCGCCGGGCCGGGACTGCTTGTATTTCTCGTCATGGGAATGCCCGTTTTATCCGCCCGACGCTGTCGATTCTGAAGCAGCTAATTTGCGAACCTTCGGTAGCGGGCGGTGGCGACGGGGCGCAAAAGCTTCTGTCAAGGATTAGCGTGAGGCGTCGGACGTTGAAGAACCCGCACGCGGGTTGCCCCTTGAACCTCTCGTTGAAAATGCGGCCTTACCGGCGCCGGCTCCGCATACTTGTCATGAAGACCGCGGCGGCGCGAAGACGCCGCGCATTTGAGCCTTAATGTCTCTAAGGCCGTGGTGTTTAATTTTTAGGAGGACAAGGGCAAGAGCCGCGAACCGAGGGCAGGTGAAATACCCTCTTAAGGCTTCAAGACCGGAGGCGCGACGGACGCACCGACGTGGGGCAAGACTTCCTTCACTAACGCGTCAAAATAGTTCCCGAGCGGCCGCCGAACCCGCTCACGTTTTCGGCGACCGAATCATAAAATCTTCGGAATTCACGTCGCCACTTTGATATATTCAATGTCGATTTATCGAATCGGCCGCGATTGAATCGCGAGATGCAGCGCGCCGCGGGAGAAATTTTTGAGGGGGGAATCATACACCCATTCCGGGTGTTGTCAAGCGAGAAGGATTCCGCATGAAGGGGTATCGTCTCCTCTGGACAGCATTAATAGTTTTGGCACCCGGCCCCGTGTGTTTTGAGCGCGTAGGCGGCGGGAGAAACATTTAACTTACCGCGAGCTGGAGAAAAGGTTGAGGGGGCCGGGTAACGGCCTCGGCGATATCTATCAAATCGCCCTCAGCGCCTTGAACATCGAGCCGTAAAGGGGTCGCCCGTCGAGACCCCATTGTCTTTGCCACCCCTCCGTGCTAGGATGCGCCCTCGCCGAATCGGGCCTCTCACCGTCACACTTGACCCCGCCCGGTTCGCATCCCGTAATCACGTCTCTCGAAGCCCGCCGAATAACGCCTTAGACTCAGAGCACACATGCGCGTTCACGACGCGAGACAAGCGGCGGCGGGCGCGACTTTGAACGCCCGACGGCGGCGGGAAAGGGTCATGTTGATGAGACTGCCGCTCCTCGCCCTCGGCCTGCTCGGGGCGCTCGCACACGTTCCGCTGTCGGCCGGGAAGGTCCCCGCACAGGGGCCGCCCACGGCGCAATCGCCCGCCGCCGCGGTGCCGGAGGAGAAGACGCGCCCGGTCAGCATCCCCCGCTTCGAGGAGCCGCCCGTCATCGACGGCAGGCTCGACGAGGCGGTGTGGAAGCGCGCCGCCGTCTTCAAGGACTTCTACCAGATCAGTCCCGGCGACAACACGCCCCCCTCGCTGCCCACCGAAGCCCTCATCGGCTACGACGCGAAATACCTCTACTTCGGCTTCCACTGCTTCGACGAACCGGGCAAGGTGCGCGCCACTATCCCTAAGCGCGACAACATCTTCGCCGACGACACCATCCGCGTCTTCCTCGACACGTTCAACGACAAGCGCAGGGCCTACGTGCTGGCGTTCAACCCGCTCGGCGTGCAGCAGGACTGCGTCCGCACGGAAGGGGTGGGCCCCGATTGCAGCGTGGACATCGTGATGGAGTCGAAGGGCACGCTCACCCCTGACGGCTACGTCGTCGAGGTGGCCGTGCCCTTCAAGTCTTTGCGCTACGAGGCGGGGAAGGGCAAGCTCTGGGGGCTCCAAATCTTCCGGCGCATTCACCGCTTCGACGAAGAGGACTCGTGGATGCCCATCTCGCGTGACGTGTCCGGCCTCATCAATCAGGCCGGACACGTCACGGGGCTCGAAGGCATCTCGACCGAGCGCACGCTGGAGCTGATTCCCGGCGCGCTCGTCTCCCAGACGGGCGCGCGCGTGCGGGCGCTCTCGCCCGCCGACCTTGAGACCCTGCCCGAGCCGTTCGACCCCGGCCGGTTCGTCAACAAGAGGCCGCACGTTGACATCGGGCTGACCGCGAATTTCGGCCTCACGCCCACGGCCACCCTCAGCCTCGCCGTCAACCCGGACTTCGCGCAGGTGGAGGCCGACCAGACGGTCGTCACGGCCAACCAGCGCTTCCCCATCTTCTTCGAGGAGAAGCGGCCGTTCTTCCTGGAGGGCGTCGATGTCTTCGGCACGCCGGTGACGGTCATACACACGCGCGCCATCATCGACCCGGACGTGGCCGTCAAACTAACCGGCAAGCAAGGGCGCACGTCCTTCGGCCTTCTCGTAGCCTCGGATAACGGCCCCGGTAACTTCAGCGAGGAGGAGCTTGCCGACCCGGAGCTGCTGCCCGTCATCTCCAAATCACTCGACCGCAACGCCGTCGTCGGCGCCCTGCGCCTGAAGCGCGACATCGGCGCCGAGAGCAGCCTCGGCCTCGTCGCGACGACCTACAACTTCGTCGAGAGGCACAACGACGTGTTCGGCCTCGACGGCCGCTTCAAGCTCGACGGGCAGACCACCCTCGACTTTCAGGTGCTCGGCACCACCTCGCGCCGCCGCTTCTTCGACGCCGACCTCGGCCGAGCGAGCTACCGGACGGGCAACGCCCTCGGGTATTCCGTCAGGTATGAAAAGGCCGGCCGCAACTTCGGCTACAACTTCAACGGCAGCGGCTTCAGCCGCTACTACCTCGCCGACGTGGGGTTCACGCGCCGCACCGACACCAACCGCGAGGAGCTGACCGCCTACTACCAATCGACCCCCCGGCCCGGCGCGAAGCTCGTCCGTTGGCGCTTCGCCGGTTCCGCCCTCACGGACTTCGACTGGCGGGGCCGGCAACAGGGTTGGGCAGTCGAGCAGCAGCTCGAACTGAATTTCAGACGCCAGATCAGGCTCGTCACCGGAGTCGTCAACGGCCGCGAGCGATTGTTCGAGGAGGAGTTCGGCGCGAAGCGGACGCCGGAACGTGCGGGGGCGTTTGCCGGCGAGGCCGCCGAACGCTCCGCCAACTCCCGCACCTTCTACGGCCTACTGGATGCGACGCCGAGCGAGAAGTATTCGGCCTTCCTCTCCGTCACGGCGTCGCGCGGCGTGTTCGACCTTGACTTCGGGGCCGGGCCGAGATTCCCGCGCGTCAGCCCTGCCGCGCTGCTCGACCCCGAAGCCCCGCTCGACCCCGGCCCCGGCGATTCCCTGGAGGTCGAGGCGGAAGTCACCTACCAGCCCACCGAAGCCTGGCGCACGTCGCTCAACTACAACAGGTCGCGGCTGATTCGGCACGACAACCGGCGCACGGCCTTCGACGAGAACATCTTCGCCCTGCGCTCCACATACCAGTTCACCCGCTTCCTCTTCGCGCGCGCCCGCGCCGACTACAGCACGCTTAACGCCAACGTGCGCGGGCAGTTCCTCCTGGGGTGGACGCCCAACCCGGGGACGGCCTTCTACGCCGGCTACAACGACGACTTGAATCGCAACGGCCACAACCCCTTCACAGGACAACACGAACCCGGCTTCAGGCGTAACGGGCGCGTCTTCTTCGTCAAGCTCTCGTACCTGATACGCAGGAGCTTCTGAGGTCAGGCGCGAGCCCTGCTCACGTACGCAAGCCGCTCTAGTATGGGTTCGACGTGATCTTCCCGCCCTCGACGCTGACGAGGTAGAAGCCCCCGGCGGGCCTGCGCCGGAGGTCGAACGTCGCGCCGCTCGGAAGCTTCCAGACTTTGTAGTTCGAGTAGGTGAGGGGCACGCCCGGCGCGCAGACCTCCGGCCTGTGGTCGCCGACGACGACGTAGACCGGCCCCTTGCCGACGACGCGCGCCGAGCCCCGGCCGTCGGCCAAGACCGAGGTCTCGCGCTCGACGGCGAGGCCCGTGAACGTCTTGTGCTTTCCGTCGGCGAGCTGGCGCGCGATGAAGGCCAGGAGCCTGCCCATGCGGTCGCGCTCGACGAAGTGCGTGTCGGTGATGATGCCGCGCAAGGGGGGCCAGTCGAAGAAGTCCTGCGTGAAGCTAAGGTCGGCGTCGAAGGGGTTTGCCAGAGATTGCGCTGACTTTGCGCTGCCGCCCGAGCAGGCGTCGTATGCCACGTCGCCCATGATGGCGAGCCCGGCGCTGGTCCCGCCGACGCCGCCGCCGCGGGCGTGAACGCTCTCGACGCCGCGCTCGACCTCGGTCCCCTTGAAGTATTTGACGTAGTTGCACTGGTCGCCCCCGGCGAAGAAGACGACCTCGGCTTCACGGACGGTGTCGCGGACGGCCGCGCTGTCGGAGTCGGCGCGGTCTTTGATGACGAGCGTCTCGACGGAATCCACGCCCTTCATCTTGAAGAGGTAGTCGTTGTAGCCGTCGCCGCCCGACGAGCGCAGCACCACGAGGTCGAGCTTCACCGCGCAGTCGCCTTCGCAGCCCCTCACCTTGTCTATCAGCCATTGGAAGGCGGCGGCCACGTCCGTGCCGCCGCCTTGCAGGTGGTAGGCCGGGCCGTGCAGCTTTTTGGGCTTCACGTCGGCGGCGTTGCCGGTCAGGAAGCGCGTCTCCTTCGCCTCCGCGCGGGCGGTAAGAAAGAGCTGCGCGGTCAGGACGAGGGGAAGCGCGGCGAGGGTCGTCTTAGCTGTTCGTCTCATCAGACTAAAACTCGTAGCGCAGCGCGAACTGCATCACGCGCGGGGGCGTGAGCTGGTCGTTGTAGCGGCCGAAGTTGGAGTTGGGGTTGAGCGCGGGGTTCGCGCTGTTGAGGCTCCCGGAGGCGAAGAACGGGTCGAAGCGGGCCGTGTTCGTCACGTTGAAGACCTCCCAGCGGAATTGCAGCGTGTGCGCCTCGTCCCAGGGCAGGGCCCAGCTCTTGTAGAGGCCCGAGTCGATCTGGAAGTAGCCGTCGCCGCGGATGTTGTTGCGGTCGCCGACCCCGCCCGGCCGCGTGTGGGTGTAGGCGGCGAAGGCCGCGGCCGGGTTGCTGAAGAGGTTCGGCCCCGACGGGAGCCGCGTCGTGCCGACGGCCGGGACTGGCCCCGTCGAGGTGGCCGCCGCCGACCACTTCCAGTTCGTCGGCCAGAACGAGCCGTTGCCGATCCACGTCGGCAGCCCCGAGGTCCAGCGCCAGACGCCCGCGAGCTGCCAGCCGCCGAGGAGCGCGTTCTGCCACCCCGACATCCCGCGGCCGAAGCTGCGGCCGCGCCCGAAGGGCAGCTCGGCGATGCCGTTGAAGTTGAAGTTGTGGCGCACGTCGAACTCCGAGGGCGCCTGGCGGAGGTTCGGTTGCCACGCGTTGATGGTCGAGCTGGAATCGACGAAGAGGCCGTTGCGCTCGACGCGCGACGACCAGTCGATGGACTTCGAGAGCGTGTAGTTCAAGTCGAACTGCGTGCCGCCGCTGAACCGCTTGCGGAACATGACCTGCATGGCGTGGTAGCGCGAGGGCATGATGGAGCGGAAGGTGTTGAGGTTGACGTACTGCGGGTCGAAGAAGGCGTTCGGCCCGAAGACGCTGCACGAGGGGTTGCAGGTGCGGTCAATGCGTTCGAGCGCCGTCACGTAGTCGGGGCCGATGGCGACCGAGCCCGACGGGCTGAAGATGTTCCACGCGCCCTGCGTCGCCGAGAGGCCGTTGCGGGCGAGGCCCGGGTAGAGGTTCTCCCAGAAGGCGATGGGCTGGACGGAGCCGAGCGAGGTGAAGTTGAGGAGCTGGTTGACGGCCGTGAAGTAGTCGGTCCCCGACTTGGCGTCCCGCAGGTTGAGCGGCATCGCCACGTCGTCGTTGACGAGCAGGTTGTGTCCGAGTCGGCCGACGTAGGCCACTTCGAGCGTGAAGTTCTTCGGCAACTGCCGCTGGAGGGAGAAGTTGAACTGCTCCGACCAGGGCGTGGTCAGCGTGTCGTCGATGGCCGCGTTCGACTGGCCGAGGTTGGGCGGCGTCGCGGGGAAGCCCGTGCCGGGGTCGGCCGGGAGCGCGGGCAGCGTGTTGAGGCCCAGGAAGCGCGGCGCCGTCACGACCGAGGTGAGCGCGGGCTCAAGCTGGTTCGAGAGGCCGAAGGAGTTGTTGGAGTCGAAGGTGGTGGCGAGCGACGCGCCGACGCGGTCGTAGACGATGGCGTAGCCGCCGCGGATGACGGTCGAGCCCTCGCCGCCCGTCACCTTCGAGAGCCAGCCGGAGCGGAAGCCGGGCGAGTAGGCGAAGGCGATGCGGGGGGCGAAGTTGTTCCGGTCCCAGTCGTAGAAGCCGCGGCGGCCGTGGACGGGGCCGGCCAGGTCGAAGGTGATGCGCGGGGCCTCCTTGGCGGGCCGGCCCGCCTCCATCAGACCGCGCCGCAGCTCGAACCAGTCGCCGAGGCGGATGGAGGGCGCGACCTGGTTGCCGTTCTTCTCGTAGGGCGGCGAGTAGAGCGAGTAGCGCAGGCCGCCCGTTATGGTCAGGTTGGGCCGGATGCGCCAGGAGTCCTGCCCGTAGACCTCGTACTCGCTGGCGCCGAAGTCGCGCCGCAGGGGCTGGCCCGGCGCGAGGGCGCGGCCCGTGCTGTCGTAGTTGTAGATGGCGTTGCCGTAGGTGACGAGCCCGAGGAGCGAGACGAGCGCCTCCTCGGTCGAGCGGTCGGCCGCCAGGAGTGTGCCGGACGAGTTGGTGACGCGCAGCGGCGTCGTGGAGGTCAGGCGCGAGCGGCGCGTCTGCGCCGTCGAGAAAGAGTTGGAGAGGTTGAGGCTGCTGTTGGTGATGTAGCGGATGTTGCCGCCGAACTGCGCGGTGTGGTCGCCGCGCACCCATGACACGTCCTCGACGATGTTGTGGACGGGCGAGGTGCGGATGGAGCTGCGCGAAGTGGAGACGAGGCTCGAAAGGCCCGTGAAGGTGACGATGGGCGCGTCGGCCGCGGCGCCCGTGTTCTCGATGTCGAGGCGCGTGAAGCCGTAGCGGAAGGTGCTCGTCAGGGTCGGCGCGAGCGCCGCGAGGTAGTTGACGGCGAAGCCCTTGTTGTTGTTGAGCGTGGTGGTGTTGGAGGGCTGCCCCGGGAACTGCGGCGATGAGGTCTCGCGGTCGTCCTGAAGGATGCCGCGCCAGTTGAGCGTGTGGCGGCCGTCGCGCGTCAGGTTGAAGTCGAAGCGCGCGGTGTGCGTGTTCCAGTTCAGGGAGACGGGCGCGTTGAAGCGGAAGCCGGCGGTGTTGCGGCCGTCGCCCGCCTCGAAGGTGTTCGGCAGAGGGTACTGTTGGAAGACGGCGAGCACGGCCGGGTTCGGGTCGTTGCGCAGCGTCGCCGAGACCTGCTGGCCCGGAAGTATCTGGCCGAAGCCGCCGCCGGCCGTGTTGTAGCGGTAGATGCCCTGGCGCAGCGAGGCCGTCGGCACCGTGCGCAGCGCCGACTCCTCGCGGGCGTCGCGCCGCCCCTCGTAGTTGTAGAAGAAGAAGAGGCGGTCTCGGACGACGGGGCCGGAGAGCCTGCCGCCGAAGACGTTGCGGAGGAGCTTGGGGCGCGGGACGCGCGGGTCGCCGGCCCTCGCGGCGCCGCCGACGACGGCCGGGTCGTTAGGGCCGTAGACGCCGGCGGCGTTGTTGAAGAAGGTGTTGGCCGAGGTCACCGTGTTGCGGTGGAACTCGTAGAGCGAGCCGTGGAAGTCGTTGTTGCCGGACTTGGTGACGAGCGAGACCTGCGCGCCGGACGAGCGGCCCTGCTCGGCGTTAGGGTTCGTCGTGGTGACGCGGAACTCCTGCACGGAGTCGGGCGTGACGCGGAGGACGCTGTTGAAGGCGAACTGGTTCTGCTGGTCGTTCACGTCAACGCCGTCGAGCGTGACGTTCGACTGGTCGCTCTTGCCGCCGTTGACCGAGCCGTTGCGGTAGTCGGTCGTCTCGCCCCGCTGGTCAACGTTGCCAATGAAGGTGACGCCGGGCTGGAGGCTGAGGAGGCCGGCGACGTTCCTGGCTTCGAGCGGGAGCTGTAGAATCTGCCGCTCCGCGAAGGTGTTGCCGATGGTCGCGTCCGTCCTGTTGAGCGGCGCCTCGGCCCCGGCCGAGACGGCGACCTGCTCGCTGATGTCGCCGACTTCGAGGCCGATGTTCACGTCCGTCGAGGTGTTGACGAGCGCGCGCACGTCGGTCGTGACGCCCCTCTTGAAGCCGCGCGCCTCGGCCTCGACGCGGTAGGTGTCGGGCGGGACGGCGACGAACGAGTAGGCGCCCTCCTCGTTCGTCACCTGCGCGCGCGAGAACTTCTTCGCCTCGTTCGAGAGCGTCACGGTCGCGCCGGCCACGGCGTTGCCCTGCGGGTCGAGGACGGTGCCGCGCAGGGTGGCCGTGCCGGTCTGCGCGAGGGCAGGCGCCGCGAGCAGGAGCGCGAGCGGGAGGGCAAAGAGCGCCGCGGCGGCACGCCAGGCGAGTGAAAGCACCTTGGTCTTCATGGAACCTCCGGGTCTTCGGTGTGGAATCAGGGGCGTGGCGGCTTACGCTGAAGGCGGGCGGATGGGCGATGCACTTCCGCCCGTCTCAACGCGTTCCTGCACGTTCTGTGTAAAAGATTTTCAGGCTGCTCCGCGGAAGACTCCCGCGGCTCGTGTGTCGGCCGGCCGACGGCGATGCGGCGATTTTATACGACGGCAATCTAAAAGCAAGATAATTGTTTTGAGGGCGGCCGCCCTTTCGCTTGCCTAGCTTTTTCGGGGGACGTGAGGTAGAAAGGCAGGTGCGGGGGCGCGGTCCACGCGCCCTTATGCCCCAACAAGAGGTGCCCCGAATGACTTCGACGTTTTCGAGCCGAGCACGGCTCAAGGAAGAGTTGGTCCCCGTCATCGAGTCCAAAGAGCTGGCGCTGTCGGGCCTGCAAAAGAACTACCTGCGCTCAAGGTGGCTCGAACAGGCGGCGCGGGCCGAGGCGAGCTACAGATGGTCCCTGAAGGGCTACTACACGCTACGCCTGACGATGGTCGTCGGCGCCACCGCCCTGCCGGTGCTGACCGCCTTGAGCGTCGGCGCCGCGCTGCCGGACGGTTGGGCGACCGTCGTCCGCGTCCTCACCGTCATGGCGGGGCTCCTCGTCTCCGCGTGCGTCGCCATCGAACACCTCTTCGACGTGGGGGGGCGTTACCGCCGGAGTGAGCGCGTCGCCGGGCGGCTCCAGGCCGAGGGCTGGCGCTTCCTCCAGTTGAGCGGGCCTTACGCTTCTTACGGCACCCACTCCGAAGCCTTCCAAGCCTTCGCGGACCAGGTCGAAGCCTTGAGCCAGCGCGATGTCGAAGTCTATAACTTCGACGTTGTGCACGAGAAGGCGTCGGCGCCGGATGTCGGGGGCGCTGACGCCCCAAAAAAGTACGAAGCCTCCCGGGAGGGGGAGGCGGGACTGGTCGAGTCCAAGTTGTTGGTGCCGAGCGTGTCCAGGAGCCGCCCGAGCTATCACCGGACGCAGTGACCCACCTGACCTCCGCCGTCCTGTGGGAGGTGCTTCTCAGGCGGGAGCCGAAGCTGGCGCGGCTCCAGTCGGAGCTGGCGGCGGTGAGGGACGAAGGGGGGAGTTCCTTCTGTGCGAACAGGCTGTGGTATGTCCGCTACGAGCAGCAGGTGAGGCGGCTCGTGGGGGAGGGGGCCGAAAGTGATGACCCCTTGCTGCGCACGAGCGAGGCGTACGAGCTCTCACGCCACGTCCTTTACCGGCTGCTGCCCGACTGTAGGGACTGTATCTGCGTACCCTGGTAGCCTCGCCGCTGTCCGAGTGGGACTCCGGCAGAAGGAAGTTGACATGTGCGTGTAGTCATGACGATAAAGTCCCTTTCTCTTGTCCTGTTGCTGCTCGCGGCGTGCGCGACGGCGACGGCGCAGGCCCCCGCGCCGACGGCGGTCCGCCCCGGCATCGAGACCTTTCTCGCCGAGGTGCCGAAGGCGCTCCGGGGAAAGCGGGTCGGCCTCATTACCAACCACACCGGGGTTGACCGCGCTGCGACCTCTGACATCGATCTGATAGCGAAGCACCGAGACCTGAAACTGGTCGCCCTGCTGGCCCCCGAGCACGGCATCAGGGGCACCCTGGAGGCCGGTGAGCAGGTCAACGACGAGACCGACCCGAAGACGGGCGTCCCCGTCTACTCACTCTACCTGTCCGAGGACCGCGGCCCCACGCCGGAGATGCTGAAGGAGGTGGACGTGCTCGTCTACGACCTCCAGGAGGTCGGGGGCCGCACGTGGACCTACGTCTCCACCATGGCCCTTTCGATGCAGGCGGCGAAGAAGAAAGGCATCCCGTTCGTCGTCCTGGACCGCCCTAACCCCATCGGCGGCGAGATAGTCGAAGGCGCCCTGCTCGACCCCAGGTTCAAATCGTTCGTCGGGATGTACCCCATCCCGGCGCGTCACGGGATGACGGTCGGCGAACTCGCCACCCTCTTCAACCGGAAGTACGGCATCGGCTGCGACCTCATCGTCGCGCGGGTGGCGAACTGGCGGCGCTCGCAGTGGTTCGACCAGACCGGGCTGCCCTGGGTGAATCCCTCCCCAAACCTCCGTTCGCTGGCCGCGTTGACGAGCTATCCGGGGACGGTCTACTTCGAGGGCACTAACCTGACCGAAGGGCGCGGCACCGACCGGCCCTTCGAGCAGGTCGGCGCCCCCTGGCTCGACGCCGGCGGCATCGCACGGGTGATGAACGAGAGGCGGCTGCCGGGAGTCCGGTTCGAGGCCATCACGATGGCGGTGGCGCCGACGGCGGCCAAGCACAAGGGGCAGACCATTCCGGCCATTCGCTTCGTCGTCACAGACCGGCAGACCTACCGGCCGGTCCGCACGTCGCTCCTGCTCATAGACGAGGTCCGCAGGAGGCACCTGAGCGATTTCGCCTGGACGGGGACGATTGACCGCCTCACGGGGTCGGACAAGGTGAGGCTGGCCGTCGAGGGAGGCCGGCTCAATCAACTGCTGGAGGAGTGGGAACGGGAGGCCGCCGAGTTCCGTGCGGGCCGCAAGCCGTACCTGCTCTACCGCTGAGTCGGCAACAAGGTTCCAGGCTTCATCCTAACCTTCGCTGCTTCCATGCGTTGAGCTTGAAAGTTACGCCCTTTCTGTCTATAAACTTACATTCTCTGGTGATTGACCTTAGTGGTTTTGTTTAACTTAACCTGAACACCTCATAAAGTCCTCCCCTACACTTCCCGATACCATTCGCATCCGCAGCCCGTAAGCCTGTAAGGAACCCCTATGCCCCTCGTACGTTCAGCCATCCTCAACTCACTTCTGCTCGTCGGAGCGTTCTTTTCGATTTCGTTCGCCGGCGCCCCCTCGGCCCGGGCGGCCTCCGGCTGCTCGCCCGCCGACTTCAAGCTCGCGCGGAGCTTTGACGTAAGCTTCAACGCCGGCTTCACCAGCGTTGCCCTCGCCGCGGCCGACCTGAACGGCGACGGCCGGCCCGACCTGGTTGCTACGGACGTGCTAAACAACTCCGTTGCGGTCTTTCTGAACGACGGCGCGGGCTGGTTCGCCTCGCCGGCGAGATATTTGGTCGGGGCCGCCCCTTCGGCCGTCGCCGTCGCCGACTTCAACGGCGACACCCGCCCGGACCTCGCGGTGTCGAGTTCCGGGTCGGCCGAAGTCTCCGTCCTCCTGGGCACGGGGGGCGGGTCCTTCGCACCCGCGACAAACTTCC
>DATHBF010000047.1:0-11373 GCA_035296285.1 Pyrinomonadaceae bacterium | reverse complement strand
GGCGGGTTTATCTCGACATCACGAATCTTAAAGGGCTTCATAACGACCGCGGATTACTTCCAAAGCTCGACGCCCGTGGCGATGAAGGTGACTTCGTCGGCGGTGCCGTCGGGGTTGGTCTTGATCTTGGCGCCGTCGTCTTTGACGAGGTGCTCGACCGTCTCCTTCGTCAGCGTCTTGACCTTGAGCTCGCCCTCGGCGCGGAAGTTGAGCTTGTCGGCGTCCTTCGGCACGCTGAACTTGTGGTCGAAGGTGACGCGGACCGTCTCCTCCGAGTCGGCCTTCGGTCCGATCTCCATCCAGCAGCCCTCCTTCTTGCAGACGCGGCGGACGACGCCCTCGATGACGACCGTCTTGCCGGCGTACTTCTGCGGCTCCTTCAGCGCGTCGGCGAAGGCCACGCGCCGCGAGTCGCCGATGGCCTCGCCGCGCTTGATGACGCCGGAGGACTCGGCCGCGGCCGACTCCTTCTCCTGCTTCGGGTGTTGGCCGTGGTGTGCGTCCTGTGCCGGGGCCGAGGCGGCGCAGGCGGCGATGACGAGGGCGGCGAGAAATGTTTTCATGGAGGAAATGCGCTATCCTTTCGCGTCGAAGATTACCGCGGAATTGCTTTACGTGCGGGACGGATTATAGCAATGCGGCACAGACTCATCCAATCGGCAGGCGTCGCCTGGACGCTTACTTACGCCCTCTTCGTCGTGTGGCTCTACGCCGCCGCGCCGCAGAGTGTGGGCGAGGTGGCGACGCAGGCGAGCGTCGCGGCCGGCACTTACGAAGTTGACCGCGCGCGCTTCGACGTGGGGCGCGAGTTGTTCCGGCGAGAGCAGTACGCGGCGGCGCGCGACGAGTGGGCGCGGGCCGACCCGGCGCGGCGCGACGCGCTCACGCAGTTCTACGTCGCCTACTCCTTCTACCGGCAGGGCTGGGGGCGCGTCTACAACGACGACGCGCTCTTCCGGCAGGGCCTCGAAGCGGCCGAGCGCGCCGCCTCGCTTACGGCGGGCGCGCCGTTCACGGTCGAAGACGCGGAGCTTAAAATCCGCACGCCCTCGGAGCTTAAGGCAGAGCTTCAGGGCGGGCTTGAGCGGACCGCCGAAGATTTCAACCCGCTGAAGGTCTTACGCGAGAGGAAGTGAGCCGGGCCGGACTTATGAGCGACAGGCGAGCAACGAACCGCGCGCTCGTGCGCCACCTGCTGCTGCCGACCGTCTTCCTGACGGTGGCGCTGCTGGGTGGGCTTCGCGTCGCGGCCGAGACGGGGGCGCTGGTGTTCGTCGCGCCGCCGCTCGTCTCGCTCCTGATGGCGGTGATGCTGGTGTCGCTGTTCGTGCGGGGCGGCGCGGTGAGGGTGGGGAGTTGGCTGACGGCGGACCGCGGCGCGCTTGAGAACGTGTCGCACGCGCTGACGCTCGCATCGCTCTTCTTCGCGTCGGCGCAGGCGTTCAACTCGGTGCTGCCGGATGCGGGGCTCGTGCGATGGATGCTCTCGTTCTTCCTGCTCTGGACGCTCTGGCAGAACCAGTTCTCCTACTTCGACCCGCGCCGCCTGCTGCGGAGCCTCGCGGCGCTGTTCGGCACGGCCTTCTTCTTAAAGCACGTCCTGCTCGCCTCCGTTTACGCGCCCGGCGGCGGCTGGCTCAAGCGGCTCGCGGGCGCCGCCCTCGAAGGCGTCACGCTCGGCACGCTCCAGGGCCAGTCTTACGCGCCCGCCACCGGCTACATCTCCTTCTTCACCCTCGCCCTCTACGTCGGCGGCCTACTCCTGCTCCCGCCCGCGCCGGAAGACGACGACGCGCCGCGCGCGGCGATAACCACGCGCACCCCGGTCGCGCTGGAAGCGGAGGCCGAAGAGGAAAGGCTTCTGTCCGACTGAACGGGGTTTGAAAAGGAGAAGGGGCGACCGGCCGAAGCCGCCGCCCCATCTTTCGCCCGCCTTTGCTCGCCCGAAGAGATTCTTACCAGTTGACGACTAACTCCTGCTGCGACTGCCAGACCGGCACGTCGTCGCGGATGGCCGAGCGGTTGAGCCTTGCCTTGTCCGCGAGCAGGCGCCCGGCGCCGACCGCGACCGCCGCCAGGGGCTCCTCGGCCACGGCGACGTGCAGCCGCAGCTCCGTCTGGAGCCGTTCGGCCAGGCCGTCCAGGAGCGCGCCGCCGCCCGTCAGCACCAGACCCGTTTGATAGATGTCGGCCGTCACGTCGGGCTTCGACTCCTCGATGGCGCGGCGCGCGCCGGCCACGATCTCGGTGACGACCGGCTCCAGGGCCTCGCGCACTTCCTCGGCCGAGATTTCGACCGCCTTCGCCAGCCCGTCCGTCAACTGCTTGCCGACGACTTCCATCTTGCGCTCGCCGTCGGGCTTCGACGCGCTCAGGCTCTTCTTCAACATCTCGGCGCTGCGCTCGCCGAGCTGCATCTCGTACTTCGCCCGCACGAAGTCGCAGATGGCCTGATCCATCGCGTTGCCCGCCGCCCGCAGGCTCGACGAGGAGACGACGGCGCCGCCCGCGATGATGGCGACGTTGGTGGTGCCGCCGCCCACGTCAACGACGAGGTGGGCGCGCTCGTCGTCGAAGCTGAGGCCCGCGCCGAGGGCCGCGCACAAGCCTTCGTCAACGAGGTCAACGCGGGTGGCCTTGGCGTCGCGCGCGGCGTCGCGGACCGAGCGCTGTTCGAGCGAGGTGGAAGAGCCGGGGACGCCGACGACCATGTGCGAGCGGCGCGCGTGGCCGCCGCTGACGCGGCCGATGAAGCCCTTGAGCATCTTCTCGGTCGCCTCGAAGTTGTCGATGGTCCCGTTGCGGATGGGGCGGAACACGTCCACGTCCTTGGGCTCGCGCCCGAGCATCTTGAACGCGTCGGCGCCGACGGACAGGACCTCGCCGGTGTACTTGTGAATTGCCACGGCCGACGGCTCGTTGAGGACGATGCCGCGGTCGGGCGCGTAAATCAGTGTGTTGACGGTGCCAAGATCAATCGCCAGATCGTCGGTAAAGATACTGGTCAGGATGTTCATAATTCCCCCGGGTGTTCGGTCCGGCTCTTAACGAGGAGAGTTCTCAATAATCGCCGCTTTACGGATTGGCAAACGCCGTTCCAACTTAAGGACACGGCTAATTCCGCCGGATTCCCAGAGCGCGCCGCCGGGGCTGCGTTTCGTTTCGGGACAAATGCCGGCCCGTCACCGGCCGCGAGCGCGCTGAAGGCGAACGCAAATCAAACGCCCGCTCAGAAGCGGGACGTGTACTCAAGCGGACAGGTGTCAGAAAGAGTTGACTGACCCGTCATCTTCGACGGGCGAGTCGGCGAGGACTTCGTAGAGCGCGGGGGCTTCGGCGCGGGAGACCTGCTTGGTCTGGGGGACCGAGGCGACGCGGACGGTGAGGGCGCGCGAGCGGCGGCGGACGGTGATTTCGTCTCCGGGGCGGACCGTGCGCGAGGAGCGGGCCGGCTGGCCGTTGACCTCGACGGCCCCGGCCTCGCACAACTCCTGCGCCACCGTGCGGCGGAGGACGAGTCGGCTGGCGCGTAGGAACTGGTCGAGACGCATAAAAAGAGGTTGTCAGTCATCAGTTGTCAGCAAAGACAATTCTTGCCGGCTGACAACTGATGACTGACATCTGATGACTCTCGGGCTGTTACTGCTTCTTGCTCTTGTCCTTGTCGCCCTTGGACTGCTCGGCGGCCTTCTCCTGGCTGGCCGTCTGCTGCTTGTCCTTGTCGAGGACGGGCTGGACGATGTCGCGGTAGCTGGCGGCCGGCTTGATGTAGGCGTCGGCGCGGAGGCGGCGCAGGTAGTCCTCCTTCTCCTTCGACGAGCGCTCCTGCGTGATGATGCCGCGGACGAAGTTCTCCTTGAAGGAGTCGTCGCGCTCGTTGACGCGCAGGATCATGTAGCCCTCGTCGGTCTTGATGGGCTCGCTGACGCCGCCCGCCTTCAAGTCCTTGACGGCCCCGCCGATGGTCTGGTTCAGGTCCGTGATGAGGAACCAGCGCGGCTTCCCGTCCTTGTCCTGGAGCAGGCCCTTCGTCTTCGTCGCGACGCGGACGCCGTCCTGCTCGCGCTCGGAGTTCTTGACGGCCAGCTCGCCGAAGTCGGCGCCGCCGCGGGCCTGGGCGGCGAGCTGCTCGGCCTTGGCCTTCAGCTCGGCCTCGCTGCGCCCCGCGAGGTTGAGGAAGATCTCCGAGATGGTCACGCTGACGAACTTGGCGCGGTTGGCCTCGTGGTACTTGCGCAGCTCGTCGTCGGTCAGGTTGTAGTAAATCTTGGCGTCCACCTCGCGCTCCAGCACGGCTTGCGTCGTGTACTGGCGGCGCAGCGTCTCGCGCACCTCCGAGAGGCTCATGCCCTGCTGGCGCATCGCCACCTCAAGCTCTTCGAGCGTGTTGAGGCCCGACTCCTTCGCCACGCGCAGGACCTCGCGGTTGACGCCGGCCTCGACCTCCTCGGAGAGCCGCGGGATGTCCTTGCCCTTCTGCATCAGGAGGGATTCGTTGATGAGGTTGAGGATGATCTCGGCCTGCCTGTCGGCGATCTGCTTGGCGGCCTCCTCGGGCTTCACGCCACGCTTGACGAGCTGGTCCTTGAACTCCTCGTTGTGCCGCTTGAGCTGCGAGAGCAGGATCACGTCGGCGTTGACCTGCGCGACGGGCTCGTCGAGGACGACGGGGACGCCCTCCTCCTGGCCGAGCGCGCGCGGGGCGGCCGCGGAAATAAACGCGAGCGCCGCGACGGCCAGCAGGCCCGCGCGCCCTTTCGGGTTTTTCAGAAACACAGTTCTCACTCCTCTACTTCAGGCGCCCGGGGGGCGGCCGTTCGGACCAAAATTTTCCGGTTCGGTTTAAGTCGGTCGGGCAGTCGGGACGGGCCGAAGGGGCGTCACGAAAGCGCGTATTCTACCCTTCGGCCCTGACTTCGAGCAACACGCGGTGGGCGGCCCCGATGAGGTCTTCTTCGGGGCCGGCCTCGATTCTCAAGACCCCGCTCGGGCTGAACGAGGCGCCCTCGCCCCGGCCCACCAGCGCCAAGAGCTTGTCGGGCGAGACGCGCGAGGTCTCCTTCAACTTGAGGGCGAGGCCCTGCGGCGTCCTGTCAATCGAGACGACGCCGACCTCCTCGGCCAAGCGCCGCAGGCCGGCGTAGGCGAAGAGACTTTCGACCGACCCCGGCGGCCGCCCGTAGCGGTCTTCCGTCTCGCGCCGAATCTGCGAGAGCGTCTCGTCGTCGCGCGCCGAGGCGATGCGCTTGTAGGTCCTGAGGCGCTGCCCCATGTCCGAGACGTAGTCCTCGGGGATGGAAACGTCCACGCCCAGGTTTATCGAGACCGAGGTCTCGTCCTCGACCTGCTCGCCGCTCAGCTCGGCCACCGTGCGCTCAAGCATCTGCGTGTAAAGATCGAAGCCGAGGGCGTCCATGTGCCCCGACTGCTCGCCGCCGAGCAAATTCCCAGCCCCGCGCAGCTCCAAATCCAGCGCCGCGACCCTGAATCCCGCCCCGAGGTCCGAGAACTCGCGGATGGCGGCCAGTCGGCGGCGCGCAATCGCCGTCAGCTCGGCCTCCGAGGGGATGAGCAAGTAGGCGTAGGCGCGGCGGTTCGAGCGCCCGACGCGGCCCCTGAGCTGGTAGAGCTGCGAAAGCCCGTAATTGTCCGCGCGGTTTATGATGATGGTGTTGGCGCGCGGGATGTCTATGCCGTTCTCGATGATGGTCGTGGCGACGAGGACATCGTGTTTAAAGTCAACAAATTCGAGCATCACGCGCTCCATCTCCTTCTCGTTCATCTGCCCGTGGGCGATGGTGAGCCGGGCGGCGGGGACGAGCCTTTGGACGAGCGCGGCGACGGTGTCAATCGTCTCGACGCGGTTGTGGATGAAGAAGACCTGACCGCCGCGGCCCATCTCAAGCTCGACGGCCGACTTGATGACGGATTCGGAGAACTGGACGACCTGCGTCTGGATGGCGAGGCGGTCGCGCGGCGGCGTCTCGATGACGGACATGTCGCGCAGGCCCATCAGGCTCATGTTGAGCGTGCGCGGGATGGGCGTGGCCGAGAGGGTGAGCACGTCCACGCGCTTCTTCATCTGCTTCAGGCGCTCCTTGTGCGCGACGCCGAAACGCTGCTCCTCGTCCACGACGACGAGGCCGAGGTCGCGGAAGGCCATGTCTTTGGAGAGCAGGCGGTGGGTGCCGATGATGATGTCTACGTCGCCGGACTCGACGCGCTTGACGATCTCCTTCTGCTCCTTCGGCGAGCGGAAGCGGGAGATTAGTTCAATCGTCACGGGGAAGGCGGCGAAGCGCGAGCGGAACGTCTCGTAGTGCTGGTAGGCGAGGACGGTCGTGGGCGCGAGCACCGCCACCTGCTTCGAGTCCATGACGGACTTGAAGGCGGCGCGCATCGCCACCTCGGTCTTGCCGTAGCCCACGTCGCCGCAGAGCAGGCGGTCCATGGGGATGACGGCCTCCATGTCGCGCTTCGTGTCCTCGATGGCCGTCTCCTGGTCGGGGGTGGGGACGTACTCGAAGGCGTCCTCGAACTCGCGCTGCCAGGGGCTGTCGGCCGAGAAGGCGTACCCCTGGACGAGCTTTCGTTCGGCGTAGAGCTTCAGAAGCTCGTCGGCCATGTCGCGCATCGCGCGCTTGGCCTTGGCCTTGGTCTTCTGCCAGCCGAGGCCGCCGAGGCGGTCGAGCGTCGGCTCGTGCCCCTCGGCGCTCGAATATCGCTGGACGAGGTCGAGCCGCTCGACCGGCACGTAGAGCTTCGACTCCTCAGCGTAGAAGAGGAGCATGAACTCGCCCTTGCGGCCGCCCAGCTCCAGAGTCTGCAAGCCGCCGAAGCGCGCGATGCCGTGGTCTATGTGGACGACGTAGTCGCCGACCTTCAGGTCGCGGAAGTCGGACAGGAAGGCCGCCGTCTTCGACTTCTTCTTGCGCGACGACGCGGTCGGCGCGCCCCCGGTGCCGGGCGTGCGGCGCTCGACCGAGGCGTCGCTGGCCTCGTCGAACAGGTCCGTCTCGACGTGGACGACGAGCCCCGCGCCGGGCAGCTCGAAGCCGCCCGAGAGCCGGCCGACGGTGACGACGGCGGGGAAGTCCTCGGCGTCGCCCGCGTCGCCGGGGAGCGCGACGCGGGCCGCGACGTTGTAGTCCGAGAGCACGTCGCCGACGCGCTCGGCGACGCCGACCGAGGGCATGGCGAGGAGCGTGACGGCGCGGCGCTCGTCGCGCGCGTGGCGGATGTCGGAGGCGAGTTCGGGGACGCGGCCGTGGTAGCGGCGCGCGGGCAGCGTCCGCCACTCGACCTCGGGCGCGCGCTCGACGGCCGGGAAGAGGAAGAGCGGCTGCGGCCCCTTGCGCCCGCGGCCGATGCGGGCGGCGGGCTGGTCGGCCTCGCCGGCGAACCTCTCGTCAACGACCGCGGCGGCGCGGCCCAGGGCGCGCAGCTCGACGCGCGGCACCCCGCCCAGCTTCCCGCGCAGCTCCTCGGCCGTCAGGTAGAGCTCTTCGGGGCGCAAGCCTATCTCGCCCGCGGCCTCGTTCTCGGCGAAGCGCGCGGCGACGGTTTCGTACGTCGTGCCGAGGTGCTGCTCTATGCCGGCCGGCTCGTCCACGACGAGCACGGCGTCGCCGAGGTAGTCGAAGGCGCTCGCGTCGGTCTTCAGGACCAGGGGGATGAGCCATTCCCAGCCGGGGAAGGTCTCGCCCCCGTCGGCGTGGACGGTGCGGTCCTTGAGCGCGCGGGCGCGCGACTCGTCGGCCCAGCGGTCGCGCGCAAACTCGGCCCAGAGGCGGAAGTCGTCGCGCCCGACCGCAAGCTCCCTCATCGGCACGACCTCCGTCTCCTGCAACTGGCCCGTCGAGAGCTGCGTCTCGGCGTCGAAGGTGCGGATGGAGTCAACCGTGTCGCCGAAGAACTCGACGCGCACGGGGGCCGCCTGCCCCGGCGCCCACACGTCGAGGATGCCGCCGCGCATCGAGAACTCGCCGACCGCGCCCACGGGGTCTTCGCGCACGTAACCCGAAGCGAGCAGCGCCTCTACCAAGTCCTCCGGCGGGAAGTCCGCGTCGCGCCTGAGCACGGCGCCGGCCTGCGTGAGCTGCGCGGGCGCCACCGTCCGCCTTACAAGCGCCCGCCCCGACAAGAGCACGAAGCGGCCGCGCCCCTTCGACAGGTGCCAGAGGCTCAGCGCGCGCCGCTCCAGAGTCTCCGCGTGCGGCGAGGCGCCCGCGTAAGGGTCGCCCTCGGAAGCGGGGAGCGACAACACGTCGCCGCACTCCTCGCCCGCCCCGCCGCCCCTTAGCGCCGCGCACCAGAAGGACAGGTCGCGCTCCCAGACCTCCATGTCGCGGTTCGCCGGCACGACGACGGCGAACCTGCGCCCCGTCTCGCGCTGCAACGCCGCCACGGCCAGCGCCCTCGCCGCGGGCGAAGTCATCCCGCCCAGAGAGACCACGCGCGCGCCCGACGCGACCGTCCCCCGCAGCCGCCCGAACTCGTCCGACCCCACGACGCGCCTCAGCACGCCCTGCAAGACCGTCGCGGATTCGACCTGACTACTCATGATGACTTAACGCTTTTACCCGCCCGATGATGTCCGTCGTCGAAGCGCCCCGGACGAAAGGGAGTGACAGCACGCGCCCGCCCGCCGCCTCGACCTCCTCGCGCCCGTGTATCTCGCCGAGCGCGTAGTCGCCGCCCTTGACGAGCACGTCCGGCAAAAGCTCGGCTATCAAGGCGCGCGGCGAGTCCTCGTCGAACACGGTGACGAAGTCCACGGCCCCGAGCGCCGCCAGCACCTCGGCGCGCTCGCCCTCGGAGACGACGGGCCGCCCCTCGCCTTTGAGGGCGCGGACCGAGCGGTCGCTGTTGACGGCGACGAGCAGCGCGTCGCCCTCCGCGCGCGCCTGCGCGAGATACCGGACGTGCCCGACGTGCAGGATGTCGAAGCACCCGTTCGTGAAGACGAGCCGGCGCCCCCCGGCGCGCAGGTCCGCGCGCACGCGCCGCAGCTCTTCGCGGTCGAGGATGACTTTCTCGCTGCTCACGGGTCCGTCAATAGTAAATCGTAAACCGCCAATAGACAAAAATCCCTCCCGGCGTTTTACGATTCACGATTTACGCTTTACGATTTACGACCTATGAACAGCCCTTTCCCTATCGAGGAGAACGACCAGACGCGCGCCCGCCGCGAGCACCTTGAGCAGATTGGCGAGCTGGTCGGCAACGCCTACCCGAACCAGTTCCGCCGCACCAGCCTCACCGAGACGCCCGAGGGGGAGGACACCATCACCTCGCTCGTCCGCGCCTTCGCGGCCCACGTCCCGCAGACGACCGGGGGCGAGCGCCCCTCGCCCGAACAACTGGAGGCGGCGAACGAAGAGCTTAACAAGCACACCGTCCGCATCTCGGGCCGCATCGCCACGCCGCCGCGCGTGATGGGCAAGGCCGCCTTCGTCCACCTCTCCGACGGCCGCGAGCGCCTCCAAATCTACGTCCGCAAGCAGGACGCGCGCGCCCTCAGCAACGACTCCGGCCGACCCGTAGAGGAGGTGGAGAGCGGGTGGAAGCTCCTCGGGCTTTTAGACCACGGCGACTTCCTCGGCGTCGAGGGCGAGCTGTTCGTGACGAAGTCGGGCGAGCTGTCGGTGCACGTCCGCGAGATGCAGTTCTTGTCGAAGGCGCTGCTGCCGATGCCCGACAAGGTCCACGGCATCGCCGACCCCGAGATACGCCAGCGCCAGCGTTACGCGGACCTCATCGCCTCCAGCCTCAAGGTCGAGCGCGAGCCCGGCGAGTTGACCACCCGCGAAGTCTTCGAGCGCCGCTCCAGGCTCGTCAACGCCATGCGCCGCCACCTCGACGAACACGGCTACATCGAAGTCGAGACGCCCATGCTCTCCCCCATCGCCTCCGGCGCCGCCGCCAAGCCCTTCGTCACGCACCACAACACCCTCGACATTGACCTCTACCTGCGCATCGCGCCCGAGCTTTACCTGAAGCGCCTCCTCGTCGGCGGCTTCGAGCGGGTCTACGAACTCAACCGCAACTTCCGCAACGAAGGCATCTCCACCCGCCACAACCCCGAGTTCACCATGCTCGAATTCTACACGGCGTACAAGGACGTGAACTGGATGATGGATTTCTGCGAGGAGATGATTCGGCAGACCGTAGCGGCGTCCGCCGGGATAACGAGCGCGACCTTCGGCGAGACGGAAATTGATTTCGGCGGCAGGTTTCGCCGGCTGACGATGCGGGAGGCCGTCGCCGAGCACCGGCCCGAAGACGTTAAGAACCTCGGCGGAGACGAGCGCGGCGCCCGCAGGCTCGTAGAGATGTTCGAGGAGTCGGCCGAGCCCCATCTGATTCAGCCGACGTTCATCACCGACTTCCCGAAGGTCGTGTCGCCGCTCTCGAAAGCCTCGCCCGACGACCCGGCCGTCGCGGAGCGGTTCGAGCTGTACGTGGCGGGGATGGAGGTGGCGAACGGGTTCTCGGAGTTGAACGACCCCTTCGAGCAGTACGAGCGGTTCGAGGAGCAGACGCGGCAGCGGGAGGGCGGCGACGAGGAGGCGATGCAGATGGACGTGGATTACGTGCGGGCGCTCTCGTACGGGATGCCGCCGGCCGCCGGCATCGGCATCGGGATTGACCGGCTGACGATGCTTCTGACGAACCGGCGCTCTATCCGCGACGTGATCCTGTTCCCGCACATGAGGCCGCAGCGCGCGAAGGCGGACGACGAGGGCGAAGAGGGCGAGGCGGCGGCCGGCGGGCCTACCGCTTAGGCGGGGCGGACGTTTTGCCTTTGAGGAGCGCGAGGCGTTGGCGAGCCCAGCCGGGCGGCGCGCCGAGCGGGGCGGTGAGGCGGAGGTACTCTTCGACCGCCGCGAGGGCTTCGGGGTAGCGGCCCTGCCTCTCGCGGACGCGGCTGAGGTCGATGTAGAACTGCGGGCTCTCGTGCCCGAGCAGCCCCGCGGCGCGCGCGAACGCTTCGGCCGACTGTTCGAGCCGGCCCAGGTGCTCGTAGTAGCGGCCGAGGTGGTAGAAGGCGATGGGGTAGCGCGCGCCGTCCCTGCGCACGACTTCAAACAGGCTGGCGGCCGCCTCGTCGTTGCGGCCCAGGCCCTCCAGCGTAAAGCCCAACTCCATGTTCGCCGGGGCGAGGTAGCCGCCGCCGCTCTCGACCGCCGCGCGGTAAAGCTCGACCGCCTCCTCCGCGCGCCTGTCCGAGCGCGCCCGCCGCGCCGCCAGCAACAGGTTGTAAGTCTCGCCCGTCACCTTCAACTGTCGCGGCTTCGACGGCACGCGCGCCGCGCGCATGATCGTCACCGCCTCCTCGGCCGACGCCGACGCGACGGCGGGCCGCGCGTT
>DATHBF010000046.1:0-2476 GCA_035296285.1 Pyrinomonadaceae bacterium | reverse complement strand
GATTGTGCGCGCGACGGCGGCGCGCGCCGTGACGGGACTCGGGCTGGCCGAGGCCGCGGCGCTCATCCTGCCGCTCCTGCGCGACCGCGACGAGTTCGTGCGCCGCGAGGCGGCCTACGCGCTGGGCCTGACGCGGAGCCCTTCGGGAGTTGCCGCCCTGGTCAACTTGCTCCAGGCCGACAAGAAGCCGGAGGTGCGCGGGGCGGCGGCCGTCGCGCTCGGTCAGATAGGCGACGCTTCGGCCGCGGGCGCGCTCGCGGGGGCGCTCTCGCGAAGGCTCAGGCGGCCGGGGGTGCTCAACCGCGTCTTGCGGCGCAACACCGACGAGGACGAGTTCGTCAGGCGCTCGGCGGCCGTTGCGCTCGGTCAGATGGGGAGCCGCGAGGGCGTGCAGGCGCTCGTTGACGCGCTCTCCGACCCGAAGGCGCCCGACGACGTGAGGCGCGAGTCGGCGCGCTCGCTCGGCCTCATCGGCGACGCCTCGGCCGTTCCCGCCCTGCGCGCCGCGCTGACGGCGCGCGACCCCTACCTCTCGCGCATCGCCTTCGATGCCCTGCGCAGGATTGACCCGGCCGGTGCGACCCGCCCGGCCTGACGCGGAAGTTTTTGAAGAAAAGGGAAGGGCCGGGAAGCAGCGTGAAGCTCCTTCCCGGCCCTTGAGTTTGAGGGCGAGGCCGTCTTAGACCTCGGGCTTGTCGCCGCGGCCCTGGCCTTTTTTGGCGACGCGGGCCTGCGGGAGTTGGACGGCGGCGCCGCCCGACTTGACCGCCGGCTTGTCCTGCTCGTCGTCCACGTCGGCCGGCTCGGCGATGAGCGCGCCGCCCGAACGCTTCGAGAAGGTCAGGCGGCCGTTCGACCCGTTGAGGTCAACGTAGACGAGGTCGCCGAGGCCCACCTGCTCGGTCGCCACGAGGTTCGAGAGCGGGTAGACGAGGAAGCGCTCGATGCTGCGCTTCAGGTGGCGCGCGCCGTACTTGAAGTCGATGCCCTCTTCGAGCAGGAAGTCCTTCGCCGAGTCCGAGCACTGGAAGACGAACTTGGTGCCGGCCGACTTCATGATGCGGTCCTGCACGGCCTGGAGCTCAAGGTCGAGAATCTGCTTCAGGTGGTGCTCCTTGAGCGAGCGGAAGACGACCACCTTGTCGATGCGGTTCATGAACTCGGGGCTGAACTTCTTGCGCGCGGCCTCGACCGCCGTGCGGTAAATCTTCTGGTCGACCTCGGAGTCGTGCGGGTTCTTCGCGCCCTTCGCGGGGGCGAAGCCGATGCCGCCGGAGATAAGCTCCGACATCTCGCGGGCGCCGAGGTTCGAGGTCATGACGACCATCGTCTTCGAGAAGTCGACGCGGCGGTTGTCGCCGAGGGTGAGCGTCGCCTTGTCGAGGATGCCGAGCAGGAGCTGCCAGAGCGAGTCCGAAGCCTTCTCGATTTCGTCGAAGAGGACGAGCGAGAGCTTGTTCTCCTCGTTGTGGTAGCGGTCGAGGTTCTCCTGCGTCAGCATCGGCGAGGTCTCGCGGTGGCCGAGGTAGCCCGGGGGGCTGCCGATGAGCTTCGCGATCTCGTGCGAGTGCTGGAACTCGGCGCAGTCGATCTTGATGACGGCGTTGGGGTCGCCGAAGAGGACTTCGGCCGCGGCCTCGACGACGCGCGTCTTGCCCGACCCCGTGGGGCCGAGGAAGAGCATCGTGCCGACGGGGCGGTTCGGCGGGTTCATCCCGGCGAGAAAAATCTGGTAGAGGCCCGACATGCGGCGGACCGCGCGCTCCTGCCCGACGATGCGCCCGGCGAGTTTCTCCTCGAACTCCTGCGCGCGGGGGCTCTTCTGGTCGGGGTCGAGCGGGACAGTGTTGGTGTTCGTCGTCTCTTTTTCCATCGCTGCAATCATGGGCTCGTCCTCTCTTGCCGGGAGCGCGGGCGCGGACTCGATGTCGGGGGTTGTGGCCGACCTCCGCGAGTGGGGGTCGCCGGCCGCCCGTCGGCCGCACCGTCAGTTAGGCTCCTTGCAAAGAGCGAACCGCTGAACTCTTTGATGAGTCGGTGAAAGACGTGGTTTGCTTTCAGCTCCGACCGGGGGGGCCGGCCGTCCCACGAACGCGAGCACTATATAGACAACAACGCCCTCTTGTCACCACAAAATATGCGAGGAATGTAAATTTTCTTCCGGCGGCGGGCGGCGGCGCGGGCTGCCCCGGGTGTGACATTTTACGGCAGCGCGGGGTGACAATCGGCGGCTTCGTCCGAAATTTTGAAAACCGCCCTACACCTAAACGTTGACGGCGCGGCGAGCGGTGAAGCAAAAGCGGCTGGCGCAAATGCGCGCGGCGGCGCGGGAAATGGGGCGTGAAAATTTGAAGGCGCGCCGGGCAACCCGACGCGCCTCGCGTTGTGCGTGCGGGTTGCCCGCGCCGGCCGCGGCGGCCTAGTCGTAGTATTCGAGGCCGAGGTGCGTGATGAGGTCTTCGCCGCGCAGGTGGCG
>DATHBF010000045.1:0-9081 GCA_035296285.1 Pyrinomonadaceae bacterium | reverse complement strand
CTTGACGACGGTGTTGCCTTCGAGGCCGGACGCTCGTATGAGGCGGACGACTTGGCGCGCGAGCGGGGCGCGCAAGGTAGCGTCCTCGCTCTTCAGCTCGACGTAGAGGAGGCGGGCGCGCTTGCCGAACCTGTCGAAGACGGTCGAGAGGAGCGGGATGCGTTCGCGCGCGAAGGGGTCGCGAGCGAGGGCGGGGCTTCGGAGGTTGAACCATGAGCCGGCGTCCACTTCCTGCAACTCGGCCGAGGTCATGGACTCGACGCGGCCGGGGCGGAGGGCGGTGCGTTCGAGCGTGGCGTCGTGGATGACGACGGCCGCGCCGTCGCGCGCGAGTCGCACGTCGAACTCGAAGCCGTCGGCGCCCGCTTCGAGGGCCAGCTCGAAGGCGGCCAGCGTGTTCTCGGGCGCGTGCGCCGAGGCGCCCCGGTGGCCGATGATGAGGGGAGTGCTGATAAGGCGCGGCCCTCCTTACTCGGTCTTCTTGCGCGGCGCGCGCTTCGTCGCGGCCTTCTTCGCGGGCTTCTTCTCAGGCTTCTTCTCGGGGGCGGGCGCGGCCGGTTCGGTTTGGGGCGGCCCGGCCTTCTTGCGCGGCGCGCGAGGCTTCTTCGGCTTCGCGGCGGGCGGCTCGACCGTCTCGGACGGCGTCGGCTCACGCGGCTCGGGCGTCGGCGTCGTCTCCTCGACCGGCGCGGGCGCGTCGGCGGGGCCGGGGTTCGCCTTCGGGGGGCCTTCGAGCCAGAGGGTCGTGAGCGGCGGGAGGTCTACGGAGGCGGAGAAGGGGAGGTTGTGCCAGGGGCGCTCTTCGGCCTCGATTGCTTCGGACTGGGGCGAGCCGCCGCCGGCGTAGACGGGGGCGTCGGTGTTGAGAATGACCCGGTAGGCGCCGGCTTCGGGCAGGCCGAAGCGGTAGCCGGGGCGCGGGACGGCTGAGAAGTTGCAGACGCAGACGACGGCGCGGCCTTCGGAGTCGAGGCGCAGGAAGGAGAGGACGTTCTCCAGCGCGTTGTCAGCGTCCACCCAGCGGAAGCCGCGCGGCTCAACGTCAAGCTCGTAGAGCGCGGGCCGTTCGGAGACGAGTTTGTTGAGGTCGCGGACGAGGGTGCGGACGCCGCGGTGGTCCTCCTCGTCGAGCAGGTGCCAGTCGAGGCTGCGCTCCTCGCTCCACTCGCGCCACTGGCCCAGCTCGCCGCCCATGAAGAGCAGCTTCTTGCCGGGGTGCGCCCACATGTAGGCGTAGAGGGCGCGGAGGTTGGCGAACTTCTGCGGGCGCGGCCCCGGCATCTTGTTCAGCAGCGAGCCCTTCATGTGGACGACCTCGTCGTGCGAGAAGGGGAGGACGAAGTTCTCGCTCCAGGCGTAGGTCAGGCCGAAGGTCAGGTTGTTGTGGAAGTAGCGGCGGAAGAGCGGGTCGCGCTTGAAGTATTCGAGCGTGTCGTGCATCCAGCCCATGTTCCACTTGAAGTCGAAGCCTAAGCCGCCGCGGTCCGCGCCCTTCGAGACGAGCGGCCAAGAGGTTGACTCCTCGGCCACGAGCATCACGCCGGGGTGCTGCTCCCTGATGACCGTGTTCAGCTCGCGGATGAAGTCTATGGCGTCGATGTTCTCGCGCCCGCCGTACTTGTTGGGAATCCAGCGCCCCTCGCTGCGGCTGTAGTCGAGGTAGAGCATGGAGGCGACGGCGTCCACCCGCAGGCCGTCGATGTGGTTCTCCGAGAGCCAGAAGAGGGCGTTGGCGATGAGGAAGTTGCGGACCTCGTTGCGGCCGTAGTTGAAGATGTAGGTGCCCCAGTCGGGGTGCTCGCCCTGGCGGGGGTCGGCGTGCTCGTAGAGCGCGGAGCCGTCGAAGCGCCCGAGCGCCCAGGCGTCTTTGGGGAAGTGGGCGGGCACCCAGTCCATGATGACGCCGACGCCGTTGTTGTGCAGGTGGTCGACGAGGAAGCGGAAGTCGTCGGGCGTGCCGTAGCGCGCGGTGGGCGCGAAGTAGTTGGCGACCTGATAGCCCCACGAAGGCTCGTAGGGGTGGCCTTTGAGCGGCAGGAACTCGACGTGGGTGAAGCCCATCTCGCGGCAGTATTCGGCGAGCGCGGGCGCCGTCTCGCGGTAGGTGAGCGAGCGGTTGCCCTGCTCGGGGATGCGGCGCCAGGAGCCGAGGTGGACTTCGTAGATGTTGAGCGGCGAGCGCAAGTGGTCGCGCCCCTCGCGCCCGCGCATCCACGCCTCGTCGGTGAACCGGTAGGTCGGCTCGTAGACGATGGAGGAGGTGGCCGGCGGCACTTCCGTGTAGAGCGCGTAGGGGTCGGTCTTGAGGAAGGGGAGCGGGACGCCGCCGCGGCGTATCTCGTACTTGTAGAGCGCGCCGGGGCCGAGGTCGGGGACGAACAGCTCCCAGATGCCTGAGCCGCCGAGGTGGCGCATCTGGTGGATGCGGCCGTCCCAGTTGTTGAAGTCGCCGACGAGGCTGACGCCGTCGGCGTTCGGCGCCCAGACGGCGAACGAGACGCCGTGGACGCCGCCGAACTGGCGGACGTGCGCGCCGAGCTTGTCGTAGATTCTCCAGTGGCGTCCCTCGTTGAAGAGGTGTTCGTCTAAGGGGCCGACGGTCGGGAGGAAGACGTAAGGGTCGCGGATGGTGAGCGAGCCGCCGGGGTAGTTGACGCGCAAGAGGTAGGGGAACGGCTCGGCGCGGCCCTCGACCACCAGCTCGAAGAAGCCGGCGGCGTGGACCTTTATCATCGGCCGCGGCGACTCGCCCTCTGTCAGCAGCTCGACGGAGTCTGCGCCGGGGCGGAAGGCGCGGACGACGACGCCCTGCGGCGTGGGGTGCGCGCCGAGGACGGCGTGCGGGTCCGGGGAGCGCAGCGCCAGCAGGTGCTCAAGCTCCGCAGGTGTGACGGTCGGGTAGGTGACGGCCGCGCTCGAACTGCTCAGCGTGTTCGACATTGTTCCCCCTTCCTCATTCTAGGTCAGTGTCGCTTCGGCCTCGTCAACGTCGGCCGGCGCCCGTTCGTAAACGGACGGCGAGACGCCGAGCGCGAGGGCGAAGTCGCGCAGCCCGTCGGCGGCGGGGCGGCCCCCTCTGAGCGATGCGTAGACGACCTCCTGCGCGCGCTCGATGCCGGTTTCGAGACCCAGCTCGCGGCCGAGCGCGAGGAGCGTGTGGGCCGGCTGCAAGCCTTCGGACGTGGGGCGGCGGGCGAGCTTGAGGGCCGCGCCCGTCAACGCCTCCTCGTAGGCGCGGTCGAGCGAGGCGCTTTCGAGGTGGTAGCCGTGGCGCGCGGCCTCGCGTGCTATTTCGAGCGCGCGCGCGTAGTCGCCCCCGGCCGCCCTCTCCGCGCGAAGCTCGGATTCGAGCCGGCGACCGACCGTCAGCTCGGCCGCCGCGCGCAGCTCGCGCGGGAGGTGGAAGCCGATCTCCTGTAGGCGCTCGACGACGCGGCGGTTCTCCTCGTAAAGGTGCTCGTACTCGGCCGTGAAGCGCGCGACGAGGCCGCCGAAGACGCTCTCGGAGAGCCGCCCCTGGCCTCTCGGCAAAAGCGCCTCGACGCCGAACTCTTCGGGGCCGAACTCCTCCTGCGCGACCCTGAGAAGGACCGGCAGGGAGGCGGCGCGCAGTTGCGACCAGAGCCTTTCGGACGAGGCGGCGAAGCCCGCCGTATCTTTAAAGGGGCGCAGCGCGCAGTAATAATCAATCTCCCCGAAGTGCATCGCGGCGAGCGCGAAGTCGTAGAGCCGACCCGTCGCGGACTCTTCGAGCGAGAGGCGGGTGGTCTGCAAGGTGACGCGGCCGTGGCGGCGCTGCTGGAAGTCGGTCTTGCGGTGGGCGTAGCCGGCGGCGTCGCACTCGGCTTCGGCGTCGGCGCGCCCGACGAGGTCGCAGATGGCGAGGTGCGCGGCCACGCGCGCGGGCGTGACGCGGGAGTGCTCGACGGCGCGGAGGAAGATGTCGGCGCCGTTGCCGTTCGCCGTGACGTTGCTGCGCGCTTCGGAGAGGGTTTCGAGGAAGCCGGCGAGCGGCGGGTCGAGGCCGAGGTCTCGGACCAGCTCCACGACGCGGCCGGCGTAGCGCAAGACCTGAAGGGTCTCGATGCCGGAGATGTCGTTGAAGAACCAGCCGCAGCTCGTGTACATCGTCATGGCCGCGCGCTGCGCTTCGAGGAGCGTCAGCACACGCGAGCTTTCGTCGCGCGACAGCGGGCGCTTCGAGTGATGCCGGAGGAAGTCTTCGCGCGCCTCGGCGCCGCCGCCGAGCAGTCCCGCGTAGTCGTCGCGCGCGGCCCAGGGGTCCGTGAGCAGCTCGCCCGCGGCCCACTCGAATTTTTGCGCGAAGTCGTCGCGCAGGAAGTCGAGGGCGGCGCGCAGGGGGGCACGCCATTGTTGATTCCAGCCGCTCGGCGCCCCCGCGTGGCAGCCGCAGTCGCGCGTCCAGCGCCCGAGCCCGTGCGCGCAGCTCCAGGCCGTGCCCTCGCCGTCCGGCCCCTCTTCAAGCTCCACTTCCCACGCGGGCTCGTGCTCTTCGAGGAACTCGCCGTAGTTCGTGACGCGCAGGCCGCGCCGCTCGGCCTCCTCTTCGAGCGAGTAGGCGAGGCAGCGTTCGCCCCAGCGGAAGTGGTGGCCGTAGGACTCGCCGTCGGTGGCGACGCTGACGAGCTGCGAGCCGGCGTGCGCGGCCTGCGCGCAGGTGCCCATGAAGACCTGGCTCGAACCGAGCAAGCCTTCAAAGGCGAGCGCGCGTGCGACGCGTCCCTCGTAGAAGAAGACGGCGATGGAGCGGCCGGAGCCGTCGCGGTGTTTGAACTTGTAAGGGACGGTCGTGTCAACGCGCCCGCCGGAGACGGCCTTCCAATCCTCCTCGCCCTCGCGGCGGACGCGGGCGGCCTGGAAGGGCGAGAGGATGACGTACTTCAGGTCTTCGTCTATGAGGGCTTCGAGCGTGGCGGGGTCGCAGGCCGTCTCGGGCAGCCAGAGCGATTCGGAGTCGCGGCCGAAGCGGCGGCGGAAGTCCGAGAGGCCCCAGCGGATTTGGGTGCGGCGGTCGCGTGCGTTCGAGAGGGGGAGGATGGAGTGGTTGTAGCCTTGCGCGATGGCGTTGCCGTGGCCGCCGCGCGAGAGGGCGCTCTCGCGGTCGGCTTCGAGGATGCGGGCGTAGGTGTCAGGCTGGTGGCGTTCGAGCCAGGAGAGCAGCGTCGGGCCGAAGTTGAAGCTGATGCGGGCGTAGTTGTTGACGACGAGTCGGACGCGGGCCTCGTCGTCGAAGATGCGGGCGAAGCCGTTAGGGCGGTAGCACTCGGCGTGGATGCGCTCGTTCCAGTCGTGGAAGGGGGCGGCCGAGGGCTCGCGGTCAACGTGGTCGGTCCAGGGGTTCTCGCGCGGAGGCTGATAGAAGTGGCCGTGAATGACCAGCGCGGTCGTCATCCCTTAAAAGGCTCCGCAGGCGAATTTGAAAGGCTTGCCGAAGAAGCTATCACGATTCGGGCGAGAACGAAAATTCAGGACAGTCGCGTAAAAGGAGTGAGGGCGGAGGCCGCGAAGCCTTCCGCCCTCGTCCGTATCAAATCTGTTCGGCGGGTTTAGCGGGCCGCGCCGCTGTCTATGCTGCGGAGGTTGATGTCGAGCTGGCCCATGTCGTGCGAGAGGCGGGCCTTGATGGGGATGTGGCGCTCGTCGTTCGTCACCCAGATGTGCATCTTGCCCTTGCCCTCTTCAATCGGCCGCCCCGCGCCGAACAGCTCGACCTCGACGCGCACCACGGGCACCTTGCCGAGCACGCTCTTCATCGTCTTCTTCTCGGCCACGACCCGCGCCGGCACGATGTAGACGCGCCCCGAGTCGCTGATTTGGATGGAGAAGGTCTGGCCCGGCGTCAAAGGCTGCGTGCGAAGGAAGTAGATGGCGGAGACGATGTCCTGCGTCGGGCCGTTGAGTGCGGCCGTGACGACGCGGGCCGGCTGCGACTGGTTGTTCGGGTCACGCTCGGTCCACTCGACCTTCCGGGCGCCCATGTCGAAGACGGCCTCGCTCGTGCGCAGGCGCTTGCCCTGCTCGTCGCGCTTGTTCGTCTTGAGGGCGTAGAAGTCGGTGGGCTCGACCGTGGACTCGACGTGGTAGTTGAAGTCAATGCCGAAAATCTTGCGGAACCAGCCCTTGGCCTCCACGTCGGTCGTCAGGGTGAAGGGTCTCGGGGCCGGCGCCTGGCCGTCGCCGAGGCCCTCGACCGGGACCGGCGTCGCACGGACGGCCTTGAAGCGCAGCTCCGCGATCTTGATGCCTCGCAGGAGCATCTTGGTGAACTCGCCGTCGTAGACGAGTTGTTCGGAAGTCCCGAAGGGTACGGCGGGCGCCGTGCGCGGGAGTGTACGCTCTTTAGGCGTGTCGGCTGCCAGCGCGAGCGTATTAAATACGAGCACCGCGAGAGCCACTGCCGCCACACGTTGAGTGAAATTCTGACGAGGCATCGCGTTTACCCTGCTTTTTTGAAAGAATTTAGTTCGGGAAAGCCAGAACCGCCTTTGCGACTAGCACGCCCCATGCCACGAGCAGCCCGAGGGCCGCGCGGTACTCCCTGTAGCGCATGTAGAGGGACGGGTCGAACTTCGCCGCCGCCATTTTAGATGCGCCGGCCGGCCTGTAGGGAGAGATTCTGGGGAGCAGGAGCGGCACGGCTGCGGCGTAAGCTTTGTACTCTTCGCCGAAGAGTTCGGCAAGCGTCTGGGCTTCGACGCGCATGACGGGCAGGTAGATGCCGAGAAAGAGCGCGGCGAAGAGGCCGCCGAGGAGGAGGAAGAGCAGCAGGGAGTTCGAGGCGGCGACGGTGAAGCCGAGGCCGAGGATGAAGCTGCCGAGGTAGAGCGGGTTTCGCGTGTGGGCGTAGGGGCCGGAGACGGCGAGCGCCGCGTTCTTGCGGATGTGGCCGGCCGACCAGGCCCGCACCGCGAGCCCGAGCAGGGCCACCGCGCCGCCTGCGGCGAGCCCTACGGGCGACGGCCGCGCGAGGACGAGGAACAGCGCCGCGCAGACGAAGCCGAGCGGCACGCGCCAACGCTGCAAGCGCGTTCCGCCCCTACGCGCCACCCGCGTTCACCCCTGCACCGACCGGAATCCGCCCGGCCCGCGCCAGCCTCTCGGCGACTGCCTCGGCCACGCGCCCGACTTCGATGTCCATGCAGACCCACTTCGAGCACGCGCGCCGGTGGCAGTCGGCCCGGCAGTCGATGTCGGTGCGCTCGACGCAGATGTCCTCGTCGCGCGGGCTGCCGTTTCGCCACCACTCGGTCGGGCCGAAGAGTCCGACGACCGGCGCGCGGGCCGCGACCGCGAGGTGCGTCGGGCCGGTGTCTCCGCCGACGTAGACGGCCGCGCGCCGCGCGAGGGCGTAGAAGCCCTTGAGAGACGGGCTGGCGGGAATGGCCGAAGCGGTGCGGGAGGCGGCCGCGGCACGCTCGGCCAGCTCGCGCTCGCCGGGTCCGTAGGTGACGATTGAGCGCAGGCCGTGCTCAAGCCGGAGCGCGTCGGCCAGTGCGCCGAACCGCCCGGCTTCCCAGAGCTTCGTCGGCCAGCCGCCGCCGGGGTTCAGGACGGCGAACCTCTCGCCGGCAAGCCTGACAAGCTCGTCGGCCTCCCTCTCGTGCGCGGGCGAAGTGTGGATTGGAAACTCGAAGTCGTCGGCGAGCGCGGGGACGGGGACGCCGGCGGCTCCGGCGGCGAGCGCGAGATTCTTGCGGATGACGTGTGAGCGCGCGGGGACCTGCACCGTCTCGGTCAGCAGGAATCTGCTGGCGGGCTCGCGCAGGTGCGGGCGGGCGAAGCCGACACGGCGGCGCGCGCCCGAGAGCCGGGCGACGGCGGCGGATTTAAGGAGTCCCTGGAAATCTATGGCTAGGTCGAAGGGTGAGGCGCGTAGCCGGCGTAACTGCTGGCGCGGTGCCAGCAGCGTCTCCCCAGACACCGGCCAGCGCCTCAGACCCTTCGTGTCCACTTCGATGAGGGTATTTATGAATCGGTTGTCCCTCAAAATTTCGGCCGCGCGCCGCTCGACGGCCCAGGAAATCTCGGCCCGCGGCAGCGCCCGCCTCAGGGCCGCCAGCGCCGGCAGGGCGTGGACGATGTCGCCGATGCTCCCGAGTTTGACGAAAAGAATTTTCATCAGAAAAGGTGTCGGGCGCCGGGCTTCAGGTGTCGGAAGAGTCGGTCCTGTCCGACCCCTGAAACCCGGCGCCCGACACCCTTCCGAGCATTTCCGTGCTCGAATGGTCCTTCGGGTCGCCGACGATGCAGACGCGGCCGCCGAAGGAGTGGACCACGTCGCGCTCGGGGACCGTCGCCTCCGTGTAGTCCGTGCCCTTGGCGTGGATGTCGGGGCGGACGGCGAGCAGGAGTTCGGTGACGGTCGGCTCGTTGAAGATGGTGACGAGGTCCACGGCGCGCAGGGAGGCGACGACTTCGGCGCGCTCGCGGGCCGGGATGAAGGGGCGGCCGTCGCCTTTGAGGCGGCGCACCTGCTCGTCGGAGTTGACGCCGACGACGAGCAGGTCGCCGAGCGCGCGGGCGGCTTCGAGGTAGCGGACGTGGCCGACGTGCAGCAGGTCGAAGCAGCCGTTGGCGAAGACGACGCGGGCGCCGTTCTTGCGCGCGATGGCGACGCGCGCGATGACGCGGTTGCGGTCGAGGACGCGCGAGGCGGCGTCCGGCTTATGCCTGTCGTCGTTCTCTCTCATGGCCGGGCGTGGTTGAGTATGCCAGTTTTTCTCGCGGGCTGCGACCGGCGGCGGCCCCGCCGACTCGTAACGCTTCAGGTAATAGCCGACGACGAGCCACGCCGCCTCGTTGTAGTTCCTGACGCCGGACCGGACGCCGTTCGCCTTGAGGTAGGCGTGGTTGAGGCCCTGCGCCAGGGCGCTGGCGCGGCCCAGGTGGCGCGCCCAGAAGCGCGAGCGGGCCTGCATGTCGGCGCGCGGCCCCTCGCCGAGCGCCTTGAGGAGCTCGACGCGGCGCTGCGGCGTGAGGCGCTGGAGGGCGGAGAGGGCGACGAGGCCGCCGACGTAGCCCGAGTAGCGGACGTATGGGTGGGCCGAGCCCGTGCAGACG
>DATHBF010000044.1:0-21740 GCA_035296285.1 Pyrinomonadaceae bacterium | reverse complement strand
AGCAGCTTCTCAACGGCCTCAGGATACTGATGCTGAGCCGTCCCGGCGACCAGAACGTGATGCTGAAGATGCGCATCCACAGCGGCGCGGCCTTCGACCTGGCGGGCAAGGAGGGGCAGATGTCGCTCCTCGCCGGAGCCTTCTTCGACCCCAACACGCGCGAGTACGTGACGGACGAGCTGGACGGCCGTTTGGAGGTCAAGACCAGCTACGACTCGATTGACATCACGCTCGCGGGCCGCGCCTCGGACTTCGAGCGGATGCTTGAGCTTCTGCGCAACGGCGTCGTGAACATACAGCTCACGCCCGAGGCCGTCGAGCGCGTCCGCGCCGAGCTGGTCAAGTCCGCGTCCGCCGCCGCGGGCGAGGCGGACCGCCTGGTCGCCGCGCGCCTCTTCGCCCCCTTCCCTTACGCGCGGCCCGTGGCCGGGACGGCCGACTCGCTGGCCCGCGTCGAGCGCACCGACCTGATGCTCGCGCGCGAGCGATTCCTGAATCCCGACAACGCCACGCTCGTCATCGTCGGCGACATCAACCCGACGCGCACGCTCCGCATCCTGCGGCGCTCGATGGGCGGCTGGCGCAAGAGCGACCGCGCCGTGCCCTCGACCTTCCGCCGCCCCGAGCCTACGGACGCGCGCACGCTCGTCGTCGGCAGCCCCGGCGCGAAGGAGGTCGAGCTGCGCGTGGCGTGGCGCGGGCTCGCGCGCACGGACCGCGACGCGGCGGCCGTCCGCCTGCTCGAAACAATCGTCCGCGACCGTTGGAACTCGACCCTCTCCGGCGCTTCGGCCGTCGTCCGATACGAGGCCATGCGCGAGGGCGGCATCCTCAAGCTCGGCGCCACGCTCCCTTCTGCCGCCGCGGCCGCCCGCGCCCTCGAAGCCGCCCGCAAAGTCGCCCGCGATCTCTCGGAGACTGGTCCCACGGCGTCGGAGCTAGAGGGGGCGAAGGCCGCCGCCGTCTCCGCGCTCAATCAAAGTTCACAGGGCGCGGAAGCCCTGGCCGACTCCTGGCTCGACGAGCACACGTTCAACTCCTCCGCCATCCTCCCCGGGCAGGTCGCGCGCGCCGTGGCCCAGCTCAATACTTCGGAGGTGCAGCGCGTCGCCGCGCGCCTCTTCCTGCACACGCCCGTCGCGTCGGTCGCCGTCGGCGACCCCGCCCCGCTCCGCGAAGAGCTGGCGCGGACGGGCGGCTTCGAGGTCTTCGGCGAGGCCGCGGCGCAGACGCAGGAGCCGCCGCAGCCGAAGCCCGTCAAGCCCCAGCCCGACAACAAGCCGCGCCTTGAGCTGAAGCGGCCGTAGCCGTTTCGCAAGAAAACTACAAGCCAGCCGCAACCACGCCGCGTTTGCATTTGGATACTTTGTCGAGCCAGAAGCCACCCGCAGCCAGAGTTTCGAGAGAGGAGCACGCGCGGCGCGTGCGTGCGATGTTCGCAGGCATCGCCGGCCGCTACGATCTCTTAAACCACCTGTTGTCGGGGAACGTTGACAAGAGCTGGCGCCGCCTCGTCGCGAAGACCTTGCGGCCGTCGCTCGTCGAAGGCGCCGCCGCGCTCGACGTGGCCTGCGGCACCGGCGACCTCTCGCTGGCGATTGAAGGAGCCGGCCGTGCGCGCGTCGTCGGGCTCGACTTCTGCCGCCCGATGCTTGAGATCGCGCGGCGCAAGGCCGAGGAGGGCTCGCGCCGGATTCCCTTCGTCGAGGGCGACGCGCTGCGTCTGCCCTTCGCCGACCGCTCGTTCGACGTGGTGACGATAGCCTTCGGGCTGCGCAACCTTTCGAGCGTCGAGGGCGGGCTGGCCGAGTTGTTGAGAGTTTTGAAGCCGGGCGGGCGCGCCGCGGTCCTTGAGTTTTCGAGCCCCGTCGTGCCGGGCTTCCGGGCGCTCTTCGAGTTCTACTTCGCGCGCGTGCTGCCGCGCATCGGCGGACTGGTCAGCGGCTCGCGCGGGGCTTACGAGTACCTGCCCGACTCCGTGCGCAAGTTCCCGGACCAGAAGCGCCTGGCGGAGCTGATGCGCGAGTCGGGGTTCGAGGAGGTCGGGTACAAGAACCTGACCGGCGGGATCGCGGCGCTGCACACGGGCCGCCGCCCCTCCCGCGACTGAACAGGACGAGCTGCGTTGCGCCTCGCATCTTGACGCAACCGGTAACCTAGTTCGGCGGAGTCATCCCCGTTTGGTGGTTGTCGGGGCCGCTGAGTGGGGCAAGGTCTCCGCCGAGCTAGGTTTCTTCTTCCCTTACAATCTCAAATCCCGGATTTCAAACTCCTTCGATTGCGGCGGCTGACGCGCGCGCGCCGCAGGTGTTATCATCCCTCCCGCGTTTTCCGATTCAAACTCTGACCGGGACGGTTGATGAAGCGTAAGGCTTTCGGCATCCTTCGGCGCCTGCTCATCCTTCTGCTCGTCGTGTGGACGGTGGTGTCGCTCGTGACGCTGCTCATCGAGCTGGTGCCGGGCGACCCGGCGACGGCCATCCTCGGCGAGCAGGCGACCGAGGAGCTGCGCGTGCAGTTCCGCCAGAAGCACGGCCTCGACCGCCCGCCCTTCTTCTTCACCTACTCCGCGGACGAGACGGGCGAGCGCGGCCTGCGCTGGCACGGCGCCGACAACCGCTACGTTGACTACTGGGCGGGCATCCTGCGCGGCGACATGGGCAACTCCTTCCGCACGGACCGCCCCGTCGTCGAGCTGATACTGTCGCGCTACGGGGCGACCATCCAGCTCGCGCTGGCCGCCCTCTTCGTCGCGGTCCTTATTGCGATCCCGCTCGGCGTGCTGGCGGGGACGAACCGCGGGCGCTGGCTCGACAGCGTGCTCTCGGTCGTGGCTCTGGTCGGCATCAGCCTGCCGAGCTTCGTCATCGGGCCGCTCTTCATCTACGTCTTCGCCGTCTGGCTCGGGTGGCTCGACCCCTCGGGCCGCTTCGGCTGGTCGAGCATCATCCTGCCGGCCGTGACGCTGGGCGCCGCGCTCTCGGCCCTGCTGACGCGCATGGTGCGCTCCTCCGTCATCGAGGAGATGGGCGAGGACTACGTCCGCACGGCGCGCGCCAAGGGACTGAACGAGCGGACGGTCGTCTACAAGCACGTCCTGAAGAACGGGCTCATCCCCGTCGTCACCGTGCTCGGCCTGCAACTCGGCGTGCTGCTGGCGGGCGCCATCATCACGGAGAAGATATTCAACTGGCCCGGCCTCGGCCTGCTGCTCGTTGACGAGGGCATTGGCAAGCGCGACTACCGGCTCGTGCAGGGCTGCGTCCTCGTCATCAGCGTCACCTACATCTTCGCCAACACGCTGACCGACCTCGTCTACCGCCGGCTCGACCCGAGGATAAGAGTCTCTTGAACCGCCTAGCCATCACCGGCCTCGTCTTCGTCGTGCTGCTGACACTGACGGCGCTGCTGGCGGACGTTATCGCGACGCACGAGGTCGGCGCGACGAACCTCGCGGAGCGTTACATGCCGCCCTCGTCCGAGCACTGGCTCGGGACCGACGCGACGGGCCGCGACGTGTTCTCGCGCGTCGTCCACGGGGCGCGCATCTCCCTGCGCGTGGGGCTCGTGGTGGTCGCCGTCTCGGCGGTGATAGGGACGGCCATCGGCGCGCTCGCGGCCTTCTACGGCGGCTGGGTTGACCGCATCGTCTCGGGCTACCTCTTCAACGTCTTCCTCGCCTTCCCCGGCCTGCTGCTCGCCATCGCGATGGTCGCCTTCCTCGGCGCCGGCATCAACAAGCTCATACTCGCCCTGTGCGTCATCGGCTGGGTCGGCTACGCGCGCGTGATGCGCGGGCAGGTTTTAAAAGTCAGGGAGTACGACTTCGTGCAGGCGGCCCGGGCGCTGGGCGCGCGCGACTGGCGCATCCTCTTCGTCCACATCCTGCCGAACGCCGTCCAGCCCTTGATAGTTCAGGCGAGCCTCGGCATGGCCGGCGCGGTGCTCTCCGAGGCGTCGCTCTCGTTCCTCGGTCTGGGCGTGCCGCCGCCCGCGCCCTCGTGGGGCGTGATGCTCGAAGAGGCGCGCGACCTGACGACGCTGCAACTGGCGCCTCACGCCATGCTCGTGCCCGGCGCGGCCATCGCCCTCACCGTGCTCGCCTTCAACTTCCTCGGCGACGGCCTGCGCGAATACCTCGACCCGCGACAGCGCAGACGATGACCGCCGCCGCCGCCATCTCCATCTCCGACCTCTCGAAGACCTACCCGCCCCCGCTGGCCGGCTTCCGGCGCGTCATGCGCATGAAGACGCGGCCGGCGGTCGAGGCCCTGCGCGGCGTCTCGATAAGCGTCGGCGAGGGCGAGGTCTTCGGCCTCATCGGCCGCAACGGCGCGGGCAAGACGACGCTCACCAAGATCATCGCCACGCTCGTCCAGCCCACCTCCGGCTCGGTCGGCGTGCGCGGCTTCGACAGCGTCCGCGACGAGGAGCGCGTGCGCGCGCAGGTGGGACTGGCGACGGCCGAGGAGCGCAGCTTCTACTGGCGGCTCACCGTCGAACAGAACCTGACCTTCTTCGCGCGCCTCTACGGCATGGGCGGCCCACATACTCGCCGGCGCATCGGCGAACTGCTGGAACAGCTGGAGCTGGGCGAGCTTCGCCGCCGACGCTTCGGCGAGCTTTCGACCGGCAACAAGCAGCGGATGGCGGTCGCGCGCGCGCTCCTGAACACGCCGCCCGTCCTCCTGCTCGACGAGCCGACGCGCTCGCTCGACCCGCTCGCCGCCGCGCGGATGCGCGAGACCATCGGCTCGCTCGCGCGCGCCACGCCGCCCGCCACCATCCTCCTCACCTCGCACAACCTCGCCGAAGTGGAAGAGCTCTGCGACCGCGTCGCCGTCATCAGCCGCGGGCGCATCAGGGCCGTGGACACGCCGGCCCACCTGCGCTCGACGAGCCGCCAGGAGGAGACGCTGCGCATCACGGTCGCGGGGGTCACGGAGGAGAGGGCGAGGCTTTTACTCGGGGAGGTCGCGCCGGGAGCCGAGACGAAGACTCAGGGCGACAGACTCGTCGTCGGATTCAAGCGCGAAGTCGGCGACGACGTGCTCGACCGCGCGCTGCGGGCGCTGGCCGGGGGCGGCGCGCGCGTCGTCTCCGTCGAGTCGGAGCGCGCGACGCTGCTCGATGTCATCGAGAGCTTCGAGCGCGAAGGGGGCGAGGGGGGCGGCGAAGGATGAGAAGGGTGCTGTTGCTCGTCGGGCGCGTCCGCGCTTTCGTCGTGCGCGACTTCCAGCTCGCCGTCAGCTACCGGCTGGAGTTCTTCATGCGCATCATGAGCATCCTCTTCGTGACGATGACGCTCTACTTCATCTCGCAGATTTTCGCCTCCGGCTTCGACACGCCCTACGCCGAGTGGCGCGACCCCTTCCTCGCCTGGATCACGGCGCTGCCCTTCCTCAACTACTTCATGGTCGGCTTCTCAAGCCTCGCCACCGCCATCCGCACCGAGCAGGCGCAAGGGACTTTGGAGGGCGTGCTGATGACGCCCATCAGCGTCCCGACGCTCATCGTCTCCAGCTCCGCCTGGGACTTCGTGCAGGCCACCTTCCACTCGTTCCTCTACCTCTTCTTCGGCTGGGCGCTCTTCGGCGTCACCTACCGCGGCAGCTTCCTGCTCGCGCTCCTCTTCCTCCTCCTGACGACGCTCGTGCTCGCCTCGGTCGGGATACTGTCGGCGAGCTTCGCGATGGTCTTCAAGCGCGGCGACCCCTTCGGCATCATCATCGGCACCGGCTCCGCCCTCTTCTCCGGCGTCTTCTTCCCCGTCCAGCTTCTCGCGAAGGCCGGCGGCTCGGCCCTGGCCTCCGTCTCCAGCTTCATCCCCACCACCCACGGCATAGACGGCATCCGCCGCGTGCTCATCCAGGGCCAGGGCCTCGCCGACGTGCAGAGGCCGCTCTTCACGCTGCTCGTCTTCCTCGCCGTCCTCCTCCCCTTCTCCCTCTGGGTCTTCGCCCGCTCCGTCCGCCGCGCCAAGCGCGAAGGCAGCCTGATTCAATTCTGACGGCCGGCGTGCAGCCTATGCTTGTCTTCTTCAGCCCGAGATATTACGCGGACATCGGCGAGGGGCACGTCTTCCCGATAAAAAAGTTCGAGCTGGTGCGCGACCGGCTCTTGCGCGAGGGGACGCTCGCGGCACGCGAGGTGGTCGAGCCGCAGCCGGCGGCGATTGAGGACGTGCTCTTGGTCCACACGGAGGATTACGTGACGCGGCTCCGCGCCGGGGCTTTGACGACGAGGGAGCTGCGGCGGCTCGGCCTCCCCTGGTCGAAGGCGCTCGTGCGCCGCTCCTTCCTCGCCACTTCGGGGACGATTAACGCGGCCCGTTCGGCGCTCTCGGCCGGCGTCGCCTCGAACCTCGCGGGCGGCACCCACCACGCCTTCGCCGACCGCGGCGAGGGCTTCTGCGTCCTCAACGACGTGGCGGTCGCCGTCCGCGTCCTCCTGCGCGACGGGCTTATTAAACGTGCGGCCGTCGTTGACCTGGACGTGCACCAGGGGAACGGCACGGCAACGATTTTTGAAGGCGACCCCGCCGTCTTCACCTTCTCGATGCACGGCGCCAAGAACTACCCGCTCTTCAAGGCGCGCTCGTCGCTCGACGTGGAGCTGCGCGACGGGACCGGCGACGACGAATATCTTGAGACGCTCGCCCGCCACCTCCCCGCCGTCTTCGAACACCGGCCCGACCTCGTCTTCTACCTCGGCGGCGCGGACCCTTACGCGGGCGACAAGCTCGGCCGCCTCGGCCTCTCGATACAGGGCCTGCGCGCGCGAGACGAGACGGTCTTAAAGGAATGCCGGGAGCGCGGCGTGCCCGTCGCCACCGTCATGTCGGGGGGCTACGCCAGGGACATCGCCGACACGGTCGAGATTCACTGCAACACCGTCCGCGCCGCGAAGGCCGTCTTCGAGCCCGCCTGAGGCTTGAACTTTCGGCGCGCGGCTTATAATTTGTCCCTCATGTTGAGAGTCATCTGGAAAGTAATCAAGTACGCGGCGCTCGGCGTCCTCGCCCTCTTCACGCTCTGGCTCGTCTATGAGGTGGTGACGTTCCCGCGCTTCGCGCAGTTGAAGACGAAAGACCCCGAGACGACGAGCATGATCGAGACGCGGCTCCGCGAGGCGCGCGACGAGGGGCGCGAGCCGCGCCGCGTCCAGCAGTGGGTGCCGCTCTCAAGGATTTCGCCGCACCTCCAGCGCGCCGTCCTAGCCGGCGAGGACACGAACTTCGTCTCGCACAACGGCTTCGACTACCAGGCCATCCAGCGCGCCTGGGAGGAGGGGCAGAAGACCGCCGAGAAGGAGGCCAAGGAGGAGGGCGACAACGACGAGGCGGGCTGGATACCCGACCTCAGCAAGTTCAAGCGCGGCGGCTCGACCGTCTCGCAGCAGCTCGCCAAGAACCTCTGGCTCTCATCCGAGAGGTCATTTGCGCGCAAGGCCCGCGAGGCCGTCTACACCTACTTCCTCGAACGCACGCTCCCGAAGTGCCGGATACTGGAAATCTATCTCAACGTCATCGAGTGGGGCGACGGCGTCTACGGCGCCGAGGCCGCCGCCCGCACCTACTTCAACAAGTCGGCCGCCGACCTCACGCCGCGCGAGGCCGCCTTCCTCTCCGCCATGGTCCCCGGCCCCCTGAACGTCTTCAACCCGCAGAAGAACCTCCGCCGCGTCCAGCGCCGCCAGCGCGTCATCATGCGCGGGATGCCCTTCGTCAAAATCCCTAACTGCTAAAAAAAATCGGGGCCGCGCTGGTGCTGCGGCCCCGCAAATGCCCGGATCATGGAAGAGTGATTGGGCGGTCAGACGGCAAATTCGCGCGCGAGCTTCAGCTCGGCCTTGCGCAGCTCGAAGCGGCCGCGGCCGAGGTTGGACTCCGCCTTGAGCGTCAGCACGACGAAGTATTCGGGCGAGAACATCCGCGCCAGGATGCGGACGTGCTCGAAGCTGACGAACATCTCTTGCAGCGGGCCGAGGCCGGTGTTGCCCCCCGCGCGCAGCGCGCTGCGCACGAGCGAGGTCACTTCGGCGGCGGCCACGTCCATGTTCGCTTCGCTGCCTTCGGGCAGGAAGAACCGCTCGACGGCGATGCCGTCCATGCCCATGATGAGCGCGCCCGTGGCCCCCTCGGTCCGCTCGACTATCTCGGTGAGTGCTTGCCTGAACATTGCGGGTCTCTCCTTTACGGGCGCAAGGTGGGTGCGGCGGGCGTCGCGTCGGTGCCGGCCGGGACAATCGCCGAGGGCACGACGACGTTGGCGGGCGCCTGCTGCTGCTGTTGCTGCGGCGCGCTCGGCACGGGCGTGTTGGTGCCGGGGTTGCCGAGCGGGACCGGCTGCGGGATCGTGACCGAGCGCGTCGAGGTGGCCGGGTCGGTCTCGATGCGGCGGCCCTGGTAGTCGGGCCTGTAGATGCGCGGCGTGATGAAGAAGAGTATCTCGTCGGTGTTACGGGTGACGGCCTTGCGCTTGAAGAGGTTGCCGACGATGGGGATGCTGCTGATGCCGGGCGTGCGGTTATGCGCCTCCGTCTCGCGGTCGGTCATGACGCCGCCGACGACCGTCGTGCCGCCGTCGGGCACGAGCACCTCGGTCTGCATGCGCTGGGTGTCGATGCCGGGCGTGCCGAGCGAGTTGACCGTGGTGTTGACGGTGTTGTTCTCCATCGTGACCCGCATGATGACCGTTCCGGCGTCGGTGATCTGCGGCGTGACCGAAAGGCGCAGCGGGACGGAGATGAAGGTCGTGGTGAAGAGGCTGCCGCCGCCGGCCGCGCCGAGCTGAGGCGTGACGACGGGAATCTGCGAGCCCGACTCGATCTGCGCGGAGCGGTTGTTGAGGGCCGTGACGCGCGGCGTGGCGATGACCTTGGCCTGGCCCTTGGCCTCGGCCGCGGTGATGAGGGCGCTGATCTGCGCCGTGCCGAAGATGCCGGTCGTCAGGCCGATGACCGTGTTCGGGCCCGCCGCGCCGAGGCTGCCGGAGGGCGAGGGGATGGTCAGCGAGTTGGTCCCGTTCGAGAGGTTGATGCCGTTCTGCGTCCCGAAGGACCCGAAGGTGCCGCGGCTGGGGTTCAGCACCGAGGCCGAGAGCTGGACGCCGAGGTCGCGGCTGAAGCTGCG
This sequence comes from Pyrinomonadaceae bacterium, assembly GCA_035296285.1. Taxonomy (GTDB): domain Bacteria; phylum Acidobacteriota; class Blastocatellia; order Pyrinomonadales; family Pyrinomonadaceae; genus QHXN01. Next base: position 12,607 of record DATHBF010000044.1, on the reverse strand, counting down.
GCCGGCGATGACGATGCGCGTCTCGATCTCGACCTGCGGCTCGGGCTGGTCGAGGAGCTGTACGAGGCGCCGGATGGCGTCGATGTTCTCGCGCACGTCCGTCACGATGAGCGTGTTGCTGCGGTCGTCCACCTCGATGCCGCCGCGGCGCGAGAGCCGGCGCGCGATGATGGGCATGATGCCCGAGCCGCCGCCGCTGCCGCCGCCCGAGGCGCCGCCGCCCGTGAACGAGTCGGACCCGCCCGCGGCCGAGGCCAGCGAGCCGGAGGCGCGCGCGTAGTTGAGGCGGATGAACTCGGTGACGAGCGGCGTGTTCTCAAGCTGCGCATCGCGGAGCCGCGACTGCGCGGCCGCCTCCTCGGCGCGAATCTTCGCCTCGTCCTTCAGGACTTCGAGCGTCGCGATGCGGAGGATGTTGCCGTTGACCTCGATGCCGAGGCGGTTGGCCTTCAAGAGCGAGTCGAGCGCGAAGTTCCAGGGCACCTCCGTCACGTTGATGGTGACGGGCACCTGGCGCACCGAGCTGTCAACGACGAAGTTCACGCCGTACTGCTCGGTGATGTAGTTGAGGATGTCGCGGATGTCGGCGTTGACGACGTTGAGGTTGATGGGCTCGCCGATGAAGCCGGGCTGGCCGTACTGCTGCCCCTGCGTGGGGGGCTGCGACGGGCCTTGCGCGGTCGGGGCTGGCGTCGGGCTGGGGCGCGACTGCGGCGCGGCCGGCGTCGAGGCGGCCGCCTCGGGGTGGAGTTCCAGGACCAGCTCGTTGCCGGCGAGGTGCGAGCGCTCGCGGACGGGCGCGCGCAGGGCGATCTGGAGGCTGGCGACGGGCTCGCTGCCGCGCAGCGTCCGGCGGACCTCGACGCCCGCGACGAGCGGCGAGGCGATGTCGTAGGCCGGCGCGAGCTGCGTGGCGTCAACGCCCGGCAGCTCGACGACGAGCAGGCGGGCTTCGGGCCGGCGGACGCTGTAGGGCATCGGCGCCGTCCCCGAGATGGTGATGAGCGTCGAGGCGCCGCTGGTAGCCGCGCGCACGCTCTTGGCGACGGGCGGGCCCGCGGGCGCCGCGCCCCAGGCGGCCGGCGCCGCGGCGCCAAGCAGGCACAGGAGCGAGAGGACGAGCGCGCCCCTCCTCGCGTGCCGGGTGATGTTTTTAATGTGGGACATGTTCTCTTCCTTCTGAGCAAGACACGACGGGCGCGGCCGCCACGCGCTAACGCTCGTTCGGGCGCCCCCACAGAGAGGGGGCCGCCGCCCTTCAAGCGCGCGCCGCACAACGCGGACACGACCCAACGGTCTTGGCTGTCAACGACGCCGCCTTCAAAGTCGGCGCGGCGTCCTCTCTCGCGCGCGCCCGGCCGGGTGGCCGGCGGCGGCGAGCTACTACAGGCGGGGTGGGGCTGGGGTGGGGGCTCAGGGACGGCTGCCGCCGTTGCCCTGCTGCGGGGCGGCCTGTCCGCCCGGCTGCTGCTGTTGCTGCTGCGCGTTGGCGGCGGCCAGGGCCTTCAGGACTTCGAGGAACGCGTTGACCTCGGTGGAGCCCTTGGCGGGCGCGGCCTCGGGCTCGCGGGTGGCGGCCATCGAGTCGGAGACGCTGGCCTGCCGAAGCTGCTTGGTCTCGACGGCGACATCCGCGCGGCCGTCGGTCCAGCGCGTCTGCCTGCGGAAGACCAGTCGCGTCTCCTCGATGGCGACGAGCATCCCGTCGTAGAAGGGCTCGCCGGGGTAGACGACGTAGGAGAGCTTGATGGGCGTCGCCTCGACCATCGCCGCGTAGCCGCGCGGCGTGCGGAAGATGCCGATGACCTGTAGCTCGCTGAGGAGCAGCGCCGTCGTCGGCTTCGGCGCCGGCTGCTGGAGGCTCATCGCCGCCTGCTTCTGCGCCTTATAGTTGTCGATGCGCGCCTTGATGGGCGGCACCTCAAGCGGCTTCGGCGCGGGCTTGACGAGCCGGGCCTTGAGGTTCGGCTTGTACTTCGTGAACGGGTCGCGCGACGTGCCGCGGTAGGTGGCGTTGGCGGTCTGCCCGAAGGCGGACGCGGCGGCGCCGAGCAGGAGCACGCAGGCCGCGAGGCCCTGCGCCGCGCGTCGGAAGTTGGGTGTGCTGTCTTTCATCGTTCTCTTCCTGTTCCGGTTAAAGACGCTTCTGTCTTGGGCGCGCGCCCTCTCTATCCCCTACTTGGCGGCAGGGGCCGGGGCGGGGGCGCCGTTGGCGGCGGCCGGCGGCGCGGCGGGTGCCGGGGCGGCGGCCTGTATCTTCTCGGGTGAGGCGTAGTAGGCGGTGAGCAGGAACTGCGCGTCGATGGTCTTGCCCTCGGCCTTGTCCTGCGGGCGCCCTTCGCGGAGGCGCGTGATGCGGAAGTCCGTGACCGAGACGATGCGCTGGTAGGAGGCCAACTGCTGGAAGAACTGGCCGACGTTGTTGTAGGTGCCGGAGACTTCGAGCTCGATGGGCTTGCCCGTGTAGAAGTCCTGCTGCACTTCGTCCTTGGGCGTGAAGCGGCGCAGCGTCAGCCGGCCGCGCGCGCGGTCCTGCACGTTCTGGAGGACCATCGTCAGCTCGCGCTGCTCGGGCAAGAGCGCCTTCAGGTCTTCGTAGTCGGCCTTGGCCTGCGCGTAGTTGGCCTTGAACTCGTTGAGGCGCTGCGAGGCGATCTGCGCCCGCGCGTTGTCCTGCTGGAGCTTGGCGACCTTCTCCTCGACCTCGGCGGTCTCGGCGCGCGTGCCGCTCGTCACCATGTAATAGAAGCCGAAGTAGACGGCCGCGGCGACGAGGCCGAAGACGGCGGCCTGGAAGTACCAGGGCTTCTCGGGCAATACTTCGAGTTTGAACATCGTTCGTTTCCCTTCTGCGAGGCGGCGTCTAGCGGCTCGCGACCTGCGGCGCGGCGGCGGCGGGGGCGGCCGGGGCGGCGGCCGTCGCTGTCGGCGCGGGCTGCGTCCCGCCCGGCACGTACTTGCACTTGACCTTGAAGCGCACCGTCTCGGGCTTGATCGTCAGGTCGAGCGGCCCGTCGGCGACGTAGTCGGCCGCGTTGATCTCCAGGTCCTTGCGCTCGGTCTCAATGCTCACGTTCTGGAAGAGGCCGGAGGAGAATTCGAGGCTGCGGCCGAACTGCGTGACGGCGGCCTCGTTGGGCGAGTTGCCTTCGATGACCAGCTCGCCGTTCTTCTGCTCGACGGACTCCAGGCGGAACTCGTCGGCCTTGGGCAGCCGCTCGTTGATCTCGGAGAGCAGCGCGACGGGGCCCTGCTGCGAGGCGCGGAGCTTCTTGATGGCGTCGATGCGGACCTGGATGTCCTTGATCTTCTTCTCCAGGTCGGCCTGCTCCTTGTTGATGGCCGCCATCTGCGCGGCGATCTGCTGCTGCCGCTCAAGCTCGGCCTTGGCGCGCGCGTTGGCCGTGTTCGCGCTGACGTAGTCGAAGAGCACGGCGAGCACCATCAGCGAGGCGACCGACGCGGCCATGACGAAGGTTCGCGCGCGCGGGTTGGCGACCTTCTCCTCGACGACGGCGACGCTCGTCGCGCGGTCTGTGACGGAGTCCAGTAGGTTGACCTTGATCATTTAAGCATCCACTCCTCTCAGGGCGAGGCCCACGGCGACGGCCATCTCGGGCACCACTTCGCGCATGTAGTCGGGGTCGAAGCGCCGCGCGTCGAACTTGATGCGGCGGAACGGGTCCAAACGCTCGACCGGAATCTCGAAGCGGCCCGAGAGGAACTCGGTCAGCCCCCGGAGCTTCGACCCGCCGCCCGAGATCATGATCTTCTGCACGGCGGCGTTCGAGTCTTCGGCCGTGGCGCGGTAGAAGTCGAAGGTCTTCGAGATTTCCAGCGCCAGCATGTCCGAGACGGTTTCGAGCACGCCTTCCAGGTCCATGGCCTCGACGTGCGAGGGCGCCGGCCCGCCGCGCTTCACTGCCTCGGCCTGCTCGTGCGTCAGCCCCAGCTCCTTCTGAAGGAGCGCCGTGTACTGGTTGCCGCCGACCGAAACGTCGCGCGTGAAGACGCTGCGGACGCCCTTCACGATGTTGATGTTTATCGTCGAGGCGCCGACGTTGAGCAGCGCCACGACCAGCTCGTCGGGCGGCTGGTAGTTCAGCTCGTAGCAGTTCTGGAGGGCGAAGGCGTCAACGTCTATGACGGTCGGGTGCTTGCCGGCGAGCTGGATGGCCTGCTTGAGGTTGGCGATGGAGTCGCGCTTGCAGGCCGCCATCAGGACGTGCAGCGAGTCGTGGCCGGAGCCGACGACCTGGTAGTCGAGGCTCACGTCCGAAATCTCGAACGGGATGTGCTCCTCGGCGTGCCAGTCGATGGACTCCTGCAACTCCTCGCGCGTCATCTGCGGGACGATGATGTTCTTGACGATGACGGAGCTGCCGGAGACCCCGGCGGCCACGCGGTCCGTCTTGAACTGGTGGGCGCCGAAGAGGCCGGAGATGACGTTCGACACGTCGTTCAACTCCATAATCTGGCCGTCCACGACCGTGTCGGGCTGGAGGCCCTCGAAGCCGAGGTTGACGAGCTGGAGCGAGCCCGGCTTGCCCTGCAACTCGACGGCCTTGATCGAACTCGAACCGATGTCGAGGCCCACGAGGCCCTTCCTGCCGAGGTTTCTCTTAAACATGTTCTATCCGTTCCTTCGGGCTTGGCGTGACTGTTGGCGGTGGCGGAGCCGCAGGCGCGCGCGTGCGCGGCGGACCCTGGCGTGGGTCGTGCGGGGACGTGTCGTGCTGGCTGCGGCGGGCTTCATCGTCTGGGTGGCGCCCGTGCATGTGGGCGCTGAGGAGGGCGGGCGGCGCGGCGGCCTCTTGTCGAGGGGCTGGGCCGGCGTGTTAAAGGCTTGTGCGCGGGGACTTGTTTCCGCGGGCGGGCGAGTCGTCGCCGCGCGGGAGGCGGGCGATTGGGCTACCCCTCTGCGGGTCAAAGCATCTCCCCTTCGGTAACCCGGCCGAGTCGCGCGCCCTCGTTTCGAGGCCCGACTCCCGTGGCTTTGCGGCCTACGCTCGCGCGTAGTGTGCCTTTTCGGTTGAGTTTCAAAGTGAGCCGCCAGAAAGGATTCGGGCGGCTCATACGTGCCACAGTGACTATAAAACACTCATGCTGAACATGTCAACCGATATTTTGCATGGTTTAACCACTGTGATTTTCAATATTTTGACTTGCTTTTCTGGACAAATCAAGATGACTTCCAAAATTTTCCCGGCTCGGGTTTCGAATCGCTTCAGGGCGGCGGCAGCGCCAACAGGTGCTTGCCTCGCCTCTCGGCGTGCAGTTAGGATGCCCTGTATGGCTTTCCTTCGCAGGGCTCTCATTGTCGTCGGCCTGTTGCTGGTCGGGGGCTTCGTGTACCTCTGGTTTACGCGCCCCGTGAAGGTTGACATGGCGGCCTACGCGCCTGCGGATTCAATAGTTTACCTGGAAGCCGACGACCTGCCGGCCGTCGTCGAGGCCGTCGTCTCGACCGACGCCTGGCGCGAGCTTGCCCCGGCCGCGGGCGTCGAGGGCGGCCGGTATCTGTCCCCGAGGACGAGCCGCTGGCTGTCGTTCACGGGCCTCGGGCCGGGCGAGGCCGTGGTGCTCTCGCGCGCGCAGGTCGCCGTCACGATTCTCGGCTTCGAGGCGGCGGAGGAATCGGGCACGGCCATCAAGTTCACGCCGCGGGCGGCGCTCGTCGCCGAGACGCACACGAGCGGGTGGCGCGTCCGCTCGGCCGTCGAGAAGATCGTCGGGGACTTCGCGCGCAAGTCATTCGGGGAGCCTAGTGTTGAGAGGAAAGAGGTTGACGGCGTCGGGTACGTGACCTGGGCGGCGCAGGGGGGCTCGCGAAGGAAGATTGTGGCGGCCGTCTACGAGAGCGTGGCCGTGGTGGGCAACGACGAGTTGGCCGTGCGCGCGTGCGTTGACGTGCGGCGGGGCGGGCGGAAGAGCCTGGCCGGCAGCGCGGAGCTTGAGGACGTACGGGCGCGGGTCGGGGCGCGCGGGGCGTTGGCCTTCGGGTTCGCGCCGACGGGGAGCGCGGCGAGGATGGTCGAGGTCTTCGCGCCGGCCCTCGTCGGTGGAGTTTCGGAGGACTCTAAGGCGCAGAGCTTGATGGCGACGGTGCTGCCGCAGCTCATTAACCAGACCCTCGGGAGCGTCGGATGGAGTTCGCGTCTCGCCGATGGGCGCTTCGAGGACCGATACTTTCTGGGCCTCGGGGGCGGGCTCGCGCAGAGGCTCGGGCCGGCGCTCTCGCCCCCTTCAAAGCGGGAGGGCGGGGCCGCGGGGCTCTTGCCGGCGGGAACCTATCAGGTCTCCCTTTATGATTTTCGGAGCCCCGACGAGGCTTGGCGCGCGGTGGGTGCCGCGCTGTCGTCGCAGGTGGACATCTCGCGCGCCACCCTCATCACGCTCGCCCTCGAATCGTTGCTCAAGCCCTACGGGGTCGAGCGTCCGCGCGACTTCCTGCGCGCCTCCGGCCCCTGGCTCGCGACGGCGAGGCTCGACGCGAGGAGCGAGGGCAAAGTCCTCCTCACGCCCGTGCGGAACGAGACGGCCTTGCGCGAGCTTGTGCGGGCACATCTCGGCGCGGGCGCGAGCAGGGAGACAATCGAAGGCGCGGAGTTATTCATCTCGACGGACGAGGAAAGGGGCGCGGCCGGCTTCGTCAACAAGCACCTGCTGCTCGGCTCCGAGGATGACGTGCGCGGTTGTCTGAAAGCGATTTCCGAGAAGAGGACGCTCGGCGCGGACGAATCTTTTAAATCAGCCCCGCTCGACTTCTCCGCGCCGGACGCCTTCGTCCGCACAGTCACGGACGACCGCGAGTCGGCCCGCGCCGTCGTCGGCTACTTTGCGGCCCGGCGGCGCGAAGGCTCTCGCCCGGCCGACCAGCAGGCGTTCGAGCGCGCCCTCACGCGCCACGCCTACAGCGAGAGCGAGACGCGCGTCACCGACGTTGGCTTCGAGAAGCGGACGCTCTCGGCCTTCGGACAGTTCGGCGAGATGGTCGTGAGATTCGCGCCGCGGTGATGAATATTGATGAGAGGGAGGCTGGCCGGAGTCGTTATCCGGCTGCCGTCGAGGCGGGGTCGAAGGGTTGCGAGGCGAGGACGCCGCGCATGTTCACCTGATTGAAGAGGGTTTCGAGGAAGGCGTCGAAGCGGTGGAGGACGTGGCCGGCTTCCGTCGCGCCGCCGGCCGATTCGATCTCTTCGAGGAAACGCTCGAAGGGCTCCCAGTCCTTGAACATAAGGTAACGCTGGCTGCCCTCGCGGAAGGCGTTCAGCCGTTCGAGCAGGAGCGACATCGGGAAAGTCTCTATCTCGCCGCCCGCGCGCCGCACCAGTTGCAAAAGCCCCCAGAGGTCACTGCGCAGCGCGAGCGACTGTTCAAGCTTGGTGTGAAAGGATGCGAAGAGCTGCGAGCCTTCGACCGCGGGGTCGAAGCTCTGCGCGACGGCGAGCGTTGACTGCTGGAAGGAGTCGCGGAGCAGCCCGAGCGCGTTCTCGGCCTTCACGAAGACCTGTGACGGCTGGCGCAGCGAGCAGAAGTCCACCAGCTCATGCTCGAAGATTTTGCGCAGCTCCATGCGGATGGCGTAGGCCGTGCCGTCGAGCGCGTCCCTCGCCCCCTCTTCCATCCCCTCGGTCCGCAGGCCGCGGCTCTCGATGAAGTCGAGCAGGCCCCGCGTGTCATCGTGGACGAGCGTGAAGAGCGGGAGCAGTTGCTTGACCTGCGCCTCGGACCGGAGTCGCGTCTCGACAAAGCGCAGGGACGACAGCAGCACCGTGAAGGATGTGAAGACGTGGAAGATGTCTTCGCCGAGGTCGTCGGGCGTCAGCCTTTCGGCGAGCGCGGTGAGCGGCCCCGGCACGAAAGGCGCCCCACCACCGGCGGGCGAGGCCGTGAGCAGGCGGGCCGTCTCCGAAGCCTTCAACTCACGCGTCAGGACGCCGCCGAGGCTCGCCCAGCCCTCGAACTTGACCGAAGGGGCTTCGAGCAGGGCGCCCGCCAACGAGCAAGCGTCTTTAAGGATTTCCGTCAGCTCGTCGAGGCCGGCCTCGGTGACCGCCGCGCTCGTGTGCCTCCAGCGTCCGTCGGGCTGCGGCGGGGCTTCCCCGTCGTGGGGGGCGGGCGCGTCCGGCTCGCCGGGCGTGAGGGCGCCGGTCAGTTGCAGGCAGCGGAGGAGCACGTCGCGCGCGATGGCCGTCTCGCAACTGAAGTCGCGCGTCGAGATGAGAGCGCGTTCGCCCTCCGTGAAGGGGTGGTTGGAGTGGTCGAAGAAGCTCCGCAAGGCCCGGAGCCAAAGCCCCAGCTCGCGCGCCGCCGAAAGGCCGTCGCCGCCCGTAGTCCTCTGAGCCGCCTCCCTCAAGAGCATCTTCGCCGCCGCGTCCCCTCTCCCATGCCATACTAAACACTAAATTCCCTTCGGGCAAAAAATTTTTGCCCAACCCGCGCGCGCCGTCTTAAACTCCCCCGCTATGACTGAAACTCCGACGCTCCTGGTCGCCACGCATAACGAAGGGAAAGTGAGGGAGATCAGGGGCTTGATCGAAGGGCTCCCGCTCGGCGTGCGCTGGCTCTCGGAGTTCGGCGACATCACGGAGGCCGAGGAGACGGGCGCGACCTTCGTCGAAAACGCCGTGCTGAAGGCCCGACACTATTCTTCCCTGAGCGGGCTGCTCACGCTCTCGGACGATTCGGGCCTGGAGGTCGAGGCGCTCGGCGGCGCCCCCGGCGTCCACTCCGCGCGCTACGGCGGCCGAGACCTCCCGTATCCCGAAAAGATGGCCCGCCTGCTCGCCGAGCTTGCGGCCACGAATACGGAAGACCGTCGCGCCCGCTTCAAGTGCGTAATCGCCCTCGCGGACCCTTCGAGCGGCGAGGTCAACACCTTCGACGGCGTCTGCGAAGGGCGGCTGGCACGCGCGCCCCGCGGCTCAGGCGGTTTCGGCTACGACCCCGTCTTCGTCCCCGAAGGCCACACGCAGACCTTCGGCGAACTCCCGCCCGAGGTCAAACAGCACCTCAGCCACCGCGCCCGAGCCCTCGCCAAGATGTCCACCTTCCTGCGCGAGCGTTTTTCCGACATTTAAAAACCTGAAAGACTTGGAAAAGTAAGGCTTTGTGTGCAAGAATTGCCGCGCCCGAAAACACGGCGGTTGAAAAGCACTGGTTTGCTGATATACACGACGGGCAGTAGCGCAGTCTGGTAGCGCACCGCATTTGGGATGCGGGGGTCGGAGGTTCAAATCCTCTCTGCCCGATTAGTTTCAAACGCCGAGGCCCCCACGCCCCGGCGGCTGTATCATTATTCACCTCCCGGCCGCGGGGGGCTTTTTTTTGCTAAAAAAGGCGGAAAACGCCATTTTTTTTGAGACGCGGGGGGGCGGGGTGTGATATATGTCCTCAGGCAAGCTTTTCAAATATTTTACGAATTTGCAGGAGGTCCTACACCACCCTATGGCGACGAAAGCCGGCAAGAAGCGCATGTCACAGTCCGAAGTGGTCAACCACATCGCCGAGAAGTTCGAGCTTAAACGCGCGCAGGTCAAGGAGTTGTTCGAGGAGCTGGGCAGCCTCGCCAGTTCCGAGGTCAAGTCGAGCGGCGAGTTCGTGTTACCCGGCTTCGGCAAGCTCGTCCTGTCCGAGCGCAAGGCGCGCGAGGGGCGCAACCCCCAGACGGGCGACACGATCCAAATCCCTGCCAAGACTACCCTTAAGTTCAGGCTGAGCAAGGGCATGAAGGACGCTGTCGTCCCCAAGAAGTAGAAGGCGCGACCGACCGAGTCATCTTTCATCCGCTACCAGGAAGAGGCCGCCCCGGGGCTTGGAGCGAAAAACTCGCTCTTCAAGACCGGATGGCGGTCTTTCCGCCTCCCTCCCCTAAATTCCTTACACGCATACACTTGTCGAGACGAATCGAGCCCGCCGGGATTCGTGCGCGCGGCACCGAGAGCTGTAAAAAATTGTTCTGGATTTTTCAGGCCGAGTTAGGTAGAATCGGCCCTTTTCAGGCCCCCTGCAAAGCCGAACAAGGTGAGGTGCCGACGAGCAAACGGGGTGGGTTTGTGTGAAATTTCTGGTTAATGCAACGTGTTCGCATCCCGTGCCGACCCGAATGCATCTAAAGTTTGTCTAATACAGAGCCTTCCGATTGAATATTTCCGGAGGCCGGTAACAATAAGGAGCAGAGGAAAAGTGATCGCTACAGAGACGCATCCGCTGACCGAGCGGCTAAAAATGATTGACCACATCCAGGCGCGTCGCTACACGAAGTTGGGCGGGACGGCTCTGGACATCGCCACCGAGGGCATCGTCCGCCACCTGCGGGCCTGCGACCGCATGGACGTAAACCCTGATGTCGCGGCAGTTCGCGAGATTATTGACGACGCCTTGAACGGCCGTCGTGTCTTCGCGGAGAACTTCAACCACGCCGCCGCCTGAGCCTCGCCGCCGCGGCTCTCTTTTTTCGCTCTGACGGTAAAGGGCCTCCAGCCTTAGGGTTGGAGGCCCTTTTCCCTTCCCCGCCGGCCGGCATCAGCCCGCCTCGCCGGGCACGTCGCGCAGTTCCGCCTGCCCCTCTAGGAGCGTCTCGCCCTCTTCTCGGCCGGCCGCGTCGTCGGCGTGGCGGAGGATGTCGAGCAGGGCGATAGTGATGGCGACGATGACCGGGCCGAGGACGAGGCCGAGGACGCCGAAGACCTGCAAGCCGCCGAGGACGGAGAAGAAGATCAGGAGCTCGTGCAGCCGCGTTCTCTCGCCCACGAGTTTTGGCCGCAGGAAGTTGTCAACGGTGCCGATGGCGAGCACGCCCCACGCCACGAGGATGAGCGCCTTCACCCAGGCGCCCGCCAAGACGAGGTAGATGGCCGCCGGCACCCAGACGATGAAGGCCCCGGCCATCGGTATCATCGAGAGGAAGATCATCACCACGCCCCACAGCAGCGGCGACGGAATCCCCAGCGCCCAGAAGGCCAGTCCGCCCAGCACGCCCTGAATCGTGGCGATGACGAGCACGCCGTAAACGCTGGCGCTTATCACCTCGCGCGTGCGCTCGAAAATCTCACGCGCCTTGCCCGTCTCAAGCGGCAGCGCCCCGCGCAGCGCGCGGCTCAGGCGGTCGCCGTCGCGGAAGAGGTAGTACAGGGTGAAGATGACGAAGAAGGCCTCGACGATGAAGCCGACGAGCCCGCCGAAGAGGCCGAGCGTGCGCCCCGCGATGATGCCGCTCACGCTCTTCAGCCTGTCGGCCACGAACTGCTGGGAGTTGAACTGGCTGAGGTCTACGTACTGGCCGAGCCAATCGACGACGGGTTTGATGTAAGGGGAGTTCGGGTCCAGGAGCGTGTCGGCGTTGGCCTGCACCCTCTGCGCGAAGTTGGTCAGTTCCCTGACGATGGCGAAGGTCAGGAAGGAGAGCGGTATCAGTATCGTGAAGATCACCAGCAGGCACGAGAGGGCCGCCCCGAGGCCGGGGCCAACGCGCCGCTCGATGCGCCTGTGGACGGGGTTAAAGACGATGGCGAGCACGATGGCCCAGAGCAGCACCTCTACGAATGGCAGGAGCATCTGCCAGCAGATGTAGAGCGCGATGAGGGTCGCGAACAGCAGCGCGAGCCAGCGCACCAGAGAGCGTTTCGGGGTCTCCCAACGTGCCATAGGACGCACACTGTATCACAGCCCCGCGGCCGCCGTTTGTCATGATTCTTTGAAGATTCCGGCCGGCGCGTGCGGCCCGGCCCGGTTTGGCGTTCACCGTCCGGCGCGTGTTAACATCCGCCTGCCGTCTGGCGACGGCCCCCGTAGCTCAGTGGATAGAGCATCTGCCTTCTAAGCAGAGGGTCGCACGTTCGAGCCGTGCCGGGGGCATAACAGAACAACACTCAAGGACGTATAGCTTCTACAGCTCATTTTTCTGCCGGGCTGCTTCTTCCCGCATGACCTGTGATTTACCCTCCATGTTATTGAAGCGGTTAATCAATTCTAATGCCTCGTCGTATTCGAGATTATCCCTGATGATCTCTGAGCGACCCTTTTTTGAGACCTGGATCGAATCGTCCACCCGCTTGACGCGGTACTTGATTGAGGTGTCGCCCTCGAACTTGGCCTTCTGTCCGGGCATCGGATGTATCGTGTAAATGAACATTTGTTCCCCCCTTGTTAAATCATATCCAGTTGGCTCAGGGGCGCGCAAGAGGGAGCCATGGAAAATTTCCAGCTTACTCACAGTATTCACAGAGAAACCATCCGTTAACCGCCTCCGGGGAATAAGGGCCGGCCCGCTTGTCAGGGGTGAGGCCATCCGGTACTATTCTGGTCAACGCTGATAGCGTGGCGGCTATAGCTCAGTCGGTTAGAGCGCCTGACTGTGGATTAGGAGGTCGCGGGTTCGATCCCCGCTGGCCGCCCCTCAGATTCCGAAGCCGCACGGCTTCAGTCTTTCGTCCCGTCAAATCTTTAGACAGAAGGCTTCCTCGAAGATGAAAGTGCCGCAGTTCAGACTCTTCGGGTTCAGGCGGCCGCGCGAGGTCGTGGGCTCGGCGCTGGGCAAGTTGGAGAAGACGGTGATGGAGGAGGTCTGGCGGCGCGGGCGCGCGAGCGCGAGCGACATCTACCG
>DATHBF010000043.1:0-17558 GCA_035296285.1 Pyrinomonadaceae bacterium | reverse complement strand
AGAGCTTCGGCGGCGCGGCTGGTGCTCCCCTCGTAACGTGCCAAGGCTTTCTGAATCAGCATCCGCTCGACCTCTTCGATGCTCATCTCTTCCAGACGTGTGGCCGCGCCCGCGCGAGGCTCAAGCAGATCGAGTTCTGCGACCGTCAGCGCCTCGCCCTGCGCCATCAGCACCGCGCGCTCGACGACGTGGCTCATCTCGCGCACGTTGCCCGGCCACGAGTAGCCCGACAGGGCTTCCTCCGCCGACGGCTCGAAACCTTTCAGGCGCCGCCGGTAGCGGCTCGCGTGGACACGCAGAAAATGTGCGGCGAGAAGCGGAATATCCTCGCGCCGGTCGCGGAGCGGCGGCAGACGAATTTCCACCGTGTTGAGGCGGAAGAAGAGGTCTTGCCGGAAGCGCCCGGCTTCGACCTCCGTGCTTAAATCGGCGTTTGTCGCCGAGATAATTCGCACGTTCACACGCCGGGTTTTAGAAGACCCGACGCGCTCGAACTCGCCAAATTCCAGCACGCGCAAAAGGTTGCTTTGCAGGCTCAAGGGCGCGTTTGCTATCTCGTCGAGAAACAGCGTGCCGGTGTCGGCCAACTCGAAACGCCCGATGCGATCCGTCTTGGCGTCGGTGAATGCGCCGCGCACGTGCCCGAAAAGCTCACTCTCGATGATGTTCTCAGAGAGGGAGCCCGCGTTGAGGGTGAGCAGCGGCTTCGCGGCGCGCAGTGAGCGGGCGTGCAGCAGACGCGCGACGACCTCCTTGCCGGTGCCGTTCTCGCCCGTGATTAAGATGTTGGCGTCTGAAGGGCCGACGCGGGCGATGAGGTCCATGACGGGACGCATGGCGGCCGACTCCGCGATGAGCACAGGTCGAGCGCCGTCTCCGCGGTGCAATTTGTTTTCGGCTTCGAGCTGCTGCGCCTTGCGCAGCGCCCGTCCGAGTTCCGCCTGCGTGCGCAGAACCGTCAGGAGGCGCGCGTTGTCCCACGGCTTCTGGATGAAATCGCACGCGCCGTGCCGCATCGCATCGACCGCGAGGTCGACGCTGCCCCACGCCGTCATGACGACGACGGGGAGAAGCTGGTCGAGACTTCGGATGTGTGTCAGGAGGTCTAAACCCTCCCGGCCGGCGGTGGTGTCGCGCGCGTAGTTGAGGTCGATTAGAACAATGTCGAAGTCGCCGGCTTCGACGGCGCGCAGGACTTCGTCCGGCGAGTTGACCGCCTCCGCCTCATAGTTCTCGCTTTTGAGCAGGAAACGGAGGGCCTCCAGCACGTCGGGACGGTCGTCGGCGATTAAGATTCTCGGCATAGGCCGGCGCGGTGATTGAGGAAAGCCGAACCGCCAGTTTACAGATATTTATGTTCAATCCGCAACCTCCTCAATCGCCCGGCCGCGACCCGGCGACGGTTAATCTATCATGACGTTGTTGGCGCGCTGCGTCATCGAGGTCGCGTGTTGCAGGTCCGCGAGCGCCTTGGTGTAGTCGGCCTGTGCGCGGAGTTCGCGGCTGCGCGCGTTCGATAATTGATTGTCGCCCTGGAAGAGGAAAAAAGTTGTCGACCGGCTGACCTCGTACAGGCGCTGCTCGCCCACTCGTTGCAGCTCGGCGCTGTGGCGTGAGACGCGCGCCGATAAGATGCGCAGCCGCGCCGACTCCACGCTCTGCGCGGCGTTGCGCGCCTCGAATTCGATGTCCTGCTCCTGCATGCGGGTGGATGCCGTGAGCTGCGTCTGGCGGATGCGCGCGCCCGCCATCTCGGCCCGCGCCTTTCGATTCCTGAAAGGGATTTCGATGACGACGCCGACCACGATGTCGTGCGTCTTCAGGCTCAGGAGGTTGCCGAGCGTTCGCGCGTACCCGCCGTCCAGATGTGCGGGCACATCCGACCCTTGCGACGCCGAGCCCGCCGCGGCGGTCGGCGTGCCCGCGAGTCCGATGGTCGAGATAGTCGGGCGGACGTCCACGCGCGGGCGCGCTTGGTCGCTCCAATACCTGGAGTCGAGGTTGTCGATGTCTTGTTGAAGACGCAGCCGCGTCAACTCGGGACGGTTGGCGCGCGCCTCGTCCAGGGCGTCGTCGAGGCGCAGGGGCGACTCGTCAAAAACGGGTTCGTCGGTGGGCACGAGCGAGGCCGACCACTCCTTGGCCCCCGCGTCGCGCAGGAGCAGACGTTTCAGGGTGTTCTCGGCGACCGACACGTTTCGCGGGGCGTCAATGAACTCGCCCTCACGGTTGGCAAGCTCGGTCTGCACTTCGGCGCGTTCGAGCGGGGCGACCGTACCGGCGATGATACGCATCTCGGTGAACTGCACGCCGAAGCTCGACGAGAAGAACGGGCTCAGTTGCGCAAACGTCGAAGAGTTCATCTCGCGCGCGTTGTTAAAGAACACCTCGTAACGGCCGCCGCCTTTGCGAAACGGTTTGATCACCGAGGAGTTGAAATTCAGGTCGGTGGTCTTGACCGCGCCCGAGCGGTCGGGGCCGCCGAGCGAGATGGCCGTGGGGGCGCTGCTGTGGTTGATTTGCGGCGTGAGGCTGAAGACCGGGTCATAAAAAGCTTCGAGCGAATGCAAGGCTGTCTCGCCGAAAAGGACCTCGCCGCGCACGACCTCTTTCTCATTGTTGTTTTCCAACGCGAGACGCAGAGCCTCGTTGAGCGAGAGGGTCAGCACGTTGCCTCCTTCGACGCCGATTCGTGCCATGGACTGCATCGGCGGCAGAACGCGCGGCTCAAGCAACGACGAGGTCGTAGTCTTCGCGGACGTCACCTGCCCGGGGCGACCCGCGGGGACGCTCGCCGCGGGCGCGGCGACTTGCGTCGGACTCTGCGGCAACGCCGGCGGCGCGGAGTTGACGGCGACGGAAGTCCCCGGCTTCGGCATGATGCCGGGAGGTGTTTTTGTCGCGGGGCTCGCGACGGCAGGCGGGCGCGTCGCATCCTGCGTCGAGGCGGTGCGGCCGCTGCCGGCGGTCGCCGTCTGTGTAATGACGGTGACGCACGCCGTGAGAGTGAGGACAAAAATTTTCCCCTGTGATTAAGAGTAATTCAACATGACACCATGACACCTGTTGTTCAGCCCTACGGCATGAACTCTTCCGCCCCGCGGCGGCGTGAGAGTGGCTTTCGGGCGGACAGCGTGCGGGGGAAAATTACGCGAGGGCGATTGCCGCGCCCGCGTAAGTTCTCTCGACCCGACGCCGTTCGATTGAATATCTCCTGCTCAGACCCTCTCGAAATCGCCCCGCCTCAACGGCTGGCCGGCGGCCCTCATCTCGTGCTCCCCGTCGGGCTCGCCCTGCTCCAGGATGCGACCGTCAAGCAGTTGGATGATGCGGTCGGCATGCTGCGCGTAACGCGGGTCATGCGTCACCATGCAGATGGTCGCGCCGCCGCGGTGCAGCCCTCTCAGCAACTCCATGACGGCTTCGCCGTTTGTCGAATCGAGGTTGCCAGTCGGCTCGTCCGCGAGCAGGATGCTGGGGCTTCCCGCCACGGCTCGCGCCACTGCGACGCGCTGCTGCTGGCCGCCGGAAAGTTGATTCGGGAAGTGCTTCGCCCGGTGTGACATCCCGACCTTATCCAACGACTCAAGGACGCGTTGTTTGCGCTCGTCCGCGCTGATGCCGCGGTAGGTGAGCGGCAGCTCCACGTTCTCGAAGACGCTCAGGTCTCCGATGAGGTTGAAGCTCTGGAAAATAAAACCGACCTCGCGGTTACGTATCCGCGCCCGCTCGGCGAGCGACAGATTTTCCGCGCGCTCGTTCTTCAACATGTATGTGCCGGCCGACGGCGAATCGAGTAGGCCCAGAAGCGAGAGCAGCGTCGATTTACCGCCGCCCGACGGGCCGGAAATCGAAATGTACTCGCCCTCGTTGATGACGAGGTTGATAGCGGAAAGGGCGTGCGTCTCTACCTCGTCCGTGTAGTAAACCTTGTTGACGTCTTCAAGGCTGATGAGCGGCTGTGCGGGTGCATTCATCTTTTCTCCTTTGGCAAAAATCGCTGGTGAGCCGTGCAGCCGAGCTTCCCGGCTCGGGTGCACGGCGGCGGCGTGGAAAGCTCTGTTAGCCTCACGTTCATTTACGGCCGGCATCGTTACCGCGTTGTATATCCATTGAGTCTCCGCGCATGCTTCATAACAAGAGGCGTGCCATGATGTTAGTGTCGCTCAAGGGCAAAGCGGCGGTATGATTTAGTTGGGCGGAAGGTTTTGGAGGGTGACCTTCAGGAGCGATTCCGTGAATCCCAATCCCATAATCGCAAATATCGAGCCCTCACAACCTCGGCGTGAGACTGCTCCTCAAAATGAGGGCTAAACGAACTGACGCCGGGCGCGAGCCCGAATATGAATTTCGATTGGCGACCTCAGAATAGGGTGTCGAGTCTGCCGGGAATCAAAAAAATATTCGGGCGTGCTCGCCGCCGCTAAGATGATGAGGCCATTGAGCCAAGCACGAGAACTTCCGAAGTCTTATCTCATTATTTAGAATCACTTAAAAAATTGCAGCTTGCTTTTAAATGATTCTTATGCAATGCTGGTCTCAGCTACCTGAAGAATAAATCGCGGCCGACGACTCAAGTGTTCGTGCACGCCGCCATGCGGTTCTAACGTTAGCCTGTAATCAGCGGGGTAAATTGCCGGGACTCGCGGCAGAACTTGTGGCTGATAAAACAGGATGAATTCTAACCACAGAAAACCGGATGCCGAAGCCAAACCGCCAGTGCGGGATGCGGTAGCCACGTCCTGACGAACCCTCCCGGCGGCTCGTCGCCGGAACTCACTCGAACCCCAACTCAAATATTTACCTGTGCTTGTTCCTCGCCCCGTCCGTCAGAAGTTACGTTGGGGCTTGAGAACTTCGTCTGACGGCCTGCGCGGGCCCGGCGGGAATGCGTTCGGCCGACGCCGCGCGCGATGCCGTGTCGCTCACCCGCACAGACATTAGCCCAACTTGCAACTTAAGCCCGACCGGAAAAGTTACCCTCCCCCTCGTCAGAGACCGAAGCCGCAACCACGGCCTTCACGAACCATTCAGGCAAGTCTCCAAACCTAAGCCGAATCTATAAAAATCGGTCTGCAAGAGAGCGCTCTTGCAGACCGGAGGTGCGCATAGTGATGAATCATTCGCTACCCACAGCAGAACGTTCCGGCCGGACGGAGGCGACTCGGGCGGTTATCCGGCAGAGCGCACGGGTTGTCATCTTTCTCATAATTTTCCATGTTTTTACCGGCGCTGGATTTGTCGCCCGCGCCCAGACGAAAGAGATTCTGTGGGACACCTGGGGCGTGCCGCACATCTTCGCCAAGAACGACGAGGGAGCCTTCAACGCTTTCGGCCGGGCGCAGATGCACAGTCACGGAGACTTGATTCTTCGTCTCTACGGGCAGGCGAGGGGAAGGGCCTCCGAGTATTGGGGGCAGAGCTATTTCGAGTCGGACAAGTGGGTGCGCACGATGGGAGTGCCGGAGCGAGCGCGCCGTTGGTACGGGCAGCAGTCGCCGGGCTTTCGCAGGAACCTTGACGCCTTCGCCGACGGCATCAACGCCTACGCCGCGGCGCACCCGGAGCGCATCAACAACGACGCCAAGGCGGTGCTACCCATCAGCGCCGTGGATGTCATCGCCCACGCGCAGCGCGTCGTCCATTTTACTTTCGTCGTGAATCCGGGCGCGGTCGCCGGGGCGGTGAGACAGTGGCCTTCCAACGGCTCGAACGGCTGGGCCATCGCCCCCGCGCGCTCGGCGAGTGGGAACGCGCTGCTGCTCGCAAACCCGCACCTGCCCTGGTCTGACCTCTTCCTTTTTTACGAGGCGCAGATCACCACGCCCGGCGTCAACACATACGGGGCGACCCTCGTGGGCTTCCCCGTTCTCGTCATCGCTTTCAACGACCACTTGGGCTGGACGCACACCGTCAACACGTTTGACGGCGGAGACATCTATGAACTGACCCTCGCCGGCGGCGGTTATCGTTGGGACGGGCAGCCGCGCGCCTTCGAGAGCCGGGAAGAAATCATCAAAGTGAAACAGCCTGACGGCGCCTTGAAAGAGCAGTCCGTCGTCATCAGGCATTCTATTCACGGGCCGTTGGTGGCGGAGAAGAAGGATAAGGCGCTGGCGCTCAGGGTCGTCGGGCTTGACCGGCCGGGGATGCTCGAAGAGTGGTGGGAGATGGGCCGGGCGAAGAACCTCGCGGCCTTCGAGTCCGCCCTCAAGCGCATGCAGATACCGATGTTCAACGTCGTCTACGCCGACCGCAAGGGCCACATCATGTACCTGTTCAACGGGCTGGTGCCTGTGCGCGCGACGGGCGACTTCGCCTACTGGCAGGGAACGGTGCCGGGCGACACGTCGGCCAACCTCTGGACGAAAGAGCACCCCTACCGAGACCTCCCGAGGGTGCTCGACCCCGCGAGCCACTGGTTACAGAACACGAACGACCCGCCCTGGTCGGCCACCTACCCGCTCGCGCTCGATTACAAAAAATTCCCGTCTTACATGTCGCCGAACTTTCTGGACTTCCGCTCACAGCGTTCCATCCGGATGCTCTCGACCGACGACAGCATCACCTTCGACGAGCTAGTCCGCTACAAACATTCGACCCGCATGGAACTGGCCGACCGACTCCTGGACGTGCTGCTTCCCGCCGCGCGGCAGACGAGCGGCGAGGCGGTGCGGGAAGCCGGGCGCGTGCTGGAGGCGTGGGACAGGAGCACCGACGCGGGGAGCAGGGGCGCCGTGCTTTTCCTGTTCTGGGCGCGAGAGATGAAAATACTCGGCAGTTCGGCGGGCGGTTTTGCTTCCCCTTGGGACCGGAATCACCCGACCACGACGCCCTCCGGGTTGGCCGACCCGAAGTTGGCCGTCGCCGCGCTTGAGACGGCGGCGGGCAAGGTCAAGGCCGCTTTCGGCGCGTTGGACGTGGCGTGGGGCGATGTGGCGCGTCTGCGCGACGGCAAGGGCGAGGGGCCTTCTAACGGCGGGCCGGGCGTCCTGGGCATCTTCCGCGTCGTTGAGTACGGCCAGACGAAAGACGGCCACCTACAGGCGGGCTTCGGCGACTCGTTCGTCTCCGTCGTCGAATTCTCGAATCCGGTGCGCGCCAGTGTGCTGCTCACTTACGGCAACGCCTCGCAGAGCGGTTCGCCCCACGCCGGCGACCAGTTAAAGCTCTTCGCGAAACAGGAGTTGCGTCCCGTCTGGCGCACGCGAAAAGAGATCGAAGCGCATCTCGAATCGCGCGAAGCGTTCAGATAAAGATTCCTCCGCCGGGTTCTCACGCCCCGCGGCATCCCCCCTCACAATCCGCGCATCACGAATCGGCTGTCACCGGAAAGCGTTGACGGCATGAGCGAGCTGCGGCTCGAAGAGGCCGCGAAGGCCAGAGGTGTGTCTCAAATGACTGAATTGAAGGAATCCGGCTCCGACATCGACCGGGAGGACGAATACGGTTGGACGCCCTTGTCCCTGAGCGCGGCCAAGGGCGACGCGCGTTCGGTGAACCGACTGCTTGAGAAAGGCGCGGACGTTTTCAAATCGGGGCGCGATAACCGGACGCCTTACATGATCGCCCTGGCGGCTGGGCACGTCGAGGTCGCCGGGTCGCTGAAAAAGGCGATGGGGCGGCGCGAGGCTGAAAATTGCGGCGCCGACGTGCGCTCCTATTGCAGGGCTTACACCCTGAAAGAGTTGAGGGAGTTTGCGGGCTGGAGCGAGAACGGCCTCAAGCAGCGGGGCGAAGACGAAGGCGGGGTAAAGACTGAAGACGGGCGGCGGGAACTCTCCGACGCCGACATCGTCTTTCTTCATCAGGACCTGAGCGTCACGGCCTCGATGTGGTACGGCGCGAACATCATCTTCGATCAGGTGACGCCGGCCTGGGCGGAGTTCACCAGCAACCGCCTAAAGTTCAGCGCGGCGCAATTGCCGGACCTCCTTCCTTAGCGCGGCGGAATTGGCGGCGCATGCAGCGCCGCCAATTCCGCCGAGGGAATACGCGAAAGTGACTTCCAACCCTTCCAACTTCGTCGAACTGCTCCGCCTGCGGGCGCTCCATCAACCCGAACGACAGATTTACACCTTTCTGCCGGACGGGGATGAACAGGAGACCACTCTCAGCTACGGCGAGTTAGACCTGCGCGCGCGGGCCATCGCCGCCCGGCTCCAGTCACAGGGGGCGGAGGGCGACCGCGCGCTGCTCATGTACCAGGCGGGGCTGGATTATGTCGCGGCGTTCTTCGGCTGCCTCTACGCCGGGATGATCGCCGTCCCCATCTACCCGCCCCGCCCCAACCGGACCTTGCAGCGGCTCGAATCCGTCGTCGCGGATGCCGACGCCGACATTGCCCTGACGACCGGCGCGATTCTTTCCAGGACTGAGACGCTCTTTGCCGAAGGACATCGCCTCAACGCGATGCGCTGGCTGGCGACCGACGACATCGACGACGGCGCGGCCGCCGAGTGGCGTGCGCCCGCGGTCGAAGCCTCCACGCTGGCCTACCTGCAATACACTTCCGGCTCCACGTCCGCGCCGAAGGGCGTCATGGTCAGTCACGCGAACCTGCTCTACAACTCCGCCGACATGGACGCGGGCTGGCGGCACACGCCCGACAGCGTTCTCGTCTCGTGGCTCCCGCACTTCCACGACATGGGTTTGATTTACGGAATCCTCCAACCCCTATACAAAGACTTCCCGGCCGTCCTGATGCCGCCCGCCGCCTTCCTTCAGCGGCCGGCCCGCTGGCTGCAAGCCATCACCCGCCACAGGGGGACGCACAGCGCCGCGCCCAACTTCGCCTACGAGCTGTGCCTCCGCAAGGTCACGACCGAACAGCGCGCGTCTCTGGACCTGAGCAGTTGGGCCGTAGCCGTCAACGGGGCCGAGCCTGTGCGCAGGGAAACACTCGAACGCTTCGCCGAGACCTTCGAGTCGTGTGGATTTCGCCGGGGCGCTTTCTGTCCAGGCTACGGGCTGGCCGAGGCCACACTGAAGGTGACGGCCACGTCCCGGGCCGACGCTCCCGCGTTCTGCTCCGTCGAGTCCGACGCACTGGCCGAACACCGTGTCGTCGAGACGCCGCCGGGGCGGCCGGACGCGCAGACGTTCGTCGGCTGTGGCCGCGCGATGCTTGAGACGCAAATCGCTATCGTTCATCCGGAATCGTCGCGGCGGTGTGCGGCGGGCGAAGTCGGCGAGATCTGGGTGGCTGGGCCGGGCGTTGCCGGGGGCTATTGGAAACGGCCCGCCGAGACGGAGCGGGATTTCCGCGCACGCCTTTCGGGCGCCGACGAGACGTACCTGCGGACGGGCGACCTGGGATTCACCAGGGACGGCGAACTGTTCGTCACAGGCAGACTCAAAGACCTCATCATCATTCGCGGCCGCAACCATTATCCGCAGGACATCGAGTTGACGGCGGAGCAAAGCCACCCGGCCCTCCGGCCCGGCTGCGGCGCGGCGTTTTCCGTCGAAGATTCCGGAGCCGAGTCGCTGGTGGTCGTGCAGGAAATAGATCGCGCGTCGCAGCCGTCGGACTTCGAAGAGGTGTTCGTGGCTATCCGCCGGGCGCTTTCTGCGGAGCATGAGCTGCACGCCTACGGGGTCGTGCTGATTAAAAGCGGGAGCCTTCCGAAAACCTCAAGCGGTAAGGTTCAGCGCCACGCTGCGCGCGCCGGTTTCCTGGCGGACAGTCTCAATCCGGTCGCCGTCAGCCGCGTCAGCGACAATGCACCTTCGAGACCCGCACTACTGCTCGACCGCGAATCGCTTCTCGCACTCGAACCGGCGGAGCGGCGCGCGGCGCTCGCGGCATACCTGCTTGAGCAACTGGCCCGACAACTGAGGGTCGAGAGTTCGAGGCTCGACTGCCGACAGCCGCTCGGCGCCTTCGCGCTCGACTCGCTGATGGCCGTCGAATTGAGGAACAGCGTAGAGACCGACTTGCAGGTCTCGATCTCGCCGTCGAGGCTTCTCGGCGACGGTAATCTCGACGAGTTGGCCGCGGAGTTGCTCGCGCGACTGGCGACGGAAACGTCCGCGCGCCGCGCGCCCCTCGCCGCGGCCCGAGACGCGGAGGGCGGGCACGCCCTCTCATACGGCCAGCGCGCTGTGTGGTTCATGCACGAGCTCGACCGCGAGGGCGCCGCCTACAACATCATGTACGCGGCGCGCATCCCGTCGGCCGTCGACGTTCAGTGCCTGCGACGTGCGTGGCAGTCGTTGATAGACCGCCACGCCTCTCTGCGAACCTCCTACCACAACGAGGGCGGCGAGCCGTCGCAGAAAATACACGGCCGCCTCCACGCCGAGCTTCAGGAGGTTGATGCCTCCGGCTGGAGCGCGGAGGAGTTGGGCGCGCGTCTGAAGGCGGCGGGCGAGCTTCCTTTTGAACTGGAACGCGGCGCCGTCGCGCGCCTGAGCCTGTTCAGGCGGACGGCTCACGAGCACGTCCTCCTGCTCTCCGCGCACCACATCGCCTGCGATTTCTGGTCGCTCGACGTGCTGGTCGCAAAGCTGCGCGACTCTTACGTCGCGGAAATAACAGGGCGCCAGACCGACCAGCGCGCCCCCGGCTCGCAGTACGCCGGCTTCGTAAGCTGGCAGTCAGAGATGCTCGGCGGCGCGGAAGGCGAAGCCCACTGGTCGTACTGGCAGGGTCAACTGTCGGGCGAGCTGCCGGTGCTCAACCTGCCGACAGACCGCCCGCGCCCGCTCACGCAAACCTTCTGCGGAACGTCGCACGTCTTCCCCTTGGACGAAAATCTGGCGGGCCGTCTGAAGACGCTCGCGCAGGCCGAAGGCGCAACCCTGTTCACGCTCCTGCTGGCGGCCTTCCAGGTTCTGCTTCACCGCTACACGGGACAGACCGACATCCTCCTGGGCGCGCCGACCGCCGGCCGGAGCCGCGCCGAGTTCGCGGACGTGGTCGGCTATTTCGTCAACCCGGTGGCGCTGCGCGCGGACCTGACGGGCAACCCGAGTTTCAGAGCGTACCTGGCGCGCGCGCGCCGCACTGTCCTGTCCGCGATGGAGCATCAGGATTATCCCTTCCCGCTGCTGACCGAACGACTTCAACCCGCGCGCGACCCGAGCCGCTCGCCCCTCTTTCAGGTCACATTTGCGTGGGACAAGCTGCAACGGTTGGACGAACGGCGAGCCGGCCGAATGGAGCCGCGGGCCGCCGAAGACGACACGACGCCCGGCGCGTTCGAGTTGGACACGCTGTTCTGGAGGCAGGGGGGCGCGCCCTTCGATCTGATGATGACGATTCTGGAGTCGGGCGAGGCGCTCGCCGTCAACCTCCACTACAACACGGACCTGTTCGACCGCCCGACCGTCGAGCGCCTCGCCGCCCACTTCCAGACGATGCTCGAAGGCGTCGCCGCCCGACCGGACGAGCGCATTTCGGACCTGCCTTTACTGGCCGAGGCGGAGCGACGGCAACTCCTTTCGGGGTGGAACGACACGCGTGTGGATTTCGGCTGCGGCGCGCTCGCCCATCGACTGTTCGAGGCTCAGGCCGCGCGGACGCCCGACGCCCACGCGCTGGCGTTCGGCGATACGCGGGTGACCTACGGCGAATTGAACGCCCGCGCGAACAGCCTGGCGCGATACCTGCGGGCGCGGGGCGTCGGGGCGGAAGTAAGAGTCGCGATTTTCATGGAGCGCGCGGTGGAGTCGGTCGTCGGGATGCTCGCAGTCTCGAAGGCGGGCGGCGCTTACGTCCCGCTCGACCCGTCGTACCCGAAAGAACGACTCGCCTTCATGCTGGCCGACGCTCGGGCGCAGGTGTTGATAACGGTCGAGC
Organism: Pyrinomonadaceae bacterium; assembly: GCA_035296285.1. GTDB lineage: Bacteria > Acidobacteriota > Blastocatellia > Pyrinomonadales > Pyrinomonadaceae > QHXN01. The sequence goes on along the minus strand of DATHBF010000043.1, from coordinate 5,752 downwards.
GTTTCGCGCGGGACTTGCCCGAACACGCCGCGCGGGTCGTCTGTCTGGACGCCGACGCGGAGGCCGTCGGACTTGAGGATTCGGCGGACCTCGCGGGCGACGTTGCGGCCGACAACCTCGCCTACATCATCTACACCTCCGGCTCGACGGGGTTGCCAAAGGGCGTCCAGATGAGCCACGGCGCGCTCCTCAATCTCGTCCGTTGGCACCTGCGCGCCTTCGCCATCACGGCGGCGGACAAAGCGACGCATCTCGCCGGCGTCGGCTTCGACGCTTCGGTGTGGGAGTTGTGGCCGTACCTGACGGCGGGGGCCAGCCTTCACCTGCTCGACGACGAGACGCGGACTTCCCCCGAGCGTCTGGTGGGCTACCTCTCGACGAGGGGCGTCACCGTCAGTTTTCTGCCGACGCCTTTGGCCGAAAGCGTCCTGGCGTTGGACTGGCCGGAGAAGGCGTCGCTTCGCCTGATGCTAACGGGCGGCGACAAACTCCACCGTCATCCTTCCGGCACGAAGCCTTTCGCGCTGGTGAACAACTACGGCCCGACCGAGAACGCGGTCGTCGCCACCTCCGGCCCCGTGCCTTGCGGCGAAGACCTGACGGCGTCTCCGTCCATCGGCCGCCCCATCTCCAACGTCCAAGTGTACCTGCTCGACATTCATGGCCGTCCGGTCGCGGCCGGCACAACGGGCGAGCTCTACATCGGCGGCGCGAGCCTGACGCGCGGTTATTTGAACCGCCCCGCGCAGACGGCCGAGAAACTTGTCCCGCATCCCTTTTCCGCCGAGCCGGGGGCGCGCCTCTACCGCACCGGCGACCTCGCGCGCCACCTCCCCGACGGCCGGATAGAGTTCCTCGGGCGGCTCGACCAGCAGGTGAAGATTCGCGGCTTCCGCATCGAGCTTGAAGAGATTGAGTCGGTGCTGGCCGCGCACCCCGCGCTGCGCGAGGCCGCCGTGCTGGCGCGCGAGGATTCCCCCGGCGACAGGCGCTTGGTCGCCTACGTGGTCGCGGCCCGCGAGCCGCCTCCGTCGGCCGAAGAGTTGCGAGGCCACCTCAAAGAGAAGCTGCCCGACTACATGATTCCCCCCGCCTTCCTGTTTATGAGCGCGCTGCCGCTGACCGCGAACGGAAAACTCGACCGGCGCGCGCTGCCCGTCCCTGATTCGGGCCGGCCCGCGGGCGGCTCCTCAAGGGTCGCCCCCAGCACCCCCGTCGAAGAGGTGCTGGCGAAGATCTGGTGCGAGGTGCTCGTGCTCGACCGCGTCGGGGCGGAGGACAACTTCTTCGAGCTCGGCGGGCATTCACTCCTGATGACGCAGGTTGCGTCGCGCGTGCGCGAGAGCCTTCAGTTGGAGCTCCCTCTGCGAACTCTTCTGGAGGCCCCGACCGTGTCGAGCCTCGCCGGGATGGTCGAAGCGGCGGCGCGCGCGGAGCGACTCGACGTGAAGAAGGTCGCCCGGCTCTGGCTCATGATAGAGCAGCTTTCCGCCGCCGACACCGAGGCCGCCATGCGGCAAGAGAAACTTTTTATCAGAGAGAACGACGCGAGATGAATGAAGCCTCGAACATGAAACGCGAGTTGTTCGCGCGTCTTCTCAAGAAAGAGGGGCTGGACGCCGCGCGCAGGATTCCGCGCCGGGGCGAGGCCGACAGCCACGGGCTGTCGTTCGCCCAGCAGCGCCTCTGGTTCCTCGACCAGTTCGCGCCCGGCAGCCCGGCCTACAACGTCCCCGCCGTATTCCGTATCGCGGGGCGGCTGGACGCGCGGTCGCTGGAGCGCAGCCTCAACGAGGTGGTCAGGCGTCACGCGATCCTGCGCACGAGTTTCGCGACGGCGGGGTCGAAGCCCGTCCAGATTGTGCTCCCGACGCTGACGATAGAGATGCCCCTTGTCGACCTCAGCGGTTTCGACGACGCCAGGCGCGAGGCGGAGGCGTCGCGGCTGATGCGCGAAGAGTCGCTGCGTCCTTTCGACCTGACGCGCGGCGCGCTCCTGCGCGTCTGCCTGTTGCGCCTCGGGGCCGAAGAGCACGTCCTGCTTCTGACCCTGCACCACATCGTCGCGGACGGCTGGTCGTTGAGCGTCCTCCTGAGCGAGCTGACCGCGCTCTACGCGGCCGACACGGCAAACGAGCCCGCGCCGCTCCCCGAGCTGCCCATCCAGTACACGGACTTCGCGCACTGGGAGCGCGAACGTCTGCAAGGCGAGTTCCTGGAGACGCGGCTCGCTTACTGGAAGCGGCAGCTCGCCGCCGCGCCGCCCGCGCTGCTGTTGCCGACAGATTACCCGCGGCCGGCGATGCAAACCTTCAGGGGCGAGCGCCGGGAGTTCGTGCTCACGCCAGAGCTTTCGGAGTCGCTCAAGTCCCTCAGCCGCCGGGAGGGTTGCACGCTGTTCATGACCCTGCTGGCGGCGTTCCAGACGCTGCTCCATCGCTACACGGCGCAGGAAGACCTCACGGTCGGCACCTCGGTCAACAACCGCAGCCGCGTCGAGACCGAGCCGCTCATCGGCATCTTCGTCAACACGCTCGTCCTGCGGACGGACCTCTCCGGCGACCCGACTTTCCGCGAGCTGCTCGGCCGCGTCCGCGAGGTCACGCTGGAAGCCCACGCGCACCAAGACCTGCCGTTCGAGAGGCTGGTCGAAGAGTTGCAGCCGGAGCGCGAGCTGAGCCATTCGCCGCTCTTCCAGGTGATGTTGGTGTTGCAGAACGCGCCCGCCGCCGCGCTCGAACTGCCCGGCCTGAGCGTCACGCTGGCCGACGTGCATAACGGGACGGCGAAGTTCGACCTGCTGCTCTCGGTGGTCGAAGACGCGGGACAGCTCACGGGCTCGCTCGAATACAGCAGCGACCTCTTTGAGGCCGGCACCATCGAAAGCCTGCTCGGCCATTTCCGGACGCTGCTCGAAGCCGTGGTCGCCGAGCCCGACGGCCGCATCGGCGCGCTGCGGATTCTGACGCCGGCGGAGCGGCGCCGTCTGCTCGTCGAATGGAACGACACGGCGGCCGCTTACCCGTCCGAGAGCCTCGCGCACGAGCACTTCGAACGGCAGGCCGCGAGCGCGCCCGACGCGTTCGCCGTCACGTTCGGGGCGGAGCAGTTGACCTACCGCGAGTTGAACGCGCGCGCGAACCAGGTGGCTCACGCTTTGCGCCGCCTCGGCGTCGGCCCGGACGTGATGGTCGGCCTCATGGTAGAGCGCTCGCTCGACATGATGGTCGGCCTGCTCGGCATCCTCAAGGCGGGCGGCGCGTACCTGCCGCTCGACCCTTCCTATCCGGCCGAGCGTCTCGCCTTCATGCTCGAAGACAGCGCCGCCCCTGTGCTGTTGACGCAGCAGCACCTCCGCGAGGGCCTGCCCGCACATGAGGCGGAAGTGCTCTGTCTCGACTCCGAGTGGCCGGCCCGCGTCGCGCCCGAAAGCACGGAGAACCCGACGGCGCTCAACGCGGGCGGGCACCTGTCCTACGTCATCTACACTTCCGGCTCGACGGGTCGCCCGAAGGGCGTGCAGCTCACGCAGCGCGGTCTCGTCAACCTGCTCGCGGGGATGCGGAAACTGCTCGGGGTGACGGGGCGCGACGTGTGGCTGGCGGTCACGTCTCTCTCCTTCGACATCGCGACTTTGGAGTTGCTGCTGCCGCTGCTGACGGGCGGGCGCGTGGTGCTCGTCGGCCGAGAGATGGCGGCTGACGGGGCGGCCTTGAGCGCGTACCTGCGGGAGTGCGGCGCGAGCGTCATGCAGGCGACGCCGGCGACGTGGCGGATGCTGCTGGAGGGCGGTTGGGCGGGCGGCGGGCCTTTGAAGATTCTGACCGGCGGCGAAGCGTTGAAGCGCGAGTTGGCCGGGGCGCTGATGGCGCGTTGCGGCGGCGATGTCGTGTGGAACGGCTACGGGCCGACGGAGACGACCATCTATTCATTGCTCTCCGTGGTCGAAGACGAGCGGCGCATCACCATCGGGCGACCGCCGGCGAACACGAGGGTCTACGTCCTCGACGCGCGCATGCAGCCCGTCCCCGCAGGGGTGGCGGGCGAGCTTTACATCGGCGGCGACGGGCTGGCGCGCGGCTACCTGAAGAGGCCGCAACTGACCGCCGAACGCTTCGCCCCCGACCCGTTCTCGGCGGAAGGCGGCGCGCGGATGTACCGCACCGGCGACCTCGTGCGCTACCTGCGCGACGGGCAGGTCGAGTACCTCGGGCGCAACGACTTCCAGGTGAAGATTCGCGGCTACCGCATCGAGCTGGGCGAGATCGAGTCCGTCCTGGCGCAGCACCCGGCGGTGCTGCAAGGCGTCGTCGTGGCGCGCGAATCGGCGACGGGCGACGTGCGCCTGGCCGCTTACCTCGTCGCGGACGCGGAGCAGCCCCGGCCGGGCCAGACCGAACTGCGCGGCTTCTTACACGAGAGGCTGCCCGCCTTCATGATTCCGTCGGCGTTCGTGCTGATGGACGCCCTGCCGCTGACGCCGAACAGGAAGGTTGACCGCAAGGCTCTGCCCGCGCCCGGCTGGGGACAGGCCGAAGGCGCGGCGGCGCACGTCGCCCCCCGCACCCCTTTCGAAGAGGTGCTGGCCGGCATCTGGTCGCAGGTGCTGGGCGTCGAGCGCGCGGGCGTCCACGACGACTTCTTCGAGGCCGGGGGCCACTCGCTTTTAGCCACCAGTTTTGTCTCGCGCGTGCGCGAAGTCTTCCAGGTCGAGCTGCCCCTGCGCCGCCTGTTCGAGACGCCCACGCTGGCGGGAATCGCGGAGAGCATTCAGGCCATCAAGCGGGACGGGCAGGGCTCCGAGCCGGCGGCGTTGAAAGCCTCAGCGCGCGGCGGAGAACTCCCGCTCTCGTTCTCGCAGCAGCGCCTGTGGTTTCTCGAACAACTGGCGCCGGGCACGTCCGCCTACAACCTCGCGGGCGCCCTGCGGCTGCGCGGGCAACTCGACGCCGCCGCGCTGGGGCGGAGCCTCAACGAAATCGTCAGGCGTCACGAGATACTGCGCACGACCTTCGTCGCCGACGGCGGGCGGGCGTCGCAGTCCGTCGCCGCGTCGCTTGAGCTGACGCTGGCGTCGGAGAGCCTTGAGCATCTGGCGGGAGTCGAACAGGAGTCCGAAGTAAGCCGTCTGATGACGGAGGAGTCGCGCCACTCCTTCGACCTGGCGCGCGGGCCGCTCTTGCGCGCAAGCCTTTTGCGGCTCGGCGGGCAGGAGCACGTCCTCTTACTGAACACGCACCACATCGTCAGCGACGGGTGGTCAATCGGCATCCTCGTGCGAGAGCTGACCGCGCTGTACGGCGCATTCGTGCGCGGCGAGCGTTCGCCCCTGCCGGATTTGCCGATGCAGTACGCGGACTTCGCCGTCTGGCAGCGGTGCTGGTTGGAGGGCGAGGTCTTAGAGTCGCAGATGTCCTACTGGAAGCGGCAGCTCGCGGGCGCGCTCCCCGTGCTCGAATTGCCGTGCGACAGGCAGCGCCCGCCCGTCCAGACGCACGCCGGAGAGCGCCACTCGGTGCTGCTCTCCGAGGGGCTGACCGACGCCCTGAAGACGCTCAGCCGGAGCGAAGGCGTCACCGTATTTATGACGCTGCTCGCGGCCTTCAAGACGTTGCTCCACCGCCTGACGGGTCAGGACGACATCGTCGTCGGCTCGCCAATAGCCGGACGCAACCGGGCGGAGACCGAGCCGCTCATCGGCATCTTCATCAACACGCTCGTCCTGCGGACGGATCTCTCCGGCGACCCCGAT
>DATHBF010000042.1:0-11640 GCA_035296285.1 Pyrinomonadaceae bacterium | reverse complement strand
ACGCGGGCCGTGGCGTGCTAAGAGATAAGGAGAGCACCGCCGCGCGGCGGGCTCTCCTTAATGTTTTTCATACCCTTTTTCTAAAGGAGACAGGTCATGCAAAGCGTCAGGTTTTACGAGTTCGGCAAACCGGCCGACGTTCTGCGCGTGGAAGATGTGCCGACGCCCGAGCCGGCCGCCGGGCAGGTCCTCGTCCGTATGCGCGCCCGCCCCATCAACCCTTCCGACCTGCTCACGGTGCGCGGCCTCTACGGCGCGCTTCCGAAGCTCCCCGCCTCGCCCGGGCTCGAAGGCATGGGCGAGGTCTCGGCGGTCGGCGAAGGCGTCGGCCACCTGCGGGCCGGTCAGCGCGTGATACCGCTCGGCGTTTCGGGGACGTGGCAGGAGTACCTTCTGGCGCCGGCCGCGCAGCTCCTCCCCGTGCCCGACGGCGTCAGCGACCAGACGGCCGCGCAGTTCGTCGTCAACCCCCTGACGGCGTGGATCATGACGGTCGAGGAGTTGGCGCTTGAGCCCGGCGAGTGGCTCCTGCAAACGGCGGCCGGCTCGACGCTCGGCCGGGTCGTCTTGCAGATAGCACGGATGCGCGGCTTCAAGACCGTCAACGTCGTGAGGCGGCGCGGGCAGGCCGAAGAGTTGAAGGGCCTGGGCGCGGACGCATGTATCTGCACGGACGAGGAGGACATCCCCGAGCGCGTCCGCGAGATAACGGGCGGGAGCTTGACGAAGGCGATTGACGCCGTCGGCGGCGAGACGGGCGCGGCCGTCATGCGCTCGCTCGGGCGGGGCGGCGTGATGCTCGTCTACGGCCTGCTGTCGGGCGAGCCGACGCCGGTTGACGGCGGGCGCATGATCTTCACTTCTTCGACGATGCGCGGCTTCTGGCTCGGCGACTGGATGCGCACGGCCCCGCCCGAGCGCCAGCAGGCCGTCACCTCCGAGATGCTGCGCTCGATGGCGACGAGCGAGATCGTCCCGCCCGTCGAGGCCGAATACCCCCTCTCCGAAGTCCTCGCCGCCGCCGAGCACTCCGAGCGGCCCGGCCGCAGCGGCAAAGTGTTGCTGGTGAGTTGACGCGGCCCTTCACCAGCGAACTATTCCGCGCGCGCCTTCTGCGTCGGCGAGTGCTCCGAGCGCGTCGTTGATCTCTTCGAGCCGGTAGGTGCGCGTGGCGAGTTCGTCGAGCTTGAGCTTGCCTTCCCTGTACAGGGAGACGAGGCGGGGCACGTCTCGGAAGGGTCGCCCCGAGCCGTAGAGCGAGCCGAGCAAACGCTTCTCCTGCATGACGAACGGGAAGAGCGGGAAGGTTGCGAGAGCGTCCAGACGCGACAGGCCCGTGACGACCACCGTGCCGCCTTTGCGCGCGAGCGCGAGCGCCTGCGAGAGCGTGGCCGGCGCGCCGACGGTGTCGAAGACGTAATCCGCCCCGCGCCCGCCGGTCAACCCTCTTACTTGCTCGGCGACGTTCTCGCCCGCGGCCTCGACCGTGTCCGTCGCGCCGAACTCGCGGGCGAGGTCGAGAGGCTTGCTGCGCGTATCGAGTGCGACAATGCTCTCGCAGCCGGCGAGCCGCGCGCCCTGCACCACGTTCAGGCCGACGCCCCCGACGCCGATGACGACCACCTTCGCGCCCGCCTCCGGCCGCGCCGCGTTCAGCACCGCCCCGACGCCCGTCACGACCGCGCACCCCAGAGTCGCCAGCGCCTCGAAAGGCACCTCACGCGGCACGACTATCACGCCCTCCTCCGCCACCACTGCGAAGTCCGCGAAGCAGGCCGTGCCGTTGTAGTGGTTCAACTTCTGCCCGCGCGCGCGCAACAGCGTGTCGCCCGCCGGCAGACGGTTCCTGTAAGTCGTCCGCTCCAAACGGTCGCACAGCACGGGCCGGCCCTCCCTGCACGGCGGGCATCCTCCGCACGGCGGCGCCCAACAGAAGACGACGTGGTCGCCTTCCCTAACTCCCTTCACGCCCTCGCCGACTTCCCGCACCACGCCCGCGCCCTCGTGCCCCAACACCAGCGGCACGCGCACCGGCCACTCGCCCCGCGCCGGGTGCAAATCGCTGTGGCAGACGCCCGCGGCCTTCACTTCGACTAAAACTTCCCCTGCGCGCGGCCCGCCCAACTCCGCCCCCTCGACCGAGAGCGGCGAGCCCTGCTCCCACAAAATGGCCGCCTTGATGTTCATCTGAAGATGATTCCCTCTAAGACTTCCCGGCGAGTCCCGACGCGATGCGCGCCAGCCAGGAGACGCGTTCGCCGAGGGCGGCGAAGCGCGGGTCGTCGGTCTGGCCGCGCCGGTAGCGGAAGAAGATCTGTTGCAGGACGACGGCCAGTTTGAAGACGGCGAAGACTTCGTAGAAGCCGAGCCGCGAGAGGTCAAAGCCCGTCCGCGAGCCGTACCGTTCTATAACTTCCTCGCGCGTGAACCAGCCCTCCCGGTCAGTGACCGCCGACACGCTGTCGCGCTGCTGCAAACCCTTCGCCGTGTGGACCCAGTAGCCGAGCAGTATCCCCACGTCAACCAGAGGGTCGCCGACGGCGCTCATCTCCCAATCGAAGACGCCGACGACGCGGCCCACGTCCCCCGCGTCGAGCATCACGTTGTCGAGCTTGTAGTCGCCGTGAACGAGCGCCGGCCGCGCCGGGTCGGGCGGCAGCCGCTCGACCAGCCAGGCTGAGAGCGCGTCCATCTCCGCCACCTCTTCGGTCTGCGACCTGTGCCAACGCTCGGCCCACCCGCGCACCTGCCGCTCGACGAACCCTGCGGGCTTGCCGAGCGCGTCGAGCCCGTGCGCCCTGATGTCAACGTCGTGAAGCGCGGCGAGCGCGTCAACCACCGCCGCGCTCGCCCGACGCCGCTTGCCCGGCCGCCCCTCCAACTCCGGCGGCTCTTCGCTCCGCACGACGAGCCCGCGCCGCCGCTCCATCACGTAAAAGGTCGCGCCGACGACTTCGCCGTCCTCACATAAAAGGTAAGGCCGCGGAGCGAGCGGGTAGACCGGGTGCAGGGCTTGGAGTATGCGGAACTCGCGCGCCATGTCGTGCGCCTTCGGCGCGACGGGGCCGAACGGCGGACGCCGCAACACGAACTCGGCACTGCCGAAGCGCAACAGGTAAGTCAGATTTGAGTGGCCGCCCGGGAACTGCTCGACCGTCAAAGAAGCCGGGCCGTCAAACTCGACGCCCGCCACGCCCGGCAGCCGCTCGCGCAGATACGAGGCGAGCGCGGCCCAGTCGAGTTCCTCGCTCGCGCGCACGGGCCTCGTGTCTGGAGCGTCGGCCATACTCTTTTCAGGGTCGGAAGATGATGCAGGTCGTCGTGGCGTGCGCGTAGAGCTTCCCCGCGGCGTCAACGACCTTCCCCTCGGCCGTCGCCGTGCGCCCGCCGACGTGTATGACGCGCGCTTCGCACCGCACCTCGCCAGTCTCGGCCGTCAGCGGCCGCAGGAAGTTGACCTTGAACTCAAGCGTCGTGTAACCGGCGCCCGCCGGCAGCGTCGAATGGACCGCGCAGCCCATCGCCGAATCCAAAAGCGTCGCCGCCACGCCCCCGTGAACGACGCCGATGGGGTTGTAGTGATACTCGGCCGGCTCCACCGTGAAGACGGCCCATCCCTCGCCCAGCTCAGCCAGGCCGAAGTTCATGAGCGCGCTGATGGGGGGACGCGGCAGCTCGCCGGAAGCCACCCTTTGCAGGAACTCCAGACCCGACACGCCGCGCCCAGCCTCGGCCAACGCGCGCGGGTCTTCCCAGCTCACCGTGCGCGTGCGCGCCCCTTCTTTTTCTGCGCTCATATGTTCAAAAGTTTTCAGACGTAGTAACGCACCAGCCAGTCGGCCACGCAACAAATCCTCTCGTCGCCCTCGCGTTCGACCGTCACCCTCCACGCGGCCTGCACCCCGCCCTTCACCTCGTCGAGCGCCGCCAGCCTGAACCGGCCGCGGATGCGTGAGCCCGACATAACGGGCGCGACGAAGCGCACGCGGTTGAGCCCGTAATTGACGGCCAGCCGCACGCCGCCTGCCGAGAGAGCCGTCCGCGCCAGCTCGCTCAAGAGCGAGAGGGTGAGAAAGCCGTGCGCGACCGTGCCGCCGAACGGCGACTCGCGCTCCGCGCGCTCGGCGTCGGTGTGAATCCACTGGTGGTCGCCGGTCGCCTCCGCGAACTGCTCGATTCGCTCCTGCGAAACTTCCAGCCAGTCGCTCTCGGCCACGTCGCGGCCGACGAGACGGCTCAGCTCCGCCACGCTCTCGATTTCGGTCAAAGGCATCTTCAGTCCCGGTACTTTTCCAGCTCAAGGCGCGCGACCGTCTCGGCGTGGACTTCGTCGGGGCCGTCGGCGAGGCGGAGCGTGCGCGCGTTGGCCCACATCGAGGCGAGCGGGAAGTCGTCCGAGACGCCCGCGCCGCCGTGCGCCTGCACGGCGCGGTCGAGGACGGCGAGCGCGACGTTCGGCGCGACGACTTTAATCATCGCTATCTCGGCGCGGGCGGCCTTGTTGCCCACCGTGTCCATCATCAGCGCGGCTTTCAAAGTCAGCAGCCGCGCCTGCTCGATCTCCATCCTCGAACGCGCGATGTCGGCGCGTATCGTCCCTTGGGCGGCGAGCGGCTTGCCGAAGGCGACGCGCCCCGTGACGCGGCGGCACATGGCTTCGAGCGCGCGCTCGGCCATCCCGACGAGCCTCATGCAGTGGTGGATGCGCCCCGGCCCCAGACGCCCCTGAGCTATCTCGAAGCCGCGCCCCTCGCCGAGCAGGACGTTCGAGGCAGGCACGCGCACGTCTTCAAAGGTGACTTCCGCGTGCCCGTGGGGCGCGTGGTCGTAGCCGTAGACCGTGAGCATCCTTCGGACGCGCACGCCCTCGGCGTCCATCGGCACGAGTATCATCGTCTGCTGCCGGTACTTCGGCGCCTCCGGGTCGGTCTTGCCCATGAAGATGGCTACTCGGCAGCGCGGGTCGCCCGCCCCGCTCGTCCACCACTTGCGGCCGCGTATGACGTACTCGTCGCCGTCGCGCGTGATGGTCGCCTGGATGTTCGTCGCGTCGGACGAGGCCACCTCCGGCTCCGTCATCGCGAAGCACGACCGAATCTCGCCTTCGAGCAGCGGGCGCAGCCAACGCTCCTTCTGCTCCGGCGAGCCGTAGCGGACGAGCACCTCCATGTTGCCCGTGTCCGGCGCGCTGCAATTGAAGACCTCGGGCGCGAACGACACCGAGCGCCCCATCAACTCGGCCATCGGCGCGTACTCAAGGTTCGAGAGCCCCGCGCCGTACTTGCTCTCCGGCAGGAACAGGTTCCAAAGCCGCTCGGCCTTCGCCCTCGCCTTCAGCTCCTCCATCAAGGGGACCGGCCGCCAGCGGTCGCCCTGATTTATCTGCTCGTAAAACTTCCTCTCGTTCGGGTAGACGTGCTCGTCCATGAAGGCGCGCAGCCGCCCGTAAATGTCCTTCGCGCGCTGCGAGACCTGAAAGCCGACGTAGGGGTCTTCGCTGCTCATGTCTGTAGGTTCTCGAAAATGGTGGCCGCGCCCTGCCCGCCGCCGACGCACATCGTCACCAGCCCGTAGCGGCTGCGCCGCCGCCGCATCTCGCCCATTATCTGCACGGTCAGCTTCGCGCCCGACGCGCCGAGCGGGTGGCCGAGCGCGACCGCGCCGCCGTTGACGTTCGTCCGCTCTTCGTCCATCCCGAGTTCGCGCATCACGGCGATGGCCTGGCACGCGAAAGCCTCGTTCAGCTCGATGAGGTCAACGTCGTCGAGCTTCAGGCCCGCTAGCTTTAACGCTTTCGGCACGGCCGCCACCGGCCCCATGCCCATGATCTCCGGCGGCACGCCGCCCACCGCGTACGAGACGAAACGCATCAGGGGCTTCAGGCCCAACTCCTCCGCGCGCCCGCGCGACATGACGACGACGCCGGCCGCGCCGTCCGAGGTCTGGCTGGAGTTGCCGGCCGTGACCGTCCCCTTGACGTGGAAGACGGGGCGCAGTTTCGCCAGGCCCTCCGGCGTCGTGTCGGGCCGCGGCCCCTCGTCCGTGTCGAACGTGAGGGTCTTGCGGCTCACGCGGCCGTCCTCGCCCACGCCGTTGATCTCGACTTCGAGCGGGACGATGCCGTCGTCCCGGAGCCTCCCCTCTTCAATCGCGGCGAGCGCGAGGCGGTGGCTGCGGTAGGAGAAGGCGTCCGCCTCCTCGCGCGTTACGTTGTATTGCCGCGACACGTTCTCGGCCGTCAGGCCCATGCTCAGGTAGACGCCGGGCCGGTTCTCGACGAGGTACGGGTTGGGCCGAAACTTCGTGTTGCCGCGAAGCATACTCATGGACTCGGTGCCGCCCGCGATGACGCACTCGGCCATGCCCGCCATGATGCGCTCGGCCGCCATCGCAATCGTCTGCGAGCCCGACGAGCAGAAGCGGTTGACCGTCACGGCCGGCACCTCGTGCGGCAGGCCGGCGCGTAAGGCCGCGATGCGCGCGACGTTGGTCCCCGACTCGCCCTCCGGCGTCGCACAGCCCATGATTACGTCGTCAATCGTCTCGGGCCGAAGCTCCGGCACGCGCCTCAACAAATCCTCGATGACGGCCGCCGCCATGTCGTCCGGCCGCGTCGTCCGCAGAGTCCCCCGCGGCGCCTTGCCCACGGCCGTCCTCACGCCGGCCACGATCACTGCTTCTCTCATATGGCTCCTGATTTCAACCCTTTATCACTCCCTCGGCGTCGCCCGTCATCACCTCTTTGCCGTGCTGGTTGCGACAGACCCGGGAGGACTTTAGATGCGTGTGCTGCCCCTTCTCTTCCAACTCTTCTATCTTAACCTCGCAGCGCACCGTGTCGCCGCTGAAGACGGGCCGGAGGAAGTTGAAGGTCAAAAGCCTCCCGCGTCATCCCTTAATTCCTCAAAGGCTTGCCCGTCGAGAGCATGTGCGCGATGCGCTCCTGCGTCCTCTGCTCGCCGCACAAAGAGAGGAACGCCTCGCGCTCAAGGTCCAGAAAATACTGCTCGTCAACCCACTGCGCCGAAGAGATTGGGCCGCCGCAGAGAACGTAGGCCACCTTGAGGCTGACGTGCAGATCGTACTCGCTCATGTAGCCGCCCTGCTGCATGACGTAGAGCCCGGCGCGCAGGGCCGCGAGCGAGTCGCGCCCGGCGGCGTAACAGGTCTTCCCGCGCGCAGGCGGCGCGTAACCCGCGTCCGAGAGTTCGAGCACCAGCCGCTTCGCCTCCGCCAGCTGGTGGTCGCGGTTCATGACGACGAGGTCGCCCTCGGTCAGATACCCGAAGGCGCGCGCCTCGGCGGCGCTCGTGGAAACCTTGGCCGTGGCGATGGTCTGAAGCGCCTGCTGTAAGAACGGGACCGGGTCGGCGTTGCCCGTCGCGCGCATCGGCGGCGAGACGAAGCGGCGCACGAACTCCTTGCACCCGCCCGCGGCCGGGACGAGCCCGACGCCCACCTCGACCAACCCCATGTAAGTCTCGGCGGCCGCCGCCGCCCGCGCGCCCGCCATCGAGACTTCGCAGCCGCCTCCGAGCGTGCGCCCCGCCGGGGCCGTCACGACCGGCTTCGCGCAGAAGCGGACGGCCGTCAGCGCCTCCTGCATCCCACGGACCGCGCCCTCCAAATCTTCAAAACTTGCGACGCCGCCCGCGAGATTCGCGCCGACGGAGAAGTCCGCGGCGTCGTTGCCGATGACGAGGCCGCGCCAGTCGCCCGCCTCTACTTCAGCGACCGATTCGAGCAGCAAGTTCTTCACGTCCCCGTCGAGCGTGTTCATCTTCGTATGGAACTCAAGACACGCCACGCCGTCGCCGAGGTCAACGAGGCTCGCCCCCTTGTTCTCGCGCACGACGCGCCCCGACGATCTCAGACGCGCCACCTCCAGCTTCCTCTCGTCCGGCGCTTCGGCCACGTAACCCTTGCGCGCCGGGTCGTAGAAGCTCTTGAAGCCGTCCTCCGAGCGGTAGAAGCTTTCGTGCCCGGCGTCCAGCATCTCGCGGACCCACGCCGCGACGGCGACGCCCTCCCGCCCCATCGCCTCGGCCGTCTCGCGCACGCCGAGCGCGTCCCACAGCTCGAACGGCCCCAGCTCGTGCGAGTAGCCCCAGCGCATCGCGCGGTCAACGTTGACGAGGTGGTCGGTGATTTCGGGGACGCGCCGCGAAGCGTAGCCGAGCGTGTTGTAGACGACGTGCCGAGCCAGCCTCCCCGCCTTGTCGTCCTGCGCGAGCACGAAGCGAAGGCGCTCGGGCAGAGACTTTATCTTCATCGCCTCCTTTATCGAGGGGATGTCGGGCTCGCGCCGCTCGCGGTACTCGAACGTCTCAAGGTCGAGGGAGAGGATGTCGCCCTTCGCGCCCTTCGGCGGCTTCTTGTAAAAGCCCTGGCCGGTCTTATCGCCAAGGCGGCCGTGCTCCATCTGCGTCGTCCGCAGCGTCCCGAGGTTCTGGTTGCGCAGGACTTCGCGCGTCTCGTCGTCGGGGATAAGGCCGTAGAGGTTGTCGCCGACCGAGCTTGAAACGTCTAAGCCGACGAGGTCTTGAAGGCGGAAGAGGCCGGTCTTCGGGCGGCCGATGAGCGGGCTCAGGATGGCGTCCGCCTCTTCGACCGTGTACTTGTTCTCAAGCACGAAGCCGGTGGCCGCTGCGCCGAGCACGGAGCCGAGCCGGTTGGCGATGAAGTTCGGCGTGTCCTTACAAATCACGACGCCCTTGCCGAGTCGGCGCTCGGCGAAGTCCGTGATGAACTCGACCACGTCCGGCTTCGTCTCCGGCGTCGGGATGACTTCGAGCAGCTTCATGTAGCGCGGCGGGTTGAAGAAGTGGGTGCCGAGGAAGTGGGCGCGGAAGTCATCCGAAGTTTCGGCGGCGATGGAGTTGATGGGCAGGCCCGACGTGTTGCTCGAAACGATGCTGCCCGGCTTTCTCGCCCTCTCGATGCGCGCCATCAGCTCGCGCTTCGGCCCGAGTTGCTCGACGATGGCCTCGACGATCCAGTCGCCCTCCGCGACCCGGCCGAAGTCGTCTTCGAGGTTGCCGATTGTCACCAGCCCCGCCGCCTCGGGCGTGAAGAAGGCCGCAGGCCGTGACTTCTTGAGTCGTTCGAGCGAGGCCGCGACGACGCGGTTTCTCACCTGCGGGCTTTCGAGCTTGAGGCCGCGCTTCTCCTCTTCGGGCGTCAGCTCCGCGGGCGCGATGTCGAGCAGGTAGACGGGCAGGCCGGCGTTGGCGGCGTGCGCGGCGATGCCGCCGCCCATCGTGCCGGAGCCGATGACCACCACTCGCTTGATCGTGTAGCTCATCAGTTCTCTCTCCCCTGGAACAGGTCGGGGTCGGTCGCGCGCAGCCGCGTCAGGAAGTCTTTCCAGAGGGGCGCGAAGACGGGGATGCGCGCTATCTCGGCCTTCGCGCGCCGCGCGGCCTCGGGCGAAATCGCCACCGGCTCGCGGCCCAGGACGCGCGCCGCGCCGTTCACGGCCAGGTGGCGCGCGGCCATGCCTTCGAGAAGAATCATGCGGGCGAAGGCCATCTGGACGTTGTCGCCGGTCGTGATTGCCCCGTGGTTGGGGAGGATGACGGCGCGCTTTCGTGAAAGCCCGCGCGCAATCGGCAAGACCCGTTCTTCTTCAGAGGCGAGTCCGGCGAAGTCTTCTTCCACCATCCCAACGTCGTCGGCGAGGATGCAGCTCTCCTGGTCGTAAATCTCCGGCAAGACGCGCAGCGCGCTCAGCGTCACGACCGCGGGCGGGTGCGTGTGCGCGATTGCGACGGCCTGCGGGTTTTCCCTGTGAATGACGCCGTGCAGGCGAATCGTGTCGTTGACGTAGGCGTCGCCTTCAAGGACCTGGCCGGCGAAGTTGACGCGGACGACGTTCTCCGGCCGCAGCGTCGCGAACGACGGCCCGAAGTGGTTGACGAGCATCTCGTCCGGCCCGACGGCGACGCTCAGATGGCCAGCGTTCGCGACGCTCAGGCCCTGCCTGTAGAGCAGACGCGCCGCGCAGCAGATGTCGAACTTGATGGCTTCGTGGTCGGTCATCTCGTCTATTCCTCCGATTCCCCTTCCTCGCGCAGGACGCGGTGGAGGATTTTGCCGACGGCCGTCTTGGGCAGGCTCTCGCGGATGCGGACCTCGGTGGGGATTTTGAACTCGGCGAGGCCGCGCTTGCAGTGTTCGGTCAGCTCTTCGGGCGTGGCGTCCGCGCCCTGCTTGAGCACGACGAAAGCCTTGACGGACTCGCCGCGGTAGGCGTCCGGCAGGCCGATGACGGCGGCCTCCATCACGGCCGGGTGCGTGTAGAGCACCGACTCGACCTCGGACGGGTAGACGTTGAAGCCGCTGACGATGATCATGTCCTTCTTGCGCTGGACGATGTAGGTGTAGCCGTCCTCGTCCATGCGCGCCACGTCGCCGGT
This sequence comes from Pyrinomonadaceae bacterium, assembly GCA_035296285.1. GTDB lineage: Bacteria > Acidobacteriota > Blastocatellia > Pyrinomonadales > Pyrinomonadaceae > QHXN01. The sequence goes on along the minus strand of DATHBF010000042.1, from coordinate 1,222 downwards.
GTAGAGCCACGTCCGCCCCTGCGCGTCCTGACGGAGCGCGATTGCCGTCTCGTCGGGCCGGTTCCAGTAGCCCTTCATCACCTGCGGCCCGGCGATGCACAGCTCGCCCTCCTCGCCGACGGCCACCTCGCGCTCGCCCGTCTCAAGGTCAACGATTTTGATGTCCGTGTCGGGCAGCGGCAGGCCGATGCTGCCGGGCTTGCGCAGGGAGAGCGCCGCGGTGGTGTGCGTGACGGGCGACGCCTCCGACAGTCCGTAGCCCTCTTTGAGCGTGCCCCCCGTCAGGCGCTCGAACTGCTCGATGACCTCGACGGGCAGCGGGGCCGAGCCGCTGTTGAAGTTGTGTATCTTGTCGAGCCCGTACTCCCTCGCCTTCGGGTGGTTGAGCAGGGAGATGTAGATGGTCGGGACGGCCGGGAAGTACGTGGGCGCGTAATCGCGGATGGCCGTGAGCAGCGCCTCCACGTCGTACTTCGGAATCAGGACTTGCCGCGCGCCGCGCCAGACGCCGGCCATCATGCAGACGGTGAAGCCGTAGATGTGGAAGTAGGGGATGACGACCAGGTAGGTGTCGCCGCCGCCGCGCCTCATGTCGCTGTGCGCCCAGCACTGCGTCTGGATGACGTTGGCGAAGACGTTGTAATGCGTGAGCATCGCGCCCTTCGGCACGCCCGTCGTGCCGCCGGTGTATTGCAGCACGGCCACGTCGTCGGGCTTGATGTCAACGGCGGGCAGGTCGGGCTCGCCCACGTCGGCGAGGAGGTCCGCGAGCCTCAACGCGCCCTCGACCTGCGGGCACGCCTGCGCGGCCGCCGAGTATTCCGCGGCCGAGGTGACGACGAGGTGTTCGATGCCGCTCTCCCCGCGGACGGCCTGCGTGACGGGCGCGAGCACGTCGAGCGTGAGGAGCGCACGCATCCCCGAGTCCTTCGAGACGACGAGGACTTCGCGCGGCGTGTAGAGCGGGTTGACGTTGACGACGACGGCGCCGAGGCGCAGCGCGGCGAAGGTGGCGACGAGGTACTGCGGGCAGTTCGGCAGCATGACGCCGACGCGGTCGTGCTGCCCGATGCCGAGGCGCGCGAGCGCGGCGGAGAGCTTGTCGGCCTGCGCCTTCAATTCGGCGAACGTCATGTGCGCGCCGAGGAAGGCGGTGGCCGTCGCGTCTGGCGTCTCGACGGCGGCGAGGCGCAGAATCTCGTGCAGCGGCCGCCGCGGGTAG
>DATHBF010000041.1:0-2357 GCA_035296285.1 Pyrinomonadaceae bacterium | reverse complement strand
GACCGAGTCGCGCGAGTCTATCAGGCCGTCGCCGTTGCCGCCGTTCTCGCGCCGGTCGAACTCGGCGAGGGCGAGGAAGCCATTAGGCGCGGGGCCGGGCGGCTGCGGCGTGAAGTTGCCGAACAGCTCCCGCCCGCTCTGGATGCGGCCGTCGCCGTCGCGGTCGAGGGCCAGCCATGTGTCGTCGGAGCCGGCTGCCGTCCAACTCAAATGTTCCGCCTTGCCGTCCGCGTCGAGGTCGAAGGGGACGCCTCGGGCCGCGTCAGTCAGGCGGAAGCCGTCGCCTGAAACGTCCACCAGCACGGGCGAGGAGGGGCCGACGCCGCCGCTGGCGTCGTCGTCATCGTCGCCGGGGCAGGTGCCCGTCACGTAGCAGGGCTGCGCCCCACCACCGCCGGCCGCCTGCGGGCAGCAGACGCCGCCGAAAGCGGGGGACTCTTTGGTGCCCTGTGGGCAGGAGGCATTCGGGAACTTCTTGTAGCAGCCGTCGGGGAAGGGCGTGCCCGCGGGGCAGTTGTTGCACTCGACGCCCCAGGCGGTCGAGGTCCCGGCCGGGGGGATGCACTTGACGCAGCAGTCGGGGTAATCCTCGTAAGGGCAGGGGGGCGTCGGCGTCGGCGTCGGTGATTGTGTCGGGGCCGGCGAGGGCGACTGGTTAGGCGAAGGGTCGGGCAACGGGTCCCCGACGGCGCAAGAGCCTACGATTTCTTGATATTGACACCGCTGCTTACCGTTATAAGCGGTATCGCAGGGTTCGTTTACGGTTTGGGACCGGAGACATGAGCCGGTGCTGCAAGACCCTGTAGCCACGACTCCGGGAAAATCGCAGAACTCGTCGCAGGGGCAATGATACGAACAGTCAAGTCTACACTGCCAGCAGCCGGGGACGTTCTGGCAGTTGCAATCGAACGCAGGCGCGGCCGGCGCCGGCTCGGGCGGAGAAAAATCAACCCGCAAGGTTATTGCGGGTTCTGCGAAGTATCCTGCTTTGAGGAACGCGGCGAAGTCGCCCGGCCTTCGGAGGGCCGGCCCCGGTCGGCACGCGCCGGAAGGAGCCCTTGGGGGTGGCGCAGACTGGGATGTCTTTCTGGGCGGGGGAGGCATGGGCCTCCCGTCTTTACCCTGTAGCCCGGTGCCATCTCCGAAGTTTATCAGTTGTAAGTCGAGCTCGACCTTCTTCGGATCTTCCTTATTCTCTTCCTCCCTTATAGCCTCATAGCCGCGGACACGATTCTCAGGAATCTTGAGCGTGACGCTCTCGCCCGGCAGGACCGGCTTGTCGTCCGGCTCCAGAGGCGTCTCTAAGCGCACTAACAGTCCCCTGCCGTACTTCACCCGAAAGCCTACCGGATTGCCGTCGGCGAGTATGAAGTCCGGCAGGAGCACCACCATGTACATGAAGTAGATGGGCTTGGTGCCGGTATTCTTGACCTCTATCTCCAACTCCCGCGCCCAGCCCTTGTTCTTCAAGTCCTTGAACGACTTCTCGCTCTTGAGCTTCACCTTAATCGGGACGTGCGCCGGCACCGTGTTCTCGAACCTCCTTTCATTAGCCGGAGTCTCCTCCTGCTGCGACCGGGCGCCGCCGGAAGCGAAGCCGAACGCGACAACGACTAAAAACAGCAGGGTGAAAGTCAGCGGGAGGAGGTTGGCGCCTCGGGTGAGTGTGCGGAGTTTGTGAGCGTTCATCGTGTCCCTCCTGAGCTAACCGATGAGGCCGGCGGCGGCGGGTGAGTACCGGGCCGGCGGGACGCGAGCGGATGCGGCGGGGATAAGCTAAACCCGCCGGCCGCGGGTGTCAACGCGCTGTTTCTCGCGCCGCCGGGTGGAAGAGGAGCAGGCCGCGCCGCCGCTCGACGCGGGCGCCGCCCGGCAGCTCGGCGACGCGGCCGCCGCGCCCTCCCTCCAGAAGCTTCTCGACGGCGAGGAGGTGCGCCATCTCGACCCGGCGCAGGTCGCCGCGGCCGAGCGCGAGCCAGCGGCGCAGGGCTCGGCGGCGGGGCGAGGCGGGCGCGGCTCTCAACACCTCGACGCGGAGCGGCCGAGCCTTTCCGGCCGATTCTTCGGCGGATTGGGCGCGGGCCTCTTCGAGCAGGCGGGCGGCCGCCGATTCGAGAGCCGCGGCGTCCTCGCGCAAAAGGTCGGCGGCGCGCGCGAGGGCTTCGGTCGCGCGCGGGTTGAAGGTTTCCAGGAGCGGCAACAGCCTGCGGCGGACGCGCACGCGGGCGAAGCCTTCGTCCTCGTTCATCTCGTCGGCCCGCCACTCGAAGCCGCGCGCGCGGCAGTAGCTTTCGGTGTCCGCGCGCCGCGCCCAGGCGAGGAGGGGGCGGCGCAGCGCGACCTCCCCTTCCAGCGCG
>DATHBF010000040.1:0-8385 GCA_035296285.1 Pyrinomonadaceae bacterium | reverse complement strand
CGTTCCTGACTGGAGACTTTATGCCGCCCGCGGCAAGGCTACTCGGCGGCCGTAGCCGGGCGACGGCGACACGGGGGCGTAAGCCTCGGGCTGGAATGACTTAACCCACTGATGAAAAGAGTCCTCGTAGACGTGCCAGCTCTGAGACTTCTTATTCGCCTGCGGCAGCTTGAAACCCTCAAGCGTGCCGTCTTCGATGAGGCTGATGAGGGTCGGGCGCGAGGGGACGGGGACGATGACGCGCGAGCTGCGCAGGGCGGCCTCTATCTCACGCAGACGCATGGCCGGGCGGACGGCAAAGGGGAACTGATACACTTTTCGCAAAGCCTTAACTCCTTGAACTTAATCATGGGGGCGGAGAGCGTGAGAGGTCTCGGGGCTGCGGCTCCGGCGGCTTCCTTGCGCTTGCGAGGGCACGGTCGAGGCCGTAACGGGACGAGCATTTGGTGAGTGATTAACCCGCACGGCTCGGGGACGAGCATCGGTGCGTTGGCGTCTCAAACCCCGCGTGCTCGTCCCCGCTGCCAATGTAAAAGACACCTCCTCATAAATCAATCCCCCCGGCGCATAAAAGTCATAAAAACCCGCAAGACTGTATCCGTTCATAAAGCGAATAAAGCCTCACGCTTCCATTAAAAGCACCGTCACGCCCCGAGAGCGTTCGCCCTTATGGTCTCCCTCGTGAGGGGGCGCCCGCTCGCGCGTCCGCGCTGGCAGCCCAGGAACGGCCGCAGCCACGCCTGACGAGCCCGCCCCCTCACGAATTTCTCGTCGAGGAGTCGGCCAGTGATTACCCTTTCTCAGTTCAAGAAGCTCTTCCCGGCCTGCCCCGACCGCAAGGCTGCCCTCTACCTGCCGCTCCTGGTCGCCTCGATGCGGGAGTCGGGGATCGTGACGCGCCTGCGCGCCGCGGCCTACTTCGCGCAGCTCGGCCACGAGTCGCTCGACTTCAAATACATGGAGGAGATCGCCAGCGGCGCCGCTTACGAGGGCCGGCGCGACCTCGGCAACCTCAAGCCGGGCGACGGCCGTCGCTTCAAGGGCCGCGGCCCCATCCAGACGACGGGCCGCCTCAACTACACCCGCGCCGCCATCGCGCTCGACCTGCCGCTGACGGAGCAGCCCGAACTGCTCTCGACGCCTGAGCACGGCTTCCGCGCCTCGGCCTTCTTCTGGAAGTCAAACAATCTGAACTCGCTCGCCGACGCGCTCAGTGGCCGCGGCGACGCGCGGGACCTCGCGCGCTTCGACAAGACGACGCGGCGCGTCAACGGCGGTTACAACGGCCGCGTTGACCGTCAGCGCCGCTACCTCGTCGCGCTGAAGGTCCTCGACGATGCACAGTTCGCCGAGGCCCGCCTCGGCCACACGCTCGACTCTCTCACGGCCCCGCAGGCGGCCCCGGCCACCCCGCAAGGCCCTGCGGCCACGGAAGCGCCGCCACAGGCCCCGCAGGCGCCCGCGGCGGCCACACAGGCGCCCGCGCCGGAGCCGTCGCTGCTCGACGAAATCCCCGTCAACGACGAGACGAAAGCGGTCGGCGCCGGCATCGCGCGCAAGCTCGGCCTGCGCGCCGGAGGCGGCATCGTCACGCTCTGGACGATGGGCCTCGGCGGCAAGGTGTTTTTGATCGCGGCGCTGCTCGGCGCCGTCGGCCTCGTCTACTTCTACCGGCACGAGGTCCGGGCGGCGCTCGTGCGCGCGCTGCGCAAGGTGAAGGGGGGGCGCTCTTCGCGTTCTGTTTCGTCGCGTGGCAGTTCGGCGGAGGCGTCGTCTCGGGCATCCGGGGCGCGGTAGCCTCCCGCGAGGTGCAGGCGACGCAGGCGCAGGCCGAGGCCGCACACGACCAGGCGGCGGCCGCCGTCGCCGGCGCGAACGAGACGGCCACCGAACGCAAGGTCAACGACCAGGTCCGCGAGCGCGCCATCAAGCCGGCGGTCGAGCAGGCGGCGCGCCGGGCCGAGGTGACGAAAGAAAGAACGAAGGAAGCGGGTGCGAATTATGAAAAAGCTACTCACACGACTGATGTGCGCGGCGCTGATGACCTCGGCGCTCTGCATCGTCGCAACTGCGCAGACCTCGCCCGACTCTACCCCGGCCGGCGATTCGCCCGCTGTCGATGACGAGCAGTTGATCTCTCAGCTCGTCTCGGAGGTGAAGGCCGGGCGCGAGCTGATGGAGGCGCAGCGCGCTCAGATCGAGGCGCTGGAGGCGCAGGTCGCCGCGGAGAAAGCGAACTCCGCATCGCTCCAGACGAGCTACCAGTCGGCCGAGCGCGAGATCGCGCAGCTCAAACAGGCGGTCGGGTTTCTCGAACGAGCTATCACGTTGAACGAGCAGACGGTCGCCCTGCTCAAGAGTGACAACGAGCGATTGAAGGGCGAGGCGAGCAAGGCGCGCAAGAGCGCGAGGCGCGCGACGCTGGCCGTGGTCGGCCTCTTTGCCGTGAAGCTCCTGCTGTGAGGTTAGAAATGGTCGGGCTGATTTACCTCCTGTTTCTGATGCTGGACGCGCTCCCGTGGCTCGCGCCGCTCGCCGTGTCTTCACTGACCGGCGCCGGCGCGGGCTGGGGCTCTTTCCGCTTCGGGCAGGGGCGGCTCACGGCGCGCGTCGAGGCGCTGGAGCAGTCGGCCGTCCACTCGACCGCGGAGCGGGGCCAGCTCGTCACCCGCCACGAGTTTGAGCTGATACGCGAAGACCTGCGCGAGATGTCGGCCGACGTGCGCGAGGTGCGCGAGACGCAACGGGAAATCCTGCTGAAGCTCGCCGGGAAGAGGTGACGAGAGATGAAGGCACCGAACGCCTGTGACCGTTGCCCGAGGAAGTGCGCCACGCTCTACGAGAGAGACGGCGGCCTCATCTGCATCTACTGCCTGCCCGACGAGGCGGTGATCGGCCTCGGCGCCCTCCGCTCTATCAAGGCGTCAGTGACGGGCGTCGTCAACATCGAGCGCCGCCGGCGCGCGCTGGCGAGAGGGTCGTCGAGGAAATGAGCGGGAGGAAGGAATACGCGCGCGCCCCGGAAGTGGCGGAGGTCGCCGCCCGTCTCATCGAGCTATACCACCCGCACCTCGACGGCGTCCGCATTGAGTATGTGTGGGTGAACAAGCCGCCGGTCATCGGGGGGCAGAAGAAGGCGGCGGTGATGAGGAAGGTCTCGGGCCTGCACGCCTTCCTCGCCACGCCCGGCGCCGAGGGCGAGCCCAAGCCCTTCTTCGTCATGGAGGTCTGCCTCCCGGTGTGGCTGTCGAAGTCGGCCGAGTGGCGTCTCGCGCTGGTAGACCACGAGCTGAAGCACGGCGGGCGCAAAGGGGAGACGGACGCGCTCTTCATCGTCCCGCATGACTTCGAGGATTTCCACGACGTAGCCGAAAGGCACGGCGCCTGGAATGAAGACCTGGAGCTGCTCTCGGAAGCCTTGAGCCGCGCCGACGGGAGAGTGACCGCGACGGCCATCGCACAAGTGAACTATGGACCTGGACGACAAGCAGAAGAATCACTTGCTCGCATTGATCTCCGAAGGTCTCAAGACCCGCGAGATCAACAAACGCGCTTCTCAGTTCGACCCGCCTTACAAGGTCAGCCGCCAGCAAGTTGATTACTACCGGGATTCGCGCGGCGTGAAGCTCCAGGAGATCGTCGAGGCTTCGGAGACCGGCGCGCTGATGAGGGGCTTCGCGCTGCGGGAGACGAGAGTCGGCGCGCTTCACGAGCTGGCGGAGGTGCTGCACCGGGAGCTGTGCCGTGAGGGCCGCCTGTGGCTGCCACAAGTGAAGTTTATCGGGACGGGGGCGCAGGCCGTCCGCGTTGATTACGAGGAGTTCAACCGGGACGAGGTGAACGCCTTTTTCAAGGTCCTCGACGAGTTAGCGAAGGAGACCGGCGAGCGCGCTTATGGTTATGCCGCAGACGAGGGTGAGGCCGAGGACGGTTCGCAGGCGGCAGGAGCGGGCGGCCCGGAACTCCGCATCAAGGTCGAATACGTCGGGGGCAATAACGCTGACGCTGCCGACGCCGCACGCCGGGCAAATGAGGATTGCGAGGGAAGCGAGCCGGTTTAACGTCCTCGCCTGCGGCCGGCGCTTCGGCAAGACGACTTTCGGCGTTGACCGGCTCCTGCCCCCCGCGCTTCTAGGCTACCCCGTAGCGTGGTTCGCGCCCACCTACAAACTGCTCCTTGAAGTCTGGCGCGAGGCGCTCAAGTACTTGGCCCCCGTCGTCGCGCGCAAAGACACCCAGCAGCGGCGGATCGAACTCGTCACCGGCGGCGTCGTCGAGATGTGGTCGCTCGACGGCGGCACCGTCGCCCGCGGTCGCAAATACAAGCGCATCGTCATTGACGAGGCCGCCATGTGCGCGCTGCTGGAGATGCAGTGGAACGAAGAGATTCGCCCCACGCTCACCGACTACGAAGGCGACGCCTGGTTTCTCTCGACGCCGAAGGGCCTGAACTTTTTCCGGCAGCTCTTTCTCAGAGGTCAGGACCCGCTCCAGCCGGCTTACCAGAGCTGGCAGATGCCGACGCTGACGAACCCGTTCATTAAGCCGAGCGAGATCGAGAGCGCGCGCGGGGACCTGCCCGAGCTGACCTTCGAGCAGGAATATCTGGCGCGCTTCCTTGAGAACGCGGGCGCGGTCTTCCGCAACCTCCTCAATAACCTGACGAAAGTCGAGACGTGCCCGGCCGAGCACGCGGGACACGAGATCGTGCTCGGCCTCGATTGGGGTCAGAAGCGCGACTTCACGGTCATCTCGGCCCTGTGCATCACCTGCCGCCGTGAGGTGGAGCTGCTCAGGTTCAATCAGGTGGGCTGGGCCTTCCAGCGCGAGCGCGTCGCGGACTTCTGTCAGAAGTGGAAGGTGCAGGGCGGGCTCGTCGAGAGCAATTCAATCGGCGGGCCGAACCTCGAAGCCCTCGTCTCGGAAGGGCTCCCGCTCTACGGCTTCGAGACGACGGGGCAGTCGAAGCCCCCGCTGATTCAGTCCCTCGCCCTCACCTTCGAGCGCGAGGAGTTCAAGTGGGTTGACTCGGCCGTGGCCACCGGCGAGCTGGAGGCTTACGAGTCGCAGAAGAACGACCACACGGGGCGCATCAGCTACAGCGCGCCGCGCGGGATGCACGACGACACGGTCATCGCTCGGGCGCTGGCGCGCCAGGCCGCGATGCTGAATTTGAACGGGACGGCGGAACACGGCGGGTCGCTGTGGTAGCCGCGCGGAGGGTGAAGGTGAACACACCCCGCGTTGAAAAGCGGAAGGCTTCTGATGCGCTATTACTTTTGGCGGTTTGTCCATAACGGGCTTGTCCACCCGCTCATCGCTGTCTTCGGCGAGTGGGGATGGGTGATGTTTTTGCACGATTGGACGGGCGACAGGTGGGAGGGCAAATGAACATATTTAGCAGTCTGTGGGCGCAGCTCGCCGCGCGCGCGTTCAACTTCTACAACGGCCTCGCGCCGGCGCAGCTCAAGATTAAATCGGGCGAGCCGGATGACAACGTCCACGTCAACTACTCCGAGGTCATCGTGGACAAGGGCGTCGGCTTCCTCTTCGGCGAGTCGCTGGTGATCGGCGTCGGCACCGACGAGGACACGACGGGCGAGGAGTATTTAGAGACGGTCTGGCCGCAGGCGCAGCGCGACGAAGAGTTTCAGGAGATGGCGGAGGACGGCGCGAAGTGCGGCGACGCCTACCTGAAGATCAGCATCGAGCCGTCGGGGCGAGCGCGCGTCACCGTCGGCGACCCTCTGCTCTTCCGCGTCGAGACCGACGAGCACGATGTCTCGCGCGTCGTCGCGTTCCACTGCACCTACCAGCTCCGGGACGGCGCGGGCAGGCCCTACCTCTTCAGGGAGACGACCTCGCGCGCCGACGACGGCCTCACGTGGCTCATCGAGGAGTCCCACTCTTACGACAACGGCAAGACGTGGGCGCGGGTCGGGGACGGCGTGATCTGGAATTTCCCCTTCCCGCCGATCTTCCACTGTAAGAACCTGCCGAACCCTAAGAGCGTCTACGGCAGGCCGGACCTGACGGAGCCGGTGCTGAAGATCATCAGCTACATCTCCCGCCTCGATTCGATGTGCGGGAAGATCGTGCGCATCCACTCCAGCCCGAAGCCCTACGCGAAGAACCTGAAAAAGCAGGACCTCGAATGGGGGACCGACGGCATGCTCTTCCTCAAGCCGACGGGCGGCGCGGGCGGGACGAGCGTCGAGGCCGAGATCGGGCTGCTGGAGATGAAGCAAGACATCTCGACCGCGCTCAGCTTGCGCAAGGTGCTGCGCGAGGGGCTGGCCGAGATGACGGGCGTGCCCGAGGTCGCCTCGGGCAAGGTCGAGAACATCGGGCAGCTCTCGGGGCTGGCGCTCCGCATCCTCTACGGCCCGCTCATCTCGAAGACCAAAAAGAAGCAGCTCCGCTACGGCCGCATGATTAAGGAGTGCGTCCAGGCCCTGCTCGTCATCGGCAACATCAAGGGCAAGAAGGTCAAGCTGAATTGGCCTGACCCGCTCCCCGGCGACCAGAAAGAGAAGGTGGAAGTGGCCGAGGGCAAAAAGCGGTTGGGCGTGAGCGAGGCGACGCTCCAGAAAGAGCTGGGCTATGACCCCGCCCACGAGCGCGAGCAGCGCCAGTTCGACACGACTGACACGGCCACGGAGCTGCTGAACGCCTTCGACTCGGGCGAGGGCGCGGCAGTCTCCGGCAAGGTCGAGCGGACGGCCGACGAGATCAAGAAGCTGGTGGAGGCCGCGGGCGCGCTCATCCGCGCCGGCTTCAAGCCCGAAGGCGCACTCGCCGCCGTCGGCCTCAACGCCATCGAGCACCTCGGGCTGCTGCCGATCACGCTCCGCGACGAGACGGCCATCCAGAACGCGGAGGTTTAATTGCCCGACCTGTACGAAATCGCCGAAGGATGGAAAGCCCGGCTGCTAAGCGGCGAGCGCGCGGCGGCCGGCGACCTCCTGCGCGCCTACAGGCTGGCGGCCTCCCGGATCGAGGAGCGCGTGAGCGAACTGACCGCCCAGCTTGACGGGCGGCGCCGGGTGGGGCAGGAGGTGTCTTCGGCGTGGCTTCACGAGCGCGACCGCCTCCTGCGCCTCAAGCTCGACATCCTCGTCGAGATGCAGAAGTTTTCGCGCGTCGCTTCCCTGCTCGTCGCGCGCGAGCAGGCGAGGGCGCGTGGGCTGGGGGCGGAGGCCGCGGGCGCCCTCGTCGGCGAGGCCGCGGGGGCGCCCGCGGCCGTGAGGCTCGGCAGGCTCGACGCGGGCGCCGCGACGGCCGTCGCCGGCTTCGCCGCTGACGGGTCGCCCCTGCGCCAGCTCTTCGCCGAAGGGGGGCCGGGCCTCGCCCGTCGCGTCGGCGACGAGCTGGTCTCGGGCGTGGCCGAAGGGGTCGGCGTGCGCCGTATAGCCTCCCGCATCCGTGGCCACCTCGGCGGCGAGCTGGGGCGCGCGCTGACGATTTGCAGGACTGAGACCGTGAGGGCCTACCGCGAGGCGACGCGCGAGACCTACCTCGCTCACGCGGGCGCCCTGCGGGGCTGGTACTGGCAGGCCGCGCTCGACGCGCGCACGTGCTCGATGTGCCTCGCCATGCACGGCCGCGTCTTCCCCGTCGGCGCGCGCCTTCACAGTCACCCGAATTGTCGTTGCGTGCAGGTCCCCCTCACGCTCGAAGCCGCGGCGCCCGAGACCGGCGCCGAGTGGTTCTCACGTCAGACGCCGGGGCTGCAAAAGGCGCAGCTCGGGCCGGGCAAATTCAAAGCCTTCACTGAGGGCAAGCTACAACTCGCAGATTTAGTCGGCGTGCGACGCTCCGAGCGTTGGGGTGAGTCACGCTTCGAGAGGCCGCTGTCAGCAATTCTTTCTAAGGAGTAGACACGATCATGGACGAGGACGAAACGGAGACGACGCAGACCCCGGAGACGCAGACCCCCGACACGCAGACGCCGCCCGTCGAAGGTGGCGAGGGCACCGTCACGACCGATACGACCGTCACGGCCGATCTGACGGAGACGACGCAGACGCAGGTCGCCCCGGTCGAGCCCGTCATCCCGGAGGGCTTTGTGCCCGTCGCCGAGGTCGAGACGGAGCGCACCGCGCGCACGGCGGCCGACCAGGCGCGCGAGGCCGCGGAGACGGCCCGCGGCGAGGCCGACAACGCCCGCACCGCCGCGGAGACGCGCGCCGGCGAGGCCGAGGCCCGCGCGACGGCGGCGGAGGCGCGCGCCCGCTCCGCGGAGATTCGCGCTCAGGCCCTCGGCCTCGGCTTCAACGACCCGACCGACGCGGAGCGTTTCGTCGGCGCCGACGTGGAGGACATCGCCGCGGCGCTCGCCGACGTGCTCGCGTCGAAGCCTTACTTGGCGAAGCCGGCCGAGGC